>NZ_LGEB01000064.1:0-369143 GCF_001279555.1 Micromonospora sp. NRRL B-16802 | reverse complement strand
ACCCGAGCTCGGACGCTGCTGGAACAAGCCCTGCGAGTCGTGGTCGTTGCGGTCACCCAGGTGGCCGAGGTTCTCCAGCTTCGACTCCTGCAGGCTCGTACCGATCGAGATCACCGCAGCCCGCTCAGGCATGCCAGCCTTCTTCGTCGCAGCGATGATCGCCTTCACATTGGCGGTCTGCTCGTCGTTGAGGGCGATCCGGGACTGCGCGCCCTGCGTACCGTGCGGGATCAACTTGCCGGTGTCAGGCTTGCCGGCCTGCACCGCGACCGCGACGGGCTTGCCATCCACCGGGGTGGCGGCGTGAGCAGCGATGGGGCCGGCGAAAACACCACCGGCGAACGCGAGACCAGCAACCGACAACATGCTCTTACGAATGATCGTGTTCATGGGGGTAGCTCCTTCGGGGGTAGGAAACACCCACACACCACCGGGGGGCGGCGCACGGGTGTCAGCACCTCGTCCGGCGCTGCACAAACAACAAAGGGGGGAAAGTCATTCACGGCGGCCGGGCGCGGGGGCGCCTCTAGCGGCCGGTCCATGTGTAACCACCCGGGGGCCGGGGCCATTCCCGGGGTCGGCCATCGTTTCGCAAAGCCGATTGGACGAGCCCGTAGGTCAAGTCCGTGGGTCAGTCCCTGAGGTGCCGGCGAGTCGCTGGCGCGGGCTCTGCTCTCGAACGTCGGGCATCGCCCGCCGCTGGTGCGGTCGCTCAGCCAGTGTGTAACCACCGGGCCGGGCCGCGCATTCCGACCACGTCGAGCGGGCCGGGCAGCGCTTCCGGCCGAGCAGTGCATCCTCCCCGTGAGGGGTGGCCTGCGGTCGGCCGTACTGCGATCGTCAGGGTATGTAACCCGGCCGGGGCCGCCACGATTCCGGCCTGAGGATGCCACCGGTCACACCCCGAAACCCCCCACCAGTGGACTTACCACCCACACCACGCCTGCGGACGCCGACCGAACCGGGCACCCAGGCGATGATCGACTCGGTTCCTTGAAACCGGGGCATCCACCCCAGCCGGACACACCGACTACAAGGAACCCGAGTCGATCAAGGGCTGCGTGCGGTCAACCCGCGCTGAAAGGAGGGCGGAGGGCTGAGACGCTGACTCTAGGGACCACCCATACGGGGGCAAAGCGGGCCAGGACACCGCGCCGGCACCCAGCCGCGCCGTGCACCAGCCACACAGCGCACCCAGGCCGCGCAGCGAACCAGCTCACGCAGCACGCCAGCTCACGCAGCACGCCGATGCCGCGCAGCGCACCCGACCACACAGCGCATCCAACTCAGGCAACGCACCACGCCACACAGCGCGCCCACGCCACACAGCGCACCCTCACCCACAGCGCAGCCCGACCACGCAGCTACGCCCGGACCGGACAGCGCCCACCCGCGCACTCCCGCCCCGACCACGCAGCCACCCGGGCCCGGCCTGGCGCTGCCGTTACATCAGTGCTCGTGGGGGTTTTGTGAGCCGCTCCGGTAGAGCGTTCCGCGCCCACTCGGGTCGGGCACTCCCGGCGTCGGGGGGATCGGGTCGGGAGTGACCTCAACGACGGGCTCGGGGTTGCGGGCCGCGCGGCGGGCGCGCAGTACGCGGGACCCGACGAACCAGGCCACGCCGGCCACACAGACCACGATGACGACGTTCTGGAGGATGCCGACGTAGCCCTCGACGAGGTGCCAGTTGTCGCCGAGCAGGTAGCCGGCCAGCACGAAGGTGCTGTTCCAGATGAGGCTGCCGAGCGTGGTGTAGAGCAGGAAGATCCGTACCGGCATCCGTTCCACCCCGGCGGGGATGGAGATCAGGCTTCGGAAGATCGGAATCATCCGGCCGAAGAAGACGGCCTTCACGCCGTGCCGTAGGAACCACGCCTCGGTCCGGTCCACGTCGCTGAGCTTCACCAGCGGCAGCCGCTGCACGATGGCGCGCGTTCGGTCACGCCCCAGTGACGCGCCGATGTAGTACAGCGCCAGGGCACCGACCACCGATCCGAGCGTCGTCCAGAAGATCGCCCCGGCGAGGCTCATCCGGCCCTGCGCGGCCACGAACCCCGCGAGCGGGAGGATGATCTCGCTTGGGATCGGCGGGAACAGGTTCTCCAGTGCCACCGCCAGGCCAGCGCCCGGCCCACCGAGTCGTTCCACCAGGTCGGTGACGTAGCCGACGATGCCATCCTGTGGCGGTTCGGCCGCGGCGGCGGGGGTTCCGGTGGCGAGCACGGCGTGGGACGTTCGAATCATGCCCCCACGCTACGAAGTGTTCCTGAGAGTCGGCCACGCGGGCCACCGCCCGACCGAGCACGCCTCCCCTTCCGGAGGAGGCGTGCAGCACCGTACCCCACTGCGGCTCGCGGCGGCGCAACCTCCGTGCGCACCTCTGGATGTCGCGGAGAACGCGCGGGCGCACGCCGCCGCTGTCCGCGCGGCGCGCGCCCGGGTTGTCGTTTTTCCGGAGCTGTCTTTGACGGGGTACGAGTTGCAGGGGCCTGTCGTGTCGGTCGAGGATCCCCGGTTGGCGCCGCTGGTCGAGGCGTGCGCCGAGACGGGCACCCTCGCGCTGGCCGGCGCGCCGGTGGCCGGTGAGCACATCGCCACGCTGGCGGTGACCGGCGACGGCGTGACGATCGCGTACCGGAAGATGTGGCTGGGGGACGTGGAGGCCCGCCGGTTCCGGCCGGGCGACGCGCCGGCGGTGCTGGATGTGGACGGCTGGCGTGTCGGGCTGGCGATCTGCAAGGACACGGGCGTCGCCGCGCACGCGGCGGAGACGGCCGCGCTGGGGATCGACGTGTACGCGGCGGGCGTGCTGGAGTCGGCGTGCGACGCGGCGGTGACGGACGGACGGGCGCGGCGGATCGCCACGACGCACGGGGTGTGGGTGGCGGTGGCGAGCTTCGCGGGGTCGACGGGTGGTGGCTATACCGAGGCGGCCGGCGGGTCGGCGATCTGGTCACCTGCGGGCGAGGTGCACGCACAGGCGGGCACCGAGCCCGGCTCGCTGGCCCGGGCCGACATCGGTTGACGGCACCGGGCCAGCCGGCGAAACGGAGTCCTCCGTCACCTCGCCTCGCTAGTGGCGAGCCGTCACCTGCTTCGGCGGGCCAGGCTGGCGGCGGGCCGTCACGCGCTCTGGCGGGCAAGGCTCGCGGCGAGCTCGGCTGAACTGTGGTCGGGCTCGACTCCGTCGGCCAGGATCACGTCGCCGGCGATGTGCCGTGTCCGGAAGGGCTTGATCTCCTGGTAGTCGCTGGAGTCGTACCAGGCGCGGGCCGTGGGCAGGTCGGGAAACTCGATGATCACCAGATGGCCCGGCCAGGTGCCCTCCAGGACCTCGACGTTGCCGCCGTGGACGAGGAACCGGCCGCCGAAGGGGGCAAGGGTGGCGTCGATGCGGCGCAGGTACTCCAGCACGTCGGCGTGGGTGGATGCGGTGCGCAGATGCGCAAGTCCGTACGCGGTCATGGGGAGATGGTCCCGAGGCTGCCGGTGCCCTGTCGATTACCTCGCAGGTAATGGTTCGTGCGCAGCCGCTGTCACTAGGGTCGAGGCGTGACGACCACGGCAGGGCCCGCGCGCGGCGTCGGGGAGTTGCTGCGCGACTGGCGCCGAACCCGCGGGATGAGTCAGCTCGACCTGTCGATCGAGGCGGGGGTGTCGGCCCGGCATCTGAGCTTCGTGGAGACCGGGCGGTCGCGCCCGAGTCCGGAGCTGATCCTACGGCTGGCCGAGCAGCTCGACCTGCCGTTGGCGGCCCGCAACACGGTCCTGCTCGCCGGTGGCTACGCGCCCGCGTACTCCACTCACGAGCTGACCGATCCGGAGTTGGACCCGGTACGCGCGGCAGTGCGGCAGATCCTCGACGCTCACAGCCCGTACCCAGCGCTGCTCGTCGACAAGCACTGGCACCTTGTCGAGGCCAATCCGGCAGTGGCCCTGTTCACCGCTGGCGCGGACCCCCGCCTACTGAGCCCTCCGGTGAACGTGCTGCGGCTCAGCCTGCACCCCGACGGCATGGCTCCGCGCATCCTCAACCTGCCGCAGTGGCGCGCCCATCTGCTGAGCCGGCTGCGCCAGCAGGCAGTGACGAGCAACGACCCGATCCTGTACGACCTGCACGAGGAGCTTCGCGGCTACCCCGGCGACGACGCCCACGAGACGCCGATCAGCACGGCCGTGTCACGCATCGTCGTTCCGCTGCGCTACCGCCATGACGGCCGGGAGATGTCCTTCCTCAGCACCACCACCCTCTTCGGTACGCCGCTGGACGTCACAGTCGCCGGATTGGCCGTCGAGGCCTTCTTCCCGGCCGATCCGGCGACCACCGCGTCGCTTCAGGCCCTCGCCGGCCCGGGAGCCGCTCACCGTCCCTGACGGACGGTGGGTGCCGACATGTCGTACGCGCCGGGCAGGAGCGGTGTCATGGACGCACTTCCCTCCCGACTGTCAGTTGTCACAGTGGGCGCCCGCGACATGGGCCGGCTGCGGTCGTTCTACCGCTCGCTGGGCTGGCCCGAGTCGACGGGCAGCGACGACAGTTGGTCGGCGTTCCTGCTCGGCGGCGTTCTGTTCGCGCTCTTTCCGCTGCCGGAGTTGGCCGCCGAGGCGGCACCCGGCGTGCCCGGTCCGACCGGCGGCTGGTCCGGGGTGACCCTGGCCTGCAACGTCGACAGCCGGGCCGAGGTCGACACGGCTTTCGCCGCAGCGGTCGCGGCGGGTGCGACGGTGGTGGCCGAGCCTACCGACCGGCCCTGGGGTGGGCGCTCTGCCTACATCGCCGATCCCGAGGGCAACCGTTGGGAGGTCGCATGGGCGGGAACGGCCCGCTTCGACGAGCGCGGCGCCCTGGTCTCCTTCGGTTGAACACCGTCCCGGCCGGTGGCCTTAGGCTGCGGTCATGACGTCCCTTCCGGTGACCTTCGCCTCCGACGTGGTCGGCGCTTCCGCACATGAGCAGTTCGAGGCTTTCATCGACGAGCACCGCAACGCGCTCGACGGCTGTCTGGACGGGTTGACCGAGGAGCAGGCGCGCCTGTCGTTGGTGCCGTCCCGTACGACCCTGCTCGGCCTGGTGAAGCACGTCACGTTCGTCGAGAAGGTGTGGTTCGACGAGGCCGTAACGTGCCGGTCCCGCGCCGAGATCGGCTTACCGGAGTCGTCGGAGGATTCGTTCCTCCTCGACGCCGACGACACGATCGCCAGCGTGCGGCAAGCACACCGGGAGGCGTGTGCGGCGTCCCGCCGGGCGACGGCCGCCCTGGGTCTGGACGACGTGCTGCGCGGAAACCGGCGGGGGCCGCTGCCGCTGCGCTGGGTCTATCTGCACGTGCTGCGGGAGTTGGCGCAGCACTGCGGGCACGCGGAGATCCTCCGCGAGCAGATCCTCGCCGAGTAGCGCGTCAGTCGTCGGTGCGGCCGGTGGCGGCAGTGGTCGCCTGGGTGAGCAGGGCGTCGAGCTGGGCGCCCGTACGCGCCGACATCTCGCGCCGCTCGACCAGCTTGGCGATGCGTTCCCGCAGGTCGGCGATGTTGCGGGCGCGGTCGCGTGGCCGGCTGCCCAGGTCGGCGAGGTCGTCGCGCAGGTCCTCGGCGGTCCTGCGGTCGATGTCGCCGCGCGCCTGCGCCTGGGCAAGCACCGCTGTGAACTCGCCGGTCACCTGCCACAGGCTCACCGGCACCTGCTGGCCGAACGTCCGGGTCGGAGTCGGAGTCGGTGCGCTGGTGGTGGGCGGCGGCGCGGCCGGTGACGTCGGCCTCGGCGACTGTGTGGTGGGCGAGGGCGTCGGGGAGTTGGTGGCGGACGGGGCGGCGAGCTGCGAGGTATCGGGTGACTCAGGCGAGTCGGGGCCCTGGGTGAGCAGCGCGCCGAGCCCGACCACTGCCGCGAGCCCGGCGGCGGTCAGCACGGCGAGCGGCCGGCGGGACCGACGCCGACGGGGTGCGGTGCCCGCCGGCGCGGTAGCGGCCGGCGCGGTAGCCGGCGGCGGGGTGGCCGGCGGCGCGAGGGCCGCTGGGGTCGCCGAGCGGTCGATGAGCGTGGGCGGGTGGACTGCCTGGGTCGACGACGGGACGTGCGCCATCTCCGTGGACCGGTTGCCCGTCGGAGCCGGCGACGGGAGACGCATCATTTCGGTGGGCGGATGGGCTGCCGCCGAGTGCGGGAAGCCCAGCATCTCCGGCTCGACAGGCTGCGCGGTGCCGAACCGGCGGGCGATCCGGGCGGCGCTCGGCCGGTGGGCCGGATCGGTGGCGAGGCAGGTGAGGGTCAGCTCGGCGATGTCGGCCGGCAGGCCGAGTACCCGCAGCGGCGGCACCGGCGTGCGCTGCCGGTGCACTCTGAGGGCGTCCTCCCAGCTCTGCACTGGCAGCGGCGCCTGGCCGGTGAGCAGGCGGTAGAGCAGCGCGCCGAGGGCGTACACGTCGCTGGCCGGGTCGGGTGGGCCAGCGGCGAGGCGCTCGGGGGCGAAGTAGGCGGGGGTGCCCATCAGCGGTTCGCCGGATCGGCTGTCGAGCCCGCCGAGCGCGGCGATGCCGAAGTCGAGCACCTTGGCACCAGTGTCGGTGAGCATGACGTTGCCCGGTTTGACGTCCCGGTGCACCACGCCGATGCGGTGCGCGGCGGCCAGCGCGGCGGCGATCTGCCCGGCCACCCGGACCGCCTCCGGCCAGGGCATCGGCCCGGACCGCAGGCGATCGGCGAGGTTGTGCCCGTCGACCAGCTCCATCACCAGGTAGGGCACTACCACTCCGCCGGCCAGTGTCGCCTCGGCGTAGTCGTACACCTGGGTCACGTGCGGGTGGGTGAGCCGGGCGGCCGCGCGGGCCTCGCGCCGGATGGTGGCCATCAGGTGCGGGTCGGCGGCGAGCTGCCCGGCGAGCACCTTCACCGCGACGGGCCGGCCGAGCACTTCGTCGTCGGCCCGCCACACCTCGGACATGCCGCCGAGGCCGATCCGCTCGTGCAGCACGTAGCGGTCGTGGAGGCGGAGGGCAGGCGTGAACTGTGACATGGCCTCACCAGTCTGCCTGGCCCTTCCCCGCTCGACCACCCGCGCCGCCCGGTGCCGACCCGCCCGTTCCCCGCGTACCGAAATGGGGTGTTGCGCGGGTGGCACCGGGCCTGACGGGCAGGTCAGGAGCAGCGGGGGGTGGACGGCACCGGTCGCGGCTGGATCCGGTCGGCGAGCCGGTGCAGGACACCGGCGGCGGCCTGCCGGGTCGGCGCGAGCAGCGCCCGGCGGGGCCGCTCGACCTGGACGGGGGCGTCCGGTCGGGCCGAGTTGACGTGACGGTTCATGGCGTCGAGAGCGGTGACGTATCCGGTCGGGAATTCCATGGTCAACTCCTCGGGACAGGTCCGGTGGAGGACCGGACGATGAGCGCGGTGGGCAGCAGCACGTGACCGGCTGCGGGGTCCGTGGGTGGGTCGAGCAGCAGTTCGGCAGCGATCCGGCCCTTCTCCTCGGCCGGTTGCCGGACGGTGGTGAGGCCGGCGGTCGCGGCCTCGGGAATGTCGTCGAAGCCGGTCACCGAAACCGGCGGGTTGGTGTTACCTGGCCGCTGGGCCAGCGCGTCGAGCACGCCGAGGGCGAGCACGTCGGAGCCGGCCAGCACGGCTGTCGGCGGTGCGGGCCTGTCGAACAGCCCGGCGACGGCGGCGACTCCGGCGGCCCGGCTGTTGCCCGCAGCGCTGACCAGCGTCAACTCGCCCCAGTCGACGCCGACCTCGGCGAACGCGTCGGCGAAGCCGGCAAGCCGGTCGCGGGTGGTCGGATGCCACACCTCGTCCGCCCCGGCCAGGGTGACCGGGCCGGTCGACGCGTCGGGCAGCACGGCGTCGGCGAGCAGGGCGACCCGGCGGTGGCCGAGGCCGGCCACGTGCGCGGCGATGCGGTAGGCCGCCGCGCGCTCGTCGATGCCGACGAACCGGTCGTCGGGGCCGGCGTCCTCGCGGGCCGCGGTGGTGACGAACGGCAGGCCACGCTCCCGGATCACGTCCAGCGCCCATTCCTCGTCGGCGGCGCAGTAGACGCAGAAGCCGTCGACGGCGGCGTTCTCCACCGCCCGCCGGGCGTCGGTCTGGGCCGGCGGCAGCGGCACCAGCAGCATGCTGGTGCCGTGCCGCTCGGCGGCGCAGCCGACCCCGGCGAGGAAGCGGACCGCGAAGGGGTCGGTGAAGGCGTACGACAGTTGCGAGGTGAACAGCACCCCGATCGAGCCGACGAAGCCGCGACGCAGGGAGCGGGCGGTGGGGTTGGGACCGGGGTAGCCGAGCTGCCGGGCGGCGTCGAGGATCCGCTCGCGCAGGGCGGCGGAGAGCTGGTCGGGGCGGCTGTAGGCGTTGGACACCGTGCTGCGGGAGACACCCACGGCCTCCGCGACGGCTTGCAGTGTTGGCCTCACCCGGCACCCCTCTGGATCGATTCAGAACTGTATCGATCCAGAGATTAGCGTGACACGTCGGCGTCGGTCAATAGCGACCCTTCAGGGCACCAGCACCAGACGCCCCCGCAGACCTCCGGCGGCCAGCCGCTCGTGCGCCGCCGCCACCTCGGCCAGCGGCAACCGGTCGGCCAGTCGCAGGCTCAACTGGCCGCTGTCGACAAGCGCTGACAACTCCGCCAACCGGGCGCCGTCGGCGCAGACCTCCTGAACGACGACCCGGGTGGCCCGCAACGGCGGTGGGGCGAACGGCGCCACCAGCGCCACGAACGTTCCCCCGCCCCGCAGCGCCTCGTGCGCCGCGACGCCGACGACCGCGGCGTCGACCACCGCGTCCACCCCACCTGGAACCACTGCGCGCACCGCCGCGCCCAACCGGTCCGTACGCGGCACGAACCAGTCGGCGCCCAGCCCGCGTACCAACTCCTCGTCCCGTGGGTCGGCCACCGCTACGGTCCGCACACCGCGCAGCGCCGCCAGTTCGAGCAGCAGACCACCCACCCCGCCGGCCGCCCCGGTGACCAGCAGCGTCCGCCCGGCGTCCAGTCCCGTGAGGGCGAGTGACCGCGCCGCTGTGAGACCGATGAGCGGCAGCGTCGCCGCCACCTCCGCGGCGACGGTACGCGGGGCTGCCGCGACCGCGTCCTCGTCCAGCACCACCCACTCGGCCTGGGCACCCGGCGCGGAGAGGACGTCCCGCAGCCCGATCACCGCGTCACCCACAGCGAACCGCCGCACCTCCGCACCGATCGCGTCCACCTCCCCCGCGACGTCCCAGCCCAGCGCCACGACCGGCAGCGGTGGCAGCAGGCCCGCCGCGCTCAACGCTCCACTGCGGGTGGACAGGTCGATCCGGTTCACCGCGGCGGCGGCGACGCGTACCCGCAGTTGGCCGACCCCCGGCTCCGGTCGGGGCACGTCGGCGATCTGGAGGACCTCGGGGCCGCCGAACCGGCGGACGATCACAGCTCTCATACCGGCGACGCTAGGAGCGCTAGTCTCCGGCGGGAAGGAGGCACCTTCGGGTGCCCTGGGCACCGGGAGGTACGCCATGGCCACCATGACCGCCGACGAACGACGCGAGCGGGAACGGCGTCGCTACAACGCCTTCCTGGCCGAATGCCCCGGTCACGAGGTGCTGGCGACGCTCAGCGACAAGTGGCTGACCCTCGTGGTGAGCGCACTTGCCGACGGGCCGCTACGGCACAGTGAGCTGGCCCGTACCGTCGCCGGGGCCAGTCAGAAGATGCTCACCCAGACTCTGCGCAAACTGGAGCGCGAGGGCCTGGTGAGCCGGACGGTGACCGCTGGCGTGCCGGCCCGGGTCGACTACCAGCTGACGCCGCTGGGCGAGAGCCTGCTGCCCGTGCAACGGGCCATCAAGGCGTGGGCAGAAACGCACATCGCCGAGGTGCACGAGGCCCGAGCCCGCTACGACGACACGGGCACGCGTCAGTGCGGGTAGGCCTCCTTCAGCAGCCGGCCGAGGATTTCCGGAGTGCGCTCCGGCGGTTCGGCCTCCACACAGAGCCGTTCCATGGCGACGGCGTAGTAGTCGAGGTCGTCGCGCTTGTCCAGGTAGAGGGCGCTGGTGAGCTGTTCGATGTAGACGATGTCGGGCAGCTCCTGGTCGCCGAAGCGCAGGATGGTGAAGGCGCCGCCGGCCGCCGCGTGGCCGCCGGCCGCGAACGGGATGACCTGGAGTCGGATGTGGGGCGACCTGGTCGCCTCGATGAGCGCCTCGAGCTGCCCACGCATCACCTCGACGCCACCGATCGGCCGGCGTAGCGCCGCCTCGTCCACCACTACCCAGAGCTGCGGCGGACGATCGCGGCGCAGCAGTTGCTGGCGCTGCATCCGCAACGCCACCCGGCGATCGATTTCGGCCACGTCCGCCGCGCTGTGCCCGAGCAGGACGACCGCGCGGGCGTACTCCGGAGTTTGCAGCAGGCCGGGCACGAACTGCACCTCGTAGCTGCGGATCAGCGCCGCCGCAGCCTCCAGCCCCAGGTAGGACTGGAACCAGCTGGGCAGGACATCGCCGTAGCGGTGCCACCACCCTGGACTGTTGGCGTCCCGGGCGAGTTTGAGCAGCGACTCACGCTCCTGCCCGTCGGTGACGCCGTACAGGGTGAGCAGGTCGGCCACGTCGCGTTCCTTGAAACCAACGCGACCCAGCTCCATCCGACTGATCTTCGACTCAGACGAGCGGATCTCCCAGCCGGCGCCTTCGCGGGTCACCCCGCTGGCCTCCCGCAGCCGGCGCAGTTGGGCACCGAGCAACATGCGCAGCACTGTCGGCCCCGTTGTCGGGCCGCCCTCGGCGGGAACCATCGTCACGTGCGGGCCTCCGGTATACCGACCACTTGGTCGGGCATCCGGCCCGGCCGACGTGTAAGCATGCCATGGACCGTCGGTGAGATGAACTCCTCCGGAGCGGTGAATCAGTCCCGTTCCCGGGACCGGCCTGTCGGAGCGCTCAGTTGATCAGATGATCGAAGTCGCCGTCGCGGGCGCCGAGTACGAAGGCGGCGATCTCGTCCACTGTGTAGATCAGCGCCGGTCCCTCCGGGTGCCGGGAGTTGCGGACGGCGATGCCTGCTCCCCCGGGCAGTTCGGCGATTTCGACGCAGTTGCCGCTGGGGTTGCTGCGACGGCTCTTCAGCCAGCTCAGCGGGGGCAACTGATGGATCGGAACGCCATTGGGTGGCTGCTGCATGGGAGGCGTCTTTCTGCTCACGAGCCCGCCGGTGCCCGTGGGAGGAGCGGTTGACGGCGAGGGTGCGGTATCGACATCGGACGTATGCACGTGCATCTGCTATTGCATCTGCACCGGACGGCGAGCATGATAACGCACGTGAACGGTGCTTATCCGTTCACTTTGAGTGACCCCACTGTGGGCACCAACGGGGAGAAATGGGCCCGACGCGGCACCCGCGCCGCGTCGACCGAGGCTGGAGGCGGTCGCGGCGATGGGAGGTCTCGTGCCGGATCCGATGAGCGTCGCCTCCGGCATCTGTGCGGCGGGAGCGCTGCTGTCCTCCTGGCAACTGCGCCGACGGGCGCTGCGCGCCGAGGCCGAGATCGAGCACCTCCAGGCCGAGCTCGCCGCCGAACGGCACGCCGCCAGCCACGACCCACTCACCGGGCTGCCCAACCGGCGTGCCTTCTACCGCCTCGCTGCCGCGCTCCTCACCGACGCCGCCGGCCAGCCGCTGATCGCCATCGTGCTCGACCTCGACGACTTCAAGCAGATCAACGACCGGTACGGGCACGCCGCCGGCGACCAGGTGCTGATCAGCGTCGCCGACCGCCTGGCCGGCTTCGCCGGGGACAACCTCGTCGCCCGCCTCGGCGGTGACGAGTTCGCCGGCCTGCTCGCCAGCCCGACCGTCGACCGGCGCTGGATCGAGCACGCCACCCGCCGGCTCAGCGAAACCGTCGCCGCACCGATCCGGCTCAGCGGATGCAGCAGCGTCCGGGTCACAGCCTCCGTCGGGCTCGCCCCGGTGACCGGCCCCGCCCAGCTCACCGAGGCGCTCAGCCGCGCCGACGCGGCCATGTACCAGGCGAAGAGCCTCTCCGGCGCCCGCCCGGCCCACCAACTCACCGACCGTACCCGCCTCGTGGAGCGCTGACCGTACCCGCGCCTGGACGCTCAAGCCGGCGGCTGTACCGGGGTCGGTCTTTACTGTGGTTGGTCTTTACTGCGGTTGGTCTTTACCAGGGTCGACCTTTACCGGCGTACGGTCAGCGCCAGCCGTAGCCGGCGCGCAGCGCCTGCCCGACCCGGTCGAACCGGGGCCGGTCCAGCACGGCGCCCTCCCGGCGGATGCTGTCCTCGCGCATGGTGAGCACCCGGTCCAGCCGGACCCAACTGGGCCGGTTGTCCCGGTCCCACTCGCCCGGGCCGAGCGCGAACCAGTGCCGCTGCCCGTCCCGGTCGCTCTGGCTGGACAACATCAGCCCGAACAGGGTCCTGCTGTGCCGTCCCACCACCAGCACCGGACGGTCCTTGCCCTGACGAGGGTCGTCCTCGTACGGCACCCAGGTCCAGACGATCTCCCCCGGGTCGGCGTGGCCGTCCTGCTCGGGGGCGTACGTCAGCTCCCGCCGCTGCAACGCGCTGACCTGCCGGGGACGGGCCACCCGTGCGGGAGCCGGCCCGGACCGTCGGGGCGACGGGATCGCCGCGCCGACCCGGGAGATGCGTTGCGCCACGTTCCTCAACAGACCAGCCACGGCGGGCAGCCTACCGGCCCCGGTCCGAGCGCCCGGAGCCGGTGCTGCGGCAGACTGGCCCGATGAGCGACGTGCCCGACGACCTGCCGGTGTGGGAGCGGCGCGCGGTACGTGTGGTGGTCTGTGACGCCGACGACCGGGTGTTGTTGTTTCACACCCGCGACCCGGACCATCCACGGTTGGGCACCTGGTGGGAGCTGCCCGGCGGCGGCATGGACCCCGGCGAGACGTACCGCGACACCGCCGTCCGAGAACTGCGCGAGGAGACCGGCATCGTGGTCACCGGCGACCAGGTGGGTGCACCGACCTGGCGACGGCGAGCGAGTTTCCTGCACCGACAGCTGCGTCACGTCCAGGACGAGGTGGTCGTCGCGGTGCGGCTGGCCGGGCCGGGGCCGGACGTGGACGAGGCACACCGGCTCGACTACGAGCGGGAGGACTACTTCGGCTTCCGATGGTGGCCGCTGCCGGAGGTCGTTGCCAGCTCCAGGCGGTTCTACCCCGGCCGGCTCCCTGAGCTGATCACGCCGTTTCTGGCCGGCGAGAGCATCGACGAGCCGTTCGAGCTGTGGTCGTGACCCGACCGCCGGTGAGGATGCCGGACCGGAGCGCGGCAGGCAGAGTGGGGGCATGACGACCGACCTGCACGGGCCGCTGTCCGCGTACGCCGAGCGGCTGCACACCACGATCGGCGACCGGCACCACGTCGCCTCCCCGCTCGGCGCCTGGCTGCTGCTCGCCCTCAGCGCGGCAGCGGCCAACCCCGACCCGGCGGTGAGCTCCGACCGAACGAGCAGCCCCGACCCGGCAGGTGGCTCTTACCCGGCGGTTAGTTCCGACTCGACGGCCGGATCTGAGGCGGCAGCCGATCGGCTGGCGGCGGCTCTGGGCACGGACCTGCTCACCGCGGCGGGGGTCGCCCGCGCGCTGCTGGACACGCCGCATCCGCTGGTCGCGTCCGCAACGGCGCTGTGGCACCGACCGGGTCAGAACCTCGACGGTACGGCCGGGTGGCGGGCGGCGTTGCCCGCGACGACCGAGGTGGGTGCGCTACCCGATCAGGCTGGGCTGGACGCGTGGGCGCGCGAGCACACCGACGGGCTGATCGAGACCTTCCCGCTGAAGGTCAGCCCGGACGTTGTCTTCGCCCTCGCCAGTGCTCTCGCCACGCGGATCTCGTGGGCCGAGCCGTTCGAGGTAGCCGACGCCCGTACGCTCGGCCCCGGCAGCGTCTGGGCATGTGACCTGCGCCGAGTCCTGCGCAGCCCGGGGCACGGCCACCGGTGCGCAATCGTGACGACCGCGCGGGCCGGTGACGTGGTCATGCATGCCGCCCCGGCGCAGACAGCCGACGGGGCGGGGCTCGTGGTGCTCTCAGTCGCCGCCGCGCCGGAGGTGCCGCCGGCCGACGTGCTGGCCGCCGCGTACCACCTCAGCGCCGGCCTGGTAGACGGCGCCGAACCGGACGGACGGCGGTCCCTGTTCGACCTCCCGCTCGGCGATACTCCCCTGTGGACGATTCGGGAGGAGCAGGTACGGACCCGGGCCCGCGACGGCCGCGAAGAGCGGCACAGCGCGGTGCTTCCCTGCTGGTCGGCCCGCAGCGACCATGACCTGACCCCCGAGTCGCTGGGCTTCCCGGCCGCCACGGCGGCGCTGGCACGAGCGCTGGGCCAGCCAGTGCGGGGCTTCGAGGCGCGGCAGGTGGCGATGGCCCGCTACGACCGGTACGGCTTCGAGGCTGCGGCGGTGACCGGCATGTTCGGGACGGTGAGTCTTCCGCCGGAGGGCGTGGCACGCATCGCCGAGCTGCGCTTCGGCCACCCCTACGCCGTGGTGGCCGTAGCCACCGACACCCGAGCGGGCGGCGCCGGGGGCTCGTCGTGGCACGGGGTGCCGGTCTTTTCCGCCTGGGTCGCCGAGCCCGAGGACCTATCCGGCGCCTGACGGCGTTCGCCGTCCACGATCCACTCGGCTTCTTGGAAATCGCGGTATCCAAGGGCCTTGGATACCGCGATTTCAAGGAACCCGAGTGGATCTACCCGCGAGCCCAGGGCGTCAGATGTCGGGCAGAGTGGGCGGGCCGGTCGTGGCGTCGCCATCGCCTGGCAGTCGTGCCACCATGTCGCGGAACTCCCGTACGGTCACCGTCTCGCGCAGGGTCGCGAAGACCGCCCCGGTGCCGGCCCGTGCGGTAGCCGGGTCCACCCCGGCGCGCTGACCCACCCGGCGGAGGAACTCCGCCGGTCCGGCGTCCACCTGAGGCGGGGGCACAGCAGGCCCACCGACTTCGAGACCCACGCCGGAGTCGAACCCGTCGACGCCGGCACCCGCCCCGTCGACACCACCGGCCGGGCCGTTGGCCAACCCGACCTCATCCGAGGGCAGGCCAGCCAGATCCGAAGGCAAGCCGGGCAGATCCGAGGACGGGCCCGGCACGTCAGAGGGGGGGCGCGACACATCCGACGGCGGGGGCGGCGCGAAGTCGTTCAGATAGCCGTCCACCTGGTCCGGAAGGTGCCCGACCAGGTCGTCGGGCACACCGCCGGTGACGCGTTCGGCCATCGTCTGGAGTACGGCGCGGGCGAGGGCGGCGGCCTGCTCGGTCGGCAGGCCGGACCGTCGGGACACCGCGTCGATGAAGTGCGGAAACCCGCTGCCGCCCGCGCTGTCGGTCACGCCCGGCGGTTACCCACGGCCGGTGCCGGCAAACAGCGCTGCCAGCGCAGGCGGTGCCGGCAAAGGACGCTGCCAGCGCGGGCCACCGTCGCCGGTGCCGGCAAACGGCGCTGGCCGCCGTCGCTAGGGCCGACACGGAGGGCTACACCTCGTCGGCGAGCAGGTCGAGCACGAGCGCGGCGGTCCAGCCGAACGCCGCCGAGCCCAGGCCGGCGCCGGTGTCCGGGTGGAAGTACTCGTGGCAGCCCGCCCCGGCGACCAGCCCGATCATCGACCGGCGCAGCCCAGCCGCCAACTCGGGGTGCCCGTGCGCGAGCAGCCCGCGCCGTATCAGCCAGCCGATGTTCAGCCAGCTCGGCCCGCGCCAGTAGCGCAGCGGCTCGAAGTCGGGTGCGGTCCGGTCGTGGCTGGGCAGCGGGCGGTCCATCCGCGCGGCCACCCCGAAGCGCGCCGAGCGGGCCTCGACGACAAGCGCGTCGGCCTGTGCGGTGGGCAGGTCGGGCAGGATCAGCGGCGTCAGCCCGAGCACGGTACGCGCACCGAGCAGCCGTCCGGCACGCACGTCGCGGGGTTGGAAGGTGCCGGTCGCCGGGTCGTACAGCCGACGTACCAATGCTTCGGTGATCCGGGTCGCGCGGACCCGGTGCGGCCCAGGGTCGGCGCCGATCAACGCGGCGATCTCGGCGAGGGCGTGTTCGGCGGCCCCGAACGCCGCGTTGAACAGCGGGCACTCCACCAGGAAGGGGTGGTCGGCCAGCGCGCGGTCGGCGTAACCGTGGTCGCGGTAGGCGGCGACGATCGCCAGGTAGCGCGCATAGTCGAGGTCCGTGGGGCGGTGCGCGGCGTCGGCGTGCGCGGTGTCGTGCCGACGGTACGCGCGCATCACCGCCGCCTCGGCGGGTACGGCGGCCATCGGGTCGTCCCAGGCGGGGCTGTTGTCCAGCCCGGACTCCCACGGGTGCACGATGCAGACAAGCCCGTCGCCGGCCACGTCCCGCCGGTCGGCGAGGTAGCGCTGTTGGGCGACAAGCGCCGGGTAGAGCTCATGCAGGGCGGCCAGGCCGACCGGCTCGGGTGCCCTCCGGTACGCCAGCAGCGCGGCGAGGGCGTGCACCGGCGGCTGGACCAGGCCGGAGGTGTGCCCGGCGGGCGCCCCCTGGGCGTCGGTGGAGCGCCACAGTTCCGGTCCGGGGAAGTACGCGCCGACGCGCAGCGCGGGGTTGAACACGATGTGCGGCACCCGCCCGTCGGCCCACTGCGCCCGAAAGAGGCTTGCCAGCTCCCGCCAGGCCCGCTCGGGGCGGACGTGGGCCAGGCCGATCGCGATGAACGCCGAGTCCCAACTCCACTGGTGTGGGTAGAGGGTGCGCGACGGCACTGTGTGGTCGTGTTCCCAGTTGGCGTCGAGGGTGGTGACGGCGAGCTGACGCAGCGCGCCGAGGTCGGTCGGCCCGCCGGTGCGGGTCGGGGCGGCGGTCATGCCGCGGCCCGCCGGGGCAGCGCGTGTCGCAGCACCGTGGCGGCCTGTTGCAGGGCCCGGACGGGGTCACCGCGCAGGCGGCACTCCAACGCCAGCCACCCCCGGTAGTCAAGCTCCAGGAGGGTTCGCACGAGCGCCGGCCAGTCCAGGTGCCCGGCACCCGGCTGGTAGCGGTTGGAGTCGCTGACCTGCACGTGCCCGAGGTACGGCGCGGCGGCACGCAGTGCCCGGTGCACGTCGTCCTCCTCAATGTTCATGTGGAAGGTGTCGGCGACCACCCGGACCGATGGCACGCCGACCGCCGCGCAGAGGGCTGCCGCTTCGTCGAGGCGGTTGACCATGTGGTCCTCGTACCTGTTGAGGGGTTCGAGAAAGAGGGTGACCCCCTCGGCCCGGGCGTGCTCGCCCAACTCGCCGAGGGCGTCGAGGAGCACCAGCCGGTCGCCGGCCGGCGGACGCGGCGGCTCGAACGGTGGCAGCCGGCGGGAGAACATCCCCCACGACGCCGGGGTCATCACCCCGACGCCGCCCAGCTCGGCGATCACCGACAGCTGGGAGCGCAGGTTGGCGACGGCGTCGGCGGACCGGGCGGGGTCGAAGTCGCCGATGAAGTGGTCCATCTCGACGCAGACGGTGGGCATCACCACCCCGGCGGCGCGGGCGCGGCGCAGCTCGGGCAGCCGGCGGGCGAACGCGCCGTCGCCGCGCCCGCGCAGCTCGATGCCCTGGTAGCCGAGGGCGGTGGCGAGAGCGTACTTCTGGATCAGGTCGGTGCCCGGCAGGAGTTGTTCCTGGCAGGCGAGCGCGATGGTGGTCATCTAGAACCTCAACACCACTTGGAGGACGTCACCGGCGCCGCTGTCGAGCAGCGCGAGGGCGTCGGCGACGGCGCTGGCGTCGACGATGTGGCTGACCAGCGGCAACGGGTCGACCCGATGCTCAGCCACCAGCTCCATGAAGGTCTCGGCCACCCGATCGCCTGTCCACCGGCCGGCCATGCTCGGCGCGGGGGTGGGGCCGGAGACCTGGGCGGCCACCAACTGGATGCGGTTGTGGTGGAACTCTTCGCCGAGGCCGAGCCCGTCGGCCTGGCCCTGGTAGAAGCCGGCGGCCACGACCCGGCCGGCGTGTGCGGTGGACCGGATGGCCTCGTGCAGCGCCGGGTACGCCCCGGACAGCTCCAGGCAGACGTCCGCGCCCCGGCCACCGGTGGCCTGGCGCAGCACTGTGGCGGCGGACGCGACGCTGGCGTCCACAGTGGTCCGTGCGCCGTAGCGGGCGGCGTACTCCAGGCGGGTGGGCACCCGGTCGACGGCCACCACCCGGGCGCCGGAGAGTACGCCGAGGCGGGTGGCGAGCAGGCCGATGACGCCTTGGCCGAAGACGCCCACCCAGTCGCCGAGGTGCAGGTCGGCGGCGAGCACCGAGGTCAGCGCGATGGCGCCGGGTCGGGCGAAGACCGCGGCCAGCGGGTCCAGGCCGGCGGGCAGTGGACGGACGGCGTCGGCGGCGAGCACGGCCTCGGCGCGATGCCCCCAGATGCCCCACACCAGTTGCCCCGGGTGCCGGTCGGTGACCTCCGGCGCGGCTTCGACGACCTCGCCGACCTCCTCGTAGCCGAACCCGATCAGCGGGTAGGGCACCGGGGTCTGCCGAGGGACGAACATCCGGGCGGCGTCGTCCCAGTCTTTGCTGAGCCGGGGGTTGCTGCCGCGGTAGAGGGTCAGCTCGGTGCCGGCCGAGATGCCCGAGTAGCAGGTACGGACCCGGACCTGGCCGGGGCCGAGCGGATCCGGCGGGCAGGGCTCGAGGCTGATCTGCCGAGGCCCGGCGAGGGAGACGACCCAGTTGCCCATGTGTCACATCCCGGTAGCACTGGGCTCCAGGATAGCAAAAAATCGCTATATGTCTTGTCATTGATCAATCGAAGGGGTTGAATCCGGCATGTACCCTTCGAGAGGAGTGCCACCGATGTCAGCACCTCCGAGGCGGATACTCGCCACCACCCTGATCCTGGCACTGACCGCGTCCACCCTGCTGGCCTGCGGGGACGACGGATCCGACAGCAACAGCAAAAAGATCACTGTTTGGAGTCTGGAAGACGTCGCCGACCGGGTCACCGCCACCAAGGCGATCATCGCGGACTTCACCGCCAAGACCGGGATCCAGGTCGACCTGGTCACCGTCAACGAGGACCAGTTCCCGTCCCTGATCGCCGCCAACGCCGCCGCCGGCGACCTACCCGACGTGGTCGGTTCGGTGTCCCTGGCCGGCATCCGTACGCTCGCGGGCAACGAGCTGCTGCACGCCTCGGCGAACGCGGAGGTCGTCGACAAGCTGGGCAGGCAGACGTTCTCCCCCCGGGCGCTGGAGTTGACCGCCGACGACGGCAAACAGCTCTCCGTGCCCAGCGACGGCTGGGGGCAGCTGCTCGTCTACCGCAAGGACCTGTTCGCCGCCGCCGGCCTGCCCGCCCCCGACACGTACGAGCGGATCACCGACGCCGCGGCGAAGCTGAACACCGGCGGCGTCGCCGGGATCACCGCGGCGACGGCGCCCAGCGACGTGTTCACCCAGCAGACGTTCGAGCACCTGGCGCTGGCAAACGGCTGCCAGCTCACCGACGACTCCGGCGGTATCACCCTCGATTCGCCGCAGTGCGTCGAGGCGTTCCGCTTCTACGGCGACCTGATCCGCACCAGCTCGGTGAAGGGCGCGCAGGACGTCGACACCACGCGGGCCACCTACTTCGCGGGCAAGGCGGCAATGGTGATCTGGTCGCCGTTCATCCTCGACGAGTTGGCCGGGCTGCGCAGCGACGCCAAGCCGACCTGCCCGCAGTGCCAGGCCGATCCGGCGTTCCTCGCGAAGAACAGCGGGTTCGTCACCGCGATCAGGGGCCCGAACGGCACCGAACCGGCCCAGTATGGGGAGATCAGCTCGTGGGCGGTGCTGGACGGCGCGGCTGCCGATCCGGCGAAGTCCTTCGTGGAGCACATGCTCGGCGACGGCTACCCCCGCTGGTTCGGCATGTCCCCCGAAGGCCGCTTCCCGGTCCGCAAGGGCACCCCGGCCCAGCCGGAGGCGTACCTGACCGCGTGGAACACCAGCCAGGCCGGCGTGGACACCAAGAAACCCCTCGCCGATGTGTACGGCGACGAGGTGCTCGCCACCCTGCGCCGCAGCCCGGACACCTTTGGGCGGTGGGGGCTCAGCCAGGGGCAGGGCAAGCTGGTCGGCGCGATGCTCGGCGAGCTGCCGGTGCCCAAGGTGCTGGGCGACCTCGTCGGCGGCAAGTCCGACGCGGCGGCAGCCGCCGGCCGGGCCAGGAAGGACGTCGAGGCGATCAAGGCGGGCGTCAATTGACCACCACCGCGCCCGACACCGGCCGCTCCCCCACCGGGGAGCGGCCGGCACCGCCGAAGCGCCGGCCGCTTACACTGCGCCGCCGTGAATCCCGGGCCGGGCTGGCGCTCGTCGCGCCGACGCTGCTCGTCACGATCGCTGTCATCGGCATCCCCATCGTCTGGACCGTGGTGCTCGCCTTCCAGCGGGTCCGGCTCGCCACCCTGCGCAAGACCGGGCTGTTCGGCGAGTTCACGATGGACAACATCGACAGGGTGCTGCACACCCCCGGCTTCGCCGAGACGCTGTGGGTGACGCTTCTCTACAGCATCGGCGGCACCGTCGGGTCGATAGTGCTCGGCCTGGTCGCGGCCCTGGTGGTCCGCCGGCCCTTCCGGGGCCGGACGCTGGTCCGGGCGTCCATGCTGCTGCCGTACGTGGCGCCGGTGGTCGCCGTGACATTCGTCTGGCAGGTGATGCTCGACCCGCAGCTCGGCATCGTCAACGACTGGGGGCAGCGCCTGCTGGGCTGGGACGCGCCCGTGCCGTTCCTGTCCCAGGAGTCGACAGCACTGGCCACCGTCATCGTGTTCGAGGCGTGGCGGTACTTCCCGTTCGCCTTCCTGTTCCTGCTTGCCCGCCTCCAGGCGGTGCCCGGCGAGCTGGAGGAGGCCGCCCGGGTCGACGGCGCCACACCCACCCAACGGTTCCGGCACATCCTGCTGCCGCAGTTGCTGCCGGTCATCGCCCTGCTGGGGGTGCTGCGCTTCATCATGACGTTCAACAAGTTCGACGACGTCTATCTGCTGACCGGCGGGGCCGCCGGCACCGAGGTCGTCAGCGTGCGGGTGTACGAGTTCCTCACCGCGCGTACGGACATCGGCGCCGCCGCCGCGCAGGCGGTCGTGCTGGCCGTGGTGCTCATCGTGTTCGTGCTGATCTACCTGCGGTTCTTCGGACGGAGGGTCGGCTGATGGACAGGGACGTCGTCGAGACGGTGAGCCTGCGCTGGCTGCGCCGCCTGGTGATCGCCGCGTTCCTGGTGGTCACCGTCTTCCCCTTCTACTACATGCTGGTGCTGTCGGTACGCCCCATCGAGCGTCTGCTGCTCGACCCCGGCGCGCTGGTGGTCGGCTTCGGTGAGCTGACCGTCGCCACGTACGCCGAGGTGCTCAAGGCCACCGACGACGGCGGCCAGGGTTTCCTCACCTTCATGCGCAACAGCGGCCTGGTCGCCGTCGCGGCGACAGTGCTCACGCTGCTGGTCGCGATCCCCGGCGCGTACGCGGTGGCCCGGCTGCGGTTCTTCGGTAGGCGGCAGGTCGACTTCCTGTTCCTCGCGGTCTACCTGTTTCCGTCGATCGTCATCGCGATCCCGCTGTTCGTGGTCTTCACCAGGGCCGGGCTGCGCGGTTCGCTGTTCGGGCTGGTGCTCGTCTACATCTCGCAGACGCTGCCGGTCTCGGTCTACATGTTGAAGAACTACTTCGAGACGATCCCGGTCAGTCTGGAGGAGTCCGCCGCCATCGACGGCGCCGGTCGGCTCGGCATCATCCGCCGGGTCAGCCTGCCGCTCGCCGCGCCGTCGATCATGGCGGTCGCGCTCTACGACTTCATGATCGCCTGGAACGAGTTCCTCTTCGCCCTGCTGTTCCTCGTCGACAAGCCCGACAGGTGGACGGTGTCGCTCGGGCTGTCCCTGCTCGCCGACGGCGTGGAGGTGCCCAAGACGGTGCTGATGGCCGGGTCGGTGGTGCTCACCCTGCCCATCGTGATCCTGTTCTTCGCCAGCGAACGGCTGCTCACCGAGGGGCTTACCAGCGGCGCGGAGAAGGGCTGAGCGGCAACGGTTGCCGGGCCGGCTGCTCCGGGTCGCCGGTGGCGACCCGGCCGGCCCGGCTACCGTGACCGGTATGGCCAACCCGACCCGCTGGGCGACCGACACCGGTCCGGAGCACTCGCAGTGGTACATCGACCGGTTCCGCAAACTCGCCGCAGAGGGGGCCGATCTGGCCGGCGAGGCCCGTCTGGTCGACACCCTCGTCGCGCCCGGGTCGCGGATCCTCGACGCCGGCAGCGGCACCGGCCGCGTCGGTGCCGCGCTGGCCGCGCGGGGCCACACCGTGGTCGGCGTGGACGCAGACCCGGCGCTGGTGCAGGCCGCCCAGGCCGACTACCCCGGTCCGCGCTGGCTCGTCGCCGACCTTGCCGAACTGGACCTTCCGGCGCTCGGCGAGGTCGAGCCGTTCGACGCCGCAGTGCTCGCCGGCAACGTCCTCGCGTTCGTCGCCGTCGGCACCGAGCCGGAGGTGCTGCGTCGGATCGCCGGGCACCTGCGCCCGGACGGCGTGCTGGCGGTGGGTTTCGGCACCGAGCGCGGCTACCCGTTGACAGCGTTCGACGCCGACGCGGTCGCCGCCGGGCTGCGCCTGGAGCACCGCTTCGCCACCTGGGACCTGCGCCCGTGGCGCGACGAGGCAGACTTCGCCGTCAGCGTGCTACGCCGCCCGGCCAGCTGACACCCGGGTTGGTCTGGATCACGCCGGGGCCGCCACCGCCCGCGCGGCGGCCGGGTCCAGGGTCGCGCCGGCCGGCACTAGGCTGACAAGGCCGGCGGGCAGTCGCACCGGAGGCACGTCCCGGTAGCCGAGCATCGCCAACACCTCCCGGTCGGCGAGGACGTACCGCCGGCCCAGGTCGGTGACCACGGACACCGCGCCGCCGGACGCTCCCGGCGCCGCGGCGGCCTCGACGACCGCGCCGCGACCCGGCTCCACCACCACGTGGTCGGCCAGCACGGCACCGCCGGCCGGCGCGGTACGCGGCACGGCGGCCAGGTCCGGCAGGCGTACGCCCCAGCGCACCTCGCCGGCACCGCCGTCGTCGCCGACGCGGGTGCAGACCGCCGGGCCGTCGGCGGCGGCGAGTCGGGGTGGCGCCGGCGGTGGGGCGGTCGGGCCGCTGGGCGCGAGGTCCGGCATCGTGGGCAGCGCGGCGAACCGACCGAGCGTCATCGGCTCCGGCTCGCCCTGACCGGTGCGGGCCAGCAGCAGCCCGGCCTGCAACTCGGTGATGCCGGCAAGCCCACCGTCGAGGGCTACCGCGTACTGCCTGCCGCCGCCGGAGTTGCGCACCAGGAAGACGTGGCCGATCGTCGCGCCCGGCACCCCCGTTGCCGGACGGCCTACGCCGGGAAGCGCGAGCGGGGCCAGGTCGACGCCGGCGGGCAGCGAGTTGAGCAGGGCCGGCGCCACCGGCACCGCCCGGGCGCTCGTGGTGGCCAGCGCCGCCAGCACCCGGCTGGGATCGCGGACCAGGTAGCGGCGCTGGCGCCACACCAGGTGCAGGCCGCCGTCCGGGTGGCGCAGCAGCAACGCGTCGTCGCCCAGCGGTCGGCCGCCAACGGGTTCGGTGCCGATCAGCAGCGCGGAGCGGGGCTCGTCGCCGCCGATGATCGACGAGCAGACCGTCCAGGGCGAGGTCGCGAGCCGTCCCGGCGCCGGCAACGAATCCGGTGCGTCGGCGATGCCCAACGGCAGCCCGCGCGGCACGCCGTCGATCGAGCGGCGGGACACCAGCACGGTCCTGGACTGGTCCGCGCCGACGATCAGCAGCGCCGAGGCGTAGTTGAGCACCGGGTGCAGCCGCTGGTCGCGGTAGACGAAGCGGGCGCCGGACTCCTTCTCCACGATCACCGCGCCCGGATCGCGCCAGCCCTTGCCACCGCCGGCGAACAGGCCGTACAGCGCGAAGCCGCCAAGCCCGATCGCCGCGACCAGAACGCTTGCCAGAGCCGCCCCCGCGAGCCGTCGAAACGGTGACTGCGCCGGGTCGGTCTCCCGCATGACAAGGGCGGCGACCGCCCGCTGGACGCTGAACTGGTAGGAGTGCAGCTGGTCCTGCCGCGACGGCATGAAGGTCCCTCCGCTGGATCGGCCGGCCACAGAATATGCGTTGCGTCGATGTCCCGCGGACCCTGCGTGGCCGAGGATCGCCCGAGCGGTAGCATCCGGGGACGAATCCGGCGGCGGGAAGGCACCAATGGGCGCGCGTTTCGAGGAGCTGGCCTGGCGGGAGACCCCGATCGGAGCGATAAGCCTGCGTCGCCGCCGGGACCCGGCATTGCAGGTCGAGGTGTACGAGGTCAAGCTCGACGACGAGTACCTGATGTCCAGCCTGTTCCCGGTCGCGGAGATCGAGCTGGCACGGCTGGGCCTGGCCGAGCTGACAGGTGACACGCTCGACGTGGTGGTCGGCGGCCTCGGTCTGGGCTACACGGCGTGCGCCGCGCTGGACGACCCGAGGGTGCGGTCACTACTGGTGGTGGAGGCCATCGAGGACGTGATCGACTGGCATCGTCGCGGGCTGCTGCCGTTCGCGGCGGGACTCGCCGAGGACCCACGGACCCGTTTCGTACGCGCCGACTTCTTCGCCTCGGTGGCCGACGACACCGGATTTCGCACCGCGCCGGATCAGCGGTTCGACGCCGTGCTGCTCGACGTCGACCACTCACCCCGCAACGTGCTGCACCCCAGCCATGCCCCGTTCTACACGCCGGACGGGCTGCGGAGGCTCGCCGCGCTGCTGCGCCCGGAGGGCGTCTTCGCCCTCTGGTCGGACGATCCGCCGGACGCCGAGTTCACGGCCGCGCTCACCGAGGTGTTCGCGACCGCGCGGGCGCACGTGGTGCCGTTCGCCAACCCGCTGACCGGGGGCCAGTCCGCAAACACCGTCTACGTCGCCCGCATGGCGGCCTGAGCCGACTTCTGCGCCCCGTTGCGCATACTGCCGCCCGGCCTGGGAAGAAGATCAGGAGTCGCCGCCGTAGGCGGGCCGGTCACGGGAGGTCGAGATGCGTGCCATGCTCTGGGTTGTCGCCGTGGTGGCCGGCGTGCTCATCCTGCTCGGGCTGCTCCTCGAAGCCGTCCGCTGGCTGGTCATCATCGGGCTTATCGCGCTCGTCGCGGTGATCGTGTGGGGCGTGGTCAAGGGACGGCAGGCCATGCACCACCAGAGCCGTCGACGGTGAGGCGGCTTGCCGTTCAGAACCAGTCCGTGCGCATGTCGAGCGTGGTCCGGTCCCGGCTCTCCAGCAGGTCGAACTGGGGGCCGGTGCGGGGCAGCTCGACGGTGAAGAAGTAGCGGGCCGCCTGCCGCTTGCCGGCGTGGAACGCGTCCCCGCCCCCGTCCGGCGGCAGCGCCAGCCACTGCTCCAGCCACATCCACGCGATCACCACGTGCCCGACCGCCTCCAGGTAGGCGCTGGCGTTGGCCAGGGCGAGCACGGGGTCACCGTCGGCCCACAGTCGACGGGTGACCGCAACGATCCGGTCCACCGCGCCGGCCAACCGGTCGGCCAGTTCGGCGGTTTCCCCTCCGGCCTTGCGGCCCCGGGTGACGGTGTCCCCCATCGTCTCGGTCAGCAGGAGCAGACCCGCGCCGCCGTGCATGGTCATCTTGCGTCCCAGCAGGTCCAGCGCCTGGATGCCGTGGGTGCCCTCGTGGATCGGGTTGAGCCGGTTGTCCCGGTAGTGCTGCTCCACGTCGTGATCGCGGGTGTAGCCGGCACCGCCGAGCACCTGGATCGCCAGGTCGTTGGCGGCCAGGCACCACTGCGACGGCCAGCTCTTGGTGATCGGGGTGAGCACGTCCAGGAGCAGGTGTGCGCGCTCGCGGTCGGCCTGCTCCTGGGCGGTCTGCTGCTCGTCGAGCAGCCGGGCGCAGTAGAGCACCAGGGCCATCGCGCCCTCCACGTAGCTCTTCTGCGCCAGCAGCATCCGCCGTACGTCCGGGTGATCGATGATCGGCACCTGTGGGGTGGTCGGGTCCTTCGCGCCGACGGGCCGGCCCTGCGGCCGCTCCCGGGCGTACTGGAGGCTCTTGAGGTAGCCGGTGTAGCCCAGGGCTGTGGCGCCGGCGCCGACGCCGATCCGGGCCTCGTTCATCATGTGGAACATCTGGGCGAGCCCCTGGTGTGGCGTGCCGACCAGGTGGCCGACCGCGCCGGGGCTACCGCCCGGGGTGTGCCCGCCGTCGCCGAAGCTGAGCAGGGTGTTCGTGGTTCCCCGGAACCCCATCTTGTGGTTGAGGCCCACGAGCACCACGTCGTTGCGGTCGCCGAGCGACCCGTCCTGCCCGACGAGCACCTTGGGTACGACGAACAGCGAGATGCCCTTCACCCCGGGTGGTCCGCCGGGGATTCGCGCCAGCACCAGGTGGACGATGTTCTCGGCCAGCTCGTGATCACCGCCGGAGATCCACATCTTGGTGCCGAACAGCCGGTACGTGCCGTCCGGCTGTGGCTCGGCGCGGGTGGTGATGTCGGCGAGCGAGCTGCCCGCGTGCGGCTCGGACAGGCACATGGTGCCGTAGAACCGGCCCTCCAGCATGGGCCGCACGTAGGTGTCGACCTGCTCCGCGCTGCCGTGGGCCAGCAACAGGTTCGCGTTGCCGAGGGTGAGCATCGGGTACGCCGAGGTGGCCACATTGGCAGCCTGGAACCAGGCGAAGCAGGCGGCGGCAACGGCGTGCGGCAGTTGGAGGCCACCGACCGAGGCGTCCAGCCCGGCGCTGAGCAGACCGGTCTCGGCGAAGCTGTCCAACGCGGCGCGGACCTGCGGGATGAGCCGTACCCGCTGCCCGTCGAACGTCGGCTCGGCGAGGTCGGCGGCCCGGTTGTGCGTGGCGAACTGCTCGGTGGCGACCCGCTCGGCGAGGTCCAGCGCGTCGTCGAACGTCTCCCGGGAGTGCTCGGCGTAGCGGGGACGCTCGACGAGGTGGGACACCCGCAACCAGTCGTGCAGCAGGAAGTCCAGGTCGCGGCGTGAGAGCAGGGTGGACGGCACGGCACTCCTCGGTGGGCGCGGACGGCAGGCCGGTGGGTGGGCGGCTCCGGCCCCATCCTGGCGGATCCGGCGGGCGCGCACCACACCGCCGGAGCCGGTCGGCGCACATCGACGAGCGGGAATTGTCACACCTGGCGGTTAGCGTCACCGACCGTGACCAAACCCGGAGATGTCAGTCCCGACGTCCTCGACCGGCTCCGGCCGATCTGCCTCGGGCTGCCGGAGAGCTATGAGGAGCCGGCCTGGGTGGGCACCCGTTGGCGGATCCGCAAACGGACCTTCGCCCATGTGCTGACCGTCGATCCGGCCCGCCAGCCGGCCCACGCGCGCGCCGCCGACGCGGATTCGCCGGCCTGCCTGCTGATCTTCCGCTCGCCACCTGACGAGATCGCCGGGCTCGTGGCGAGTGGGCATCCGTTCTACAAGCCCGATTGGGGCCCGACCGTGCTGGGCATGGTCGTGGACGACGACACGGCCTGGGACGAGGTGGCCGAGTTGCTCACCGAGAGCTACTGCCTCCTCGCGCCGAAGCGGCTCGCGGCACAGGTCGACCGTCCCGGTCCGCCGCCCGGTTGATCCCCGACTACAAACACGACAGCCCCGTCGGGCCATGCCGGCACGGCGGGCCGGCTGTCGAGGGCGAGCAGCGCGGCGGCGACGGCGATAGGTTGCCTCAATGCACCGAAGTCGCCTGTACGCGCTGTTGATCGACACACCACGGGCGGAGGCCGAACAGGCCGCGCAGTTCTGGTCGGCCGCGCTGGGCGCGCCCACCCGCACGCATCCCGCCGAGCCGCAGTTCGTCGGCCTACACGGAGCCGTGCCAGGGCTGGTCACCGCCGTCCAGTCGGTGGACGACACGCCGCGCTTCCATATCGACATCGAAACCGACGACGTACCGGCCGAGACCGCCCGCCTCATCGGCCTGGGGGCCAATGAGGTGACCCAGTGGCAGGAGTGCCGCATCCTGCGGGCGCCCGGCGGGCACCTGCTCTGCGTACTGCCGGTGGAGAGTCCTGCGGAGGTCTTCGCGGCCGAGGCCCGTACCTGGCCGTGACGGGCTGAGGCGAGGCCGCAGGCCCAGGCTGCGGGGGTGGCGATGCGACGACAGCTGCACGCGCCGGGCGGGCGGGGCGCGCAAGGGCTACGGCCACGGGCCATCGACTGTCGCAGGTCGGCGTTAGGGTCTCGGCCATGGCTGATTTCGTCTTGGTGGCGGGTGCGTGGCTGGGGTCGTGGGCGTGGGACGAGGTGGTGGCGCCGTTGCGAGCGGCCGGCCACGAGGCGCATGCGCTGACCCTCTCCGGCCTCGCCGAGAAGCGGGGTCTGCCCGCCGGGCAGCAGACCCACGTCCAGGACATCGTCGGCGAGGTCGAGCGACGCGACCTGCGTGACGTGGTGCTGGTCGGACACAGCTACTCGGGGATCCCGGTGGGTCAGGCCGCCGAGCGGATCGGCGACCGGTTGACCCGGGTGGTCTTCGTCGACTCGGAGGTGCCTGTCGACGGTGAGTCGTTCGTATCGGGCTGGTGGCAGGGGCCTGAGGCGTTGGCGTCGCAGCTCGCCGACAACGACGGCTACTGGCCACCGCTGGGCGTGGCTGACTTCGACGGTCAGGGGCTGACCGACGGGCAGATCGCCCGCCTGGTCGAGGGCTCCACCCCGCACCCGGGCGCGACGCTGGCCGAGCCGGCCGTGCTGAACCGGCCGCTGAGCGAGCTGCCGGCGACGTACGTCAAGTGCCTGCTCGACGGCCCTGAGCCCAATGCCACCGTCACCGAGCTGGTGGCAAGCGGCCACTGGCGACTGGTCACGATGGACACGGGCCACTGGCCGATGTTCTCGCAACCCGCCGAGCTGGCCCGGCTGCTGCTGGAGCAGACCAGCTGACCCCGGCCCCCACCGCCACCAGCCGGACCTCGGCCGGTCAGGCCACCTGTTCGTCGATGGTCATGATGTGACGGATCGGCGACGCGAGCAGCCACAGGACCGCGAGTATGCCGCCCAGGCCGGCGACGACAAGTGTCGGCCGCAGCCCGATGGTCGTGCCCAGCGCGCCACCGACAAGCGCGCCGAGCGGTCGGATCCCGTAGTTGACGGCGCTGTACGCACCGGCCCGGCGGCCCCGCGCGTCGTCGGGCGTGACAGCGGTGAGCAGGGCGTTGAGGTTGACGTCCATCAGCATCACCCCGACGCTGGAGACCAGCTCGATGGCCGCCAGCATGGCCACCTTCGCCCAGGTCGGGCCGCTGATCAGCGCGGTCAGTGCCAGCGGCGCGGGAAACAGCACCACGCCGATCATCGCGGTGCGGCCGAGACCGATGGCGCGCGACACCCGGGGGGCCAGCGCCGCTCCGGCCAGTCCACCGAGCGCGCCGCCGCCGAACGCGATGCCGATGGCGCCAGCTGACAGGCCGAGGTCACGGCTGGCATACAGCACGAGCAGCGCGGCGGCGATGAACGTGAAGAAGTTGACGGTGCTGGTGCAGCCGAGCGCGGCGCGCAGCACCGGGTGGCGAAAGACAAGTACGAGCCCTTCGCGGACGAGGGCAAGAGTGGACGTCCGGCGCGGCGGCGGGGGCGTCTCGGTGACCGGGATTCGGCCGAGCAGCAGGGCGGAGCCGAGGAAGGACAGCGCGTCGACGACGATCGCGATCGGCGCGGTGATCGCCTGGACCAGTCCCCCGCCGACGGCCGGTCCGGCGATAAACGACAGCGAGCGGCTCATGCTCAGCTTGCTTGTCGCGTCCACATAGGAGGACCGCGGTACCAGCGCCACGAAGAACGCCTGGTGCGCCATCGCGAACAACACCGCCCCGGCGCCGGTGAGCAGCGCGACCAGGTAGAGCTGGGTGAGGGTCACGGCGTCGAACAGGTACGCCACCGGCAGGCTGAGCAGCACCGCCGCGCGGATCAGGTCGGCGATGATCAGGATTCGCCGCTTGTGGGTGCGCTGGTCGACCCACGCGCCGAGGAACAGGCCCAGCAGGTTGGGCAGCCAGATCAGTGCCGTGAGGACGCTGACCTGCGCGGGCGTGACCGCGAGGAAGGAGACGGCGATCAGCGGCAGTGCCAGCTCGCTGATCCGGTCGCCGAACTGGGAGACCGTCTCGCCGATCCAGAAGGTGCGGAACCGCCGGTCGCGGTGCAGGACCGGTGCGGGTACGGCATCGACGGCGGTCATGACGCCGCAGGCTCGCCGGGCTCGCCCTGCGCCACCTCGGAATCGTCCTGCGCCGCTCCCGGGTCGCCGGGCTCGGGCAGCAGGTAGCGCAGCATCCGGACGAGCTGCGCGCCTGCGGGTTGTGTGTCGTCGTCCTTGCGACGCACGTACGGCGCGAGCAGCTCCTCGATCGCCTCTTCCAGGTGCCGCAGCTCCTCGACTGTGGCGACGAACTGGGTGTCGGCGAGGCCTGCCACCCCGCGCCACGCGTCGTCCAGGCGGGGCTCGTCGTGCAGCAGCCACTGTTGTGGCGCCTCGGCGGCGCGGGCGAACATCTCGCCGCGCAGTTGCCGGCCGGCGGCCTGGCCTTCGGCGTCGTCGGGCAGGGCGAACCGGAAGCCCCGGGCGGCGGCCTGCCACCAGCGTTCCCGCTTGCTGGCGGCCCCCGGAACCGCCTGCGCGTCGGTGACGAGGCCGAACGTCGCGAGGTGCCGCAGATGCCAGCTGACCACCGACGGAGTCGCGCCGACGTGCGGCGACAGCCCGGTGGCGGTTGCCGGGCCGTGCCGCTGGAGCCGGTCGAGGATGGCGAGCCGGACGGGATGCGCCAACGCCCGCAGCGCCTGCGGCTCGGTGATCTCGAAATCCCCGTACGGGTTCTTGAGAGACATGTTTCGAGAGTAGTCTCTCAGATCAGGCCGGGGCAAGCCCCCACCTGACGCCGGTCAGCTCACCCCCAGCCGGGCCAGCGGCTCGACAAGCTCCCGCTCCTCGTAGCTGAGGTGCGACAGCAGGGCGTCGGTCAGCAGGTTCACCGCGGCGCGCAGATCGGCCAACCCGTCCGGCGAGCCGACGTACGCGACGAGCGCCTTGTCGACGCCCTCCAGCACCTCGTGGATGACGTGGTGCTCCTGCTCCAGCCGGTCGACCACAGGCGCCAGCCGGGGGTCGGCGTGCCGCAGCCGCGGAAAGAGAGCCTGGTCCTCGATGGTGTGGTGGGTGGTGACGATCCGGCAGTAGGACTCGCAGTAGGCGCCGAGCGTCCACCGGTTCTGCCGCATCGTCATCGTGTTGATCTGCGAGCGGGCGGCGCCGGCGTCGATCTCGCCGGCCGCGACCTGCTCGATGAGGTCGTGGATCTGGGCCAGCTCCGCTCGCAGGCCGTCGTGGACCTGCACGAGGTGCTGGCCGTTGGCCTGCTCGTGCGGGGTGTAGGTGCGCGTCGGATCCGGCGTCGGGCCGGTCGGGCGGGCCGACTCGTCCCAGACCTGCCGGTCGCTGAGCCGCTTGCCGTCGTCGGGCGTCGGCACCACAGCGAACGCGCCGCCGGTCACCCGCGCACGGGCCGGCCGCGCCGACGGCGTGACCGCCGCAGGCTTTGTGACCGGGGTACGCGCCAACGCGGCGTCCCGCTCAGCCGCGACCCGTTCCCGTACGGCTGGCGCCACCTCACCGGCGAAGCGGCGCAGGTCGTCCGGGTCGTCACTGGCGAGGATGAACGCGCTGACGCCGTCGTTCAGCGCGTACCCGGTCAGCTCGCGTACCCACTGCTCGACCGGCCCGTGCAGCGGCCCGCGTTCGGCGGTCGCGAACTGGCCGGAGATGTTGAGCAGTCGGCGGACGGCCTGGGGCGAGCGACCTGCCTGCTGTGCGGCGGCGTCGATCAGCTCGTTGCCCTTGGCCAGGTCACCGGGCTGGAGATAGGCGAGCGAGGGCAGCCAGCCGTCGGCCCGGCGGCCGGTCAGCTCAAGCATCCTCGGCTTGTACGCGCCGAGCCAGATGGGCACGGCGTGGGCGGGAGCCGGCCCGCGCTTGGCGCCGAGCACGCGATGGAACTCGCCGTCGACGCGCACTCCCCCACGCGCGTCGGCGTCCCAGACCTGGCGGATGACGTCGATGGCCTCCTCCAGCGCGCGTACGCCCTGCCCGGGGGTCAGCCGTCGACCGCCCATCGCCTCGATGGCCTCCCAGAACGCGCCCGCACCGAGGCCGAGGTCGACCCGGCCGCCGCTGAGCAGGTCGAGGCTCGCCACGCTGCGGGCGAGCACCGCGGGCGGGCGCAACGGCAGGTTCGTGACGTTCGCCGACAGGTGCACCCGGCTGGTCCGCGCGGCGACGTAGCTCAGCAGCGTCCAGGTGTCCAGGAACTTCGGCTGGTAGGGGTGGTCCTGGAAGGTGACAAGGTCCAGCCCGACCTGCTCGGCCAGGACGGCGAGGCCGACAGTGCGCTCCGGGTCGTCGCTGCCGGGCGTGGTGAACGTTCCGAAGATCAGGTCGTGACCGTAGTCGCTCATCGGTGAGCCTCCCGTTTCCGCGACGCTGCGGGGTCGATGCGTCACAGCGTAGACCTTATGTCAGATAGAACATCTCCTGCCAACAAGATAGCGCGAGCCGCGCTATTGTCAGGGGCATGACGGGAGCCAGTGACGTACGCGACCGGCCCGATCCGCTCGACGACGACCTGGGCTGGATGCTGGGCATCGCTTTTCGGGGTTACGTGCGGGCAGCCGAGCACGCCCTCGCCGACTTTCCCGGCGGCCCACGTGGCTATCAGGTGCTCACAGCCGCGATCAACAGGCCCGGCCGCAACCAGGGTGCGATAGCCGAGGAGCTCGGCATCGACCGCACCGTGCTCACGTACCTGATCGACGACCTGGAAGAGCCCGGCTACGTTGCCCGCCGGGCGGACCCGGCGGACCGGCGCAGCCGGTTGGTGGACGTCACCGACGCCGGCCGCGCGGCCTGGGAGCAACGGCGGGGCGCGCTGCGCCGCGTCGAATCCCACCTGCTGGGGGCCCTCACGCCCGAGGAGTCGTCGACCCTGCGGGCGCTGCTCCAGCGGGTCGCCTGCTCGACCCAGGCCGTCGACCCGCTGCGGGACATGTGTGAGGTGGTGGCGCAGGTACGGCCCGAGCCGACCCCGGTGGGCGACCGGTCCGAACGGGACATCCGCATCCGTCCCGCCCGGTCTCGCCGCCGCGGCGACGGCTGACCGGCCGCCGCCGCGCCCGGACGACCGACGACGCGGTACGGCCCGCCGGCACCCCGACCGTCCTGAGTCGAGGTGTGCCGACGGGCCGTACCGCTGCGGCGCTGGGTCAGCGCACGTGCACGAACATCGGGTTGGAGTAGAACCAGAGGTCGTCCCACGGGCTCTCCAGCCCCGTTGAAGGGCGCGGCCAAGGGCTTTCCGGTACCGCGTGTTGTCACATCCGGGCGCGGGGCAGCCAGCCCAGGAACCGCAGCCGGGCACGGGGCAGGGGCAGGGTCGGCAGATCCTGGGCGGCGGCGACCAGGCAGGAGCCGAGGTAGACGGCGAGTGCGGCGCGCGCCCCGCCGAACTCGGCGAGCAGTTGGCTCTGCTTGGTGGCGCAGGGCCACTCCCTGCCGCATCCGGTGCAGGTCCAGCTTGGCGGGCTGGGCAGGTGCTCGGGCAGTTTCGGCCGCTGGTAGCGACCCACGACGCTGTTGTCCCGGCGTACGTCCCGCCGCCGGGTCTCCGGGCCGGCGTTGCGGCGCGCGGGCTGACGGGGTTCGGGCAGGTAGCGCCTGACCGTGCCGAGGAGCGCCCCGACGCGGATCAGGGCGTCCGGCCCGACGTGGTGCGCCAGCAACGCGGTGAGCAGGTGGTGCCCCAGCAGGTCGAGGGAGTCACGGTTCAGGCGCAGGTCGCGGCACAGGTCGACGAACTCGGGGGTGGCCAGCGGCACGCGGTCGTCGAGAGCGCGGCGCAGCACCTCGCGCAGCGCACCGCCGAGGCTCTCCAGCGCGTCGCCCTCGCCCAGCCCGAGGGTGTCCTCGTCGGCCACCCGCGCCAACGCCTCGGCGACCGCCAGTCGAACGACGCGGTCAGGATCGGTACTGTCCAACGTTCACCTCCGCCTGATGGCCGGACCCCCGGCAGGTATCCGGACGCCCACGGGCATCCGGGGAGATCAGAAACAAGGTTTCGCCGCCGCCTCCGGGACGGCTAGCACCGCAGGCGCAGCATCGAGCGGCGCGATAGCCGGAAAGCGAAGTCGACTCACTGAATCACGGAAATCCATCCGGACGACGGTGAGCTGCCGTATGGTGGAAATCCCATCAATGCCAGTCCACATTGGTGGGATTACCTGAAGATCCACGGCCACTCCCCTGGCCGCTCCCCCGCCGAAGTAACCGGCGGGACTTGGTGCCACCGCCGTACCGCCGGGCTGCAACACGCCGCGAACACCCTGCCCTCTCGCGCCCAGACACGTCCCGAACACGCCGCCGGCGCTGGTCCACCCGGCGGCACCTCCCGGACGGAGCCAGCGAATGACCTCAATTGTGCGGTTTCAACGATTCGAGAGCAGCGACCCGGCGGCCATCCACCGCTTTCTGGCCACCACGTACGACACCGACCTGCGCATCCATGACGGGAACGGCCCGTACCACCTCGCCCATCAGCGGTTCGACGCCGGTACGTTCGCCGTCTCCGCCCTCAATCAGACGTCGCGTCTCGACATCGAGGTGGACGGCCTGAACGCCCTGATCATCTGCCGCGCCCACAGCGCCCGTGTCGATCGCACCTGCGATGGGGCCACCCACCGGTTCGGCACCGGTGACGTCTTCCTCACTGCCCGACCCGACCGACCGTTCAACCTGCGCTGGCAGCCCGGCGCTGTGGAACTCTGCGTCCTGGACCGCGCGGTCCTGGCTCAGGTGGCCGCTGCCGCACCGGCACGGCGACCAGGCCAGATCCGCTTCACCGACTTCAGCGCCGCCAACGCCCTCCGCGCCCGGCAGTGGCGAAAGATCATCAGCTACGTCAGTGACGTGGTGCTGACCAATCCGGACGCCAGCACGCAGTCACTGGTGATCGGCAACGCCGCGCGGATGCTCGCCGCGGCGGCGCTTTCCATCTTTCCCAACACCGCATTCACCGACGAGACCATCGAGGACCGCCGCGACGCCAGCACGGCAACCATGCGCCGCGCCATCACCTTCATGGAGGAGAACGCCGACCGGGACATCAGCGTGCTGAACATCGCCGACGCCGCCGCCGTCTCCGTGCGGGCGGTGCAACTCGCCTTCCGCCGTCACCTCGGCACCACCCCGATGGCGTACCTGCGCCGGATCCGCCTCGATCGGGCCCACCGCGACCTGCTGCGGGCCGACCCGAGCCGGGACACCGTGTCGGCGATCGCCAGCCGGTGGGGATTCGCCAGCCACAGCAGGTTCACGGCCCGGTACCACGCCAGCTACGGCGTACCGCCGCGCGAGACGCTGAACGCCTGAACCCGCCGCGCCGCCGAGGGTTACTGTCGATGCCATGCCCGAGGGTGGAGCTGATCAGCTACCGGTGACGGCCGGGCCGGCACCCCGGTCGCCCATCCCGGCCGTCCGCCGGTGCTGCCCTTGACGGCACGGTGGGCGATTCAACCCCGGGTGCGCTCGTGAGCGTCGCGTGCGGACTGCAACTCGGGCACCGCGCTCTCCAGAAGGTCGGCGAGACCCCGTAGTCGCTTGGCGACGCGGGCGCCGAGCGGGGTGAGCGAATACTCGACGCGCGGCGGAATCGTGGTGAGGACCTCCCGCGTCAGCATGCCGTCGCGTTCGAGAATCTGGAGGGTCTGGGAGAGCATCCGCTCGCTGACCCCGTCGACACGGCGGCGCAGCGCGTTGAACCGGTACCGGCCCTCGCCCAGCGCCAGCAGGACCAACGACGCCCATTTCGAGGTGACGTCCTCGAAGGCGGCGCGGGAGGTGCAGCCGCGCGCGAAGACATCGCTGACGAGTTCCCGGGTAGGCCCTGCGGGGTCAGGGGACGGCCTGTCGGTCACTCCACCAGCCTACCCCGTGCTTACTCGCGGACTAGTGCTATAGATTAGTAAGTGCTTCCGGATCGTCACCACCCCATGGAGGATGCTGTGCCCACCTATGCCGTCACCGGCGCCACCGGCCGACTGGGCCGCCTGGTGATCGATCGTCTGCTCGACACCGGCGTACCCGCTGCCGAGATCGCCGCCGTCGTCCGCACCCCGGAAAAGGCCGCCGACCTGGCAACACGCGGTGTGGAGATCCGCCAGGCCAACTACGACGATCCGGTCACGCTGCCCGGTGCCGTGGCCGGCGTACGCCGCCTCCTGCTGATCTCCGGCGACACTCCCGGCCGACGCGTCGCCCAACACACAGCGGTCGTCGACGCGGCCAAGCTCGCCGGCGTCGAGCGCCTGATCTACACAAGCATCCTGAAGGCCGACACCACGACGAACCCGCTGGCGCCCGAGCACCGGGCCACCGAGGAGGTTCTCGCCGCCTCGGGTCTGTCCCACACCGTGCTGCGCAACAGCTGGTACACGGAGAACTACACCGACCAACTGCCGCAGTACCTGCAGACCGGCACGATCCTCGGTGCCACCGGCGGCAGCAGCGTCTCGGCCGCGACCCGCGCCGACTACGCGGCCGCCGCGGCGGCGGCGCTCACCCGCGACGAGCACGGCAACACCGTCTACGAGTTGGGCGGCACCGCGTTCACCTTCGACGAACTCGCTGCTGCCGTCAGCGAGGTCACCGGCACGACTGTCGTCCACCGGGACCTCTCCCCCGCCGAGCTGGCCTCGACGCTGGAGACCGTCGGCCTCGACGCCGGCACCGCCGGGTTCGTCGCCGCCCTCGACCACTCCATCGCCATCGGCGAATTGACGACCGACAGCGACGACCTCAGCCGCTTGATCGGCCGGCCGAGCACCCCGCTGCGCGACGCCATCCGGGCCGCGCACGCGTAACCGGCGACTGCGGTCACGCCGGCGCGACGCGCCTTCCGGAAATCCGGGCTGGCGGGCGCGTCTACGCCCCGCGACGCAGCGGCCGGAAGAAGTCTCGCAGGTCGTCGGCGAGGAGGTCGGGTTCCTCCAGGGGCAGGAAGTGGCCTCCCCGGGTCGCGCCGCGCCATTGGCGCAGGTCACGGTAGACGCGCTCGGCGTACTCGCGGGGGTAGTCCCGGTCCTCCGGGGTGAGCCGGACTCCTGCTGGCACGTGGACAGCCCCAAGCGGCGGGGTCCGGGAGTCGTCGTAGTAGGGCCTGAAGGACGAGCCGATCGTCCCGGTCGCCCAGTAGAGAGTGGTGACGGTGAGCAGAAGGTCTTTGCTGAAACGGGATTCGAGGTCGCCGCGGCAGTCGCCCCAGGCCCGATACTTTTCCACGATCCAGGCGGCCAGGCCTGCGGGAGAGTCGAGCAGGGCCGCCGCGAGGGTGTCCGGGCGGGTGCTCTGGATGGCGGCGTAGCCGTCGTCGCCGCCATCGTGCTCGGTCGATCGCGCCTTCAGGTAGGCGTGCTCGGCCGCGGACAACGGCTGGGCGTCGTCGAGAACAGGGTGCAGGTTCGGATGGTGGGTGTGAATCCCGACAACCTGTTGCCGGTGCCGGGCCCCGAGAAAGCCGGTGACATGGGAGCCGATGTCACCGCCGTACGCGCCGAACGTCGAGTAGCCAAGGACATCCGTCATCAGCCGTGCCCACAGGTCAGCAACCACCGGCGGGGTCACTGGGCCGGCAGTCGGCAGATCCGAGAACACGAAGCCCGGTAGGGACGGCACGACGACGTCGAAGGCGTCGTCCTGCTCGCCGCCGTAGGCAACGGGATCGGCCAGCCGAGCCGCGAGCGGCAACATTTCCACGAAGCTGCTGGGCCAGCCGTGGGTGAGCACCAGCGGCAGCGGGGAGCGGGTGACGCCGGAGGCCGCGGCGCGCAGGTGCACGAAGTGCACCCTCCGGCCGTCCAGGGTGGCGATGTAGTGCGGCACCGCGTTGAGGTCGCGTTCCCGGGCACGCCAGTCGAAGCCGCTGCGCCAGTAGGTCACCAACTCGCGAAGGTAGTCCGGGTCCGTGCCGGCACGCCACCTGCTCGCGGTGGGACGGGGGAAGCGAGTGCGCGCCAACCGCTCGGCCAGATCGGCGAGCAGGTCGTCGGGGACGTCGATGGTGAATGGCACCGCTTGTGGCAGGGACGACATGAGGGCCTCCGTGACCTGGGACGGATGAGATCCACATTCCCCAGGTCAGCTCGCCAGATCGGCTCGCCCGATGGCTGCAAGGGAAGCGACTCGCATGCTACCGGCCACGACACCGCCTGAGAAGTGCTCACTACGAGGGCGTTGGCCCGCGGCCCCGCTGTCCGCTGTGGATGCGGCGGCATCGCGCGGAGCAGGCCGGCCACGACTATTGATCTTGGCTTAGGCTTGTGGACATGCCCGGACGCCCCTCGCACCGCCTTCACAACGGTCACGGGTGCGCCCGCCCCACGGCCTCCGACCACGCCACCGGGTCGGTTGGCTGGTGAGTGGAGCACCCGCGCCCGCGCAGCGGGGCACGCCGGCCTCGTCCCCGCACCGCCGACCCCGATGGGCCGACCACTGCGACCGACTCGCCCGGTCGCGCCCCTTCGAGATCGTCATCGTCATCGTCATCCTCGCCAACGGGATCGTCCTCGGGCTGGAGACCTACGACGACCTGACCTCGGCGGACACCCTGCTGCACTCGCTGGAACTGGCCTTCCGCGCGGTCTTCGTCATCGAGATCGGCATCCGGCTGGCCGCCTACGGCCGCCGACCGCAGGACTTCTTCCGGCACGGCTGGAACGTCTTCGACTTCGTGGTGATCGCGGCGATCTTCATTCCGGGCCTGCACGGCGACTCGGCGCTGCTGCGCGTGGTGCGGGTCGCCCGGATGCTGCGGCTGGTGCGGTTCTCGCCGGGCCTTCGTACCATCGTCTCCGCCCTGTGGCGCAGCATCCCCGGCGTCGCCGGGTTCCTCGCCCTCGCCGTTGTGACGCTCTACGTGTACGGCATGGCCGGCTGGCTGATCTTCGGCAGCACCTATCCCGAGGAGTACGGCGACATCGGGCGGTCGCTGCTCACGCTGTTCGTGCTGCTGTCACTGGAGACCCTGCCGGACCTGATCGCGCAGGGCATGGCCCTCTCGCCGTGGACGCTCGTCTACTACGTCAGCTACGTGCTCATCACCGTCAACCTGCTGCTCAACATCCTCATCGCCGTCATCGTCAACTCCATGGAGGAGGCGCGCCGGTTGGAGATGACCGAGCGGTTGGCCCCCGACTACGACGAGGACGGCGACGGCGTACCGGACGAGGTCGACCGCATCGCGCTCACCCAGCGGCTGGACGATCTGCGGGCGGTCATCGCCGAGTTGGAGCGGGAGCTACGCATCGACAGGGAGGACGGGCACGGTCGCCCGCACCGCGACGGCACCCACACCAGGCGGTGAACGCGCGCTGTCGCCCGCCGGCAGGGCTTTCCGTGGGCGGTTGGCAGTAGCGTGGCCGGATGGACAGGGATTTCTCGGCGGTCCGCGCGGAGCTGCTGGCCTCGCGCGACGCGACCGAGGCTCAGGTGCGTGCTCTCGACGACGACCTACGTGCCCTCTTCGAGGCGTCCCGCTCGTCGAACGCCGACGACGAGCACGACCCGGAGGGCAGCACCATCGCCTTCGAACGGGCACAACTCACAGCGGTCCTGACAGCGGCCCGCCGACGGCTGACCGAGCTGGACGTCGCTGTGCAACGCCTCGACGCCGGCACCTATGGCGTGTGCGAGCGGTGTTCCCGCCCGATTCCTGACGAGCGCCTCGCCGCGCGCCCTTCGGCGCGTACCTGCGTGGCCTGCGCCAGCCGCCGGTGACGGCGCGCGGCCGGCGTCGGCCACGCGCGGCTGGCGAGACCCTCGGTGCCCGCCGGGTCGGCGGGCACCGCGGGGCGTCAACTCGCGCAGCAGCCGCCAGCCTGGGCGTCGGTGGGTACGGCGTCGAGCGCGACCAGGTTGAGCGGGGTGCCCAGCAGTCCACCGGAGATCCCGGTGGCCAGCCCGCGAGCGGGCGGCTCGACCGACGGCGTCGACCCGCAGCAGCCGTCGCCTGCGGCCGGGTCCACGGGATTGCTGTTGCAGACGCCGGTCTCGGGGAGGTCGAGCTGGACGTCCCGGGCGGCTGCCCAGTCACCGGCGAGGGCGGCCACGACGCTGCGGACCTGCTCGTAGCCGGTGGCCATGAGGAACGTCGGCGCCCGGCCGTAGGACTTCGCGCCGACAGCATGGTAGCCGGGTTCCGGGTGGGTCAGCTCGTCGACGCCGTGCGGCGGGACGGTGCCGCAGGAGTGCTCGTTCGGGTCGATCAGTGGGGCCAGCGCCCGGGTGGCGCCCATGGTGGGGTCCAGGTCGAGGCGCAGCTCCGCGGTGATCGAGTGGTCGGGACGGAAGCCGGTGGCCGCGACGACGCGATCGGCCAGGACCGTCTCCTCGGTGCCGTCGGCACGCCTGACGACCACTGCGACACGTCCGTCGGCCGGGGTGAGCGTGTGCACGCTGACGCCGGTGAGCAGCCGGATCCGGCCGGCGTCGACGTGCTCACGCAGCCGCGATCCGAGGGCGCCGCGCGCCGGGAGGGCGTCGGCGCTCCCCCCGCCGTACGTCCGCGTCGGCGCGTCGGCACGGATTGCCCAGCTCACCTGCGTGCCCGGCTGCTGGGTGGCCAGGTCCGCGAGGACCAGCAGCGTGTTGGCCGCCGAGTGGCCGGCGCCCACCACAAGTGTGTGCCGTCCGGCGAACCGCTCCCGGTCGGTGCCGAGCACGTCCGGCAACGCGTGCTCCAGGTACGCGGCCACGTCGGCCTCGCCCCGGGCCGGCAGGCCGGACGCGCCGAGCACGTTGGGGGTACGCCAGGTGCCGGAGGCGTCGATGACGGCACGGGCGAGCAGTTCGTCGCCGGTGGCGAGGCGGATGAGGAACGGGGTGGTGTCGCGTCCGGCGCTGCGTAGCCGGTCCAGGCCGAGACGGCTGATGGCCTCGACCCGGGCACCGAAGCGCAGGTGCGGCTTGAGCTGCGGCGACTGCGCGAGCGGCTGGAGGTAGTCGTCGACCAGTTCGGCCCCGGTGGGCAGGGCCTGCAGGTCGGGGGCGATCCATCCGGCCTCGTCCAGGATCAGGCGGGCGGCCGGGTCGAGGTTGTAGCGCCACGGGGAGAACAGCCGTACGTGCCCCCACTCGCGTACTGCCGCACCGGCGGCGTGCCCCGCTTCCAGGACGACGAACGGGAGGCCGCGCTCGTGCAGGCGCGCGGCGGCGGCCAGGCCGACGGGGCCGGCGCCGATGACGGCGACGGGCAGGTTGTCCAGGGCGCTCATGTCAGGAACTCCTTCGCGGGAAACTGTCGGCCGGGCGGGTGGATGCTGGCGCGTCAGGTGACGGTGGGGCTGCGGCGTTCGAGCAGGACGACGTCCCGCCAGCGGTCGTGGTGGCGGCCGACTCGTTCGCGGACGCCGACGACGCGGAACCCGGCCCGCTCGTGCAGGCGCAGGCTGGCGACGTTCTCCGGGAAGATCCCGGACTGGATCGTCCAGATGCCGGCGGCCTCGGTCGAGGCGACGAGCGTGTCGAGCAGCAGTCGGGCGATCCCCTGCCCCTGGGCGGTCGGGTCGACGTAGACCGAGTGCTCGACCACGCCCGCGTAGACGGCGCGCGTCGACGTCGGCGAGACCGCGATCCAGCCGAGCACGGTGCCGGCGCGATCGACCGCCACGAAGCGGTGCGCGGCCAGTCGGGTGGTGTCGAACGCCGCCCAGGTCGGCGCGGTGACCTCGAAGCTGGCGTTGCCCGCGTCGAGCCCGGCCTGGTAGATCGCCAGGACGGGGCCCGCGTCGGCGGCGGCCATGGGTCGCACGCTGATATCGGCCATCGGCGGCCTCCGTTCGGGTCGACGGGGATCGGAACGCCTGTCTTGACGCCTGTCGAATCAGACACTTGCACGCTGATTAGATGCCTGTCAACCTAGAGCGATGTCACAACAGGCGGCTCCCCCCGCACCCGTCGACCCAGCCATGGACGCGCCGTGCTGCCCCTCCCTGACTCAGCACCGCGTGCCGGCCGAGACCGCTGTGGCACTCGCCCCCGCGTTCAAGGCCCTGGGCGATCCGGTACGGCTGCAACTCCTGTCGATGATCGCCTCCGCCGAAGGTGGCGAGATCTGCGTCTGCGATCTCACTCCCGCGTTCGACCTGACCGGCCCGACCATCTCGCACCACCTCCGAACGCTGCGCCAGGCGGGGCTCGTCGACGCCGAGCGTCGTGGCACCTGGGTCTACTACCGGGCCCGGCCGGCCGTCCTGCGGCAGCTCGCCGCCCTGCTCGCCACCGAACCGGCGCAGTCGTGACCGACGACCGCCACCTACCCGACGACCTCCGCGCCTCCGCCGACCACGGGGTGCGGTCATGAGCACCGACCTGCTGTCGCGCCCGCCCGGGAGCAACGTGGCCGGCAGGCTCTCCCGGCTCGACCGGTTCCTGCCGGTCTGGATCGGGCTGGCCATGCTCGCCGGGCTGCTCCTCGGCCGCTTGATTCCCGGCCTGGACACCGCCCTGAACGCGGTGACGATCGGCGGAATCTCGCTGCCGATCGCGGCCGGACTGCTGATCATGATGTACCCGGTGCTGGCCAAGGTTCGCTACGACCGGCTCGACACCGTCACCGGCGACCGCCACCTGTTGATCTCCTCGCTGGCCCTCAACTGGCTCGTCGGCCCCGCTGTGATGTTCGTCCTGGCCTGGGTCTTCCTTGCTGACCAGCCGGCGTACCGGAACGGTTTGATCATCGTCGGTCTGGCGCGCTGCATCGCCATGGTGATCATCTGGAACGACCTGGCCTGCGGCGACCGGGAGGCCGCCGCCGTCCTGGTGGCGCTCAACTCGGTGTTCCAGGTCCTCGCCTTCGGCCTGCTCGGCTGGTTCTACCTGTCCGTGCTTCCCGGCTGGCTGGGGTTGCCCGGCGCCGAACTGAGCATGTCGGGCTGGGACCTCGCCGGCAACGTCCTGGTCTTCCTCGGCATCCCACTGCTCGCCGGCTACCTCACCCGCCGCCTGGGCGAACGCGCCAGGGGCCGCGAGTGGTACGAGACACGTCTCCTGCCGAGGATCGGCCCCGCCGCCCTCTACGGGCTGCTGTTCACGATCGTGATCCTGTTCGCCCTCCAGGGTGACGCCATCACCAGCAGGCCTGTTGACGTCGCCCGCATCGCCCTCCCCCTGCTGGCGTACTTCGCAGTCATGTGGGCCGGCTCCTTCGCTCTCGGCCGCGCCATCGGTCTCGGCTACGAGCGGACCACGACGCTCGCGTTCACCGCCGCGGGCAACAACTTCGAACTCGCCATCGCCGTCGCGATCGGCACCTTCGGCGTCACCTCCGGCGAGGCGCTCGCCGGGGTCGTCGGTCCGCTGATCGAGGTGCCCGTCCTGGTCGGGCTCGTCTACGTCGCCCTGTGGGCGCGCCGATTCTTCACCACAAGCGCCGAGGCGCCACCGGCCGGAAGGACAACCCCGTGAGCGACAAGCCCAGCGTCCTGTTCGTCTGCGTGCACAACGCCGGCCGTTCGCAGATGGCCGCCGGTTGGCTGCGCCACCTTGCCGGCGACGCCGTCGAGGTGCGCTCCGCCGGATCGGCCCCGGCCGAGTCGGTCAACCCGGCGGTCGTGCAGGCCATGCGGGAGGTCGGCATCGACATCGCCGACCAGACCCCCAGGATCCTCGAGTACGCCACCGCCGAGTCGTCCGACATCATCGTGACAATGGGCTGCGGCGACGCCTGCCCGGTCTTCCCCGGCAAGCGGTACGAGGACTGGAAACTCGACGACCCGGCGGGCAGGGGCGTCGACGCCGTCCGCCCGATCCGCGACGAGATCCGCGACCGGGTTCAGCGGCTCATCGCCGACCTGCCCTCGACTGTCTGAGCGCTCGGAGTCGGCACCTAGCCGGAACGCCGAGGAATCTACAAAGATTTGATGTATGGAGTCAATGATCGTAACGAATGGCTCTCATAATCCGCAATTCATACGGGGTCAACAGCCATTCAGCGCCGTTGACGTCCGGATCGGCGCGTCCGTATACTCCTGTTGATCATCCGATCTTTTGCCGAATCGGGCGAGGAGCGCATGCCGCAGATCACCGCCGTCACCGTCGAGGACGTCCGCTTCCCCACCTCGCTGACAGCCGACGGGTCCGACGCCATGAACAAGGACGGCGACTACTCGGCGGCCTACGTCACACTGCACACCGACGGCATCGACAGCGCAGGCGTGCCACTGGCTGGCCACGGGCTGACCTTCACCATCGGCCGGGGCAACGACATCGTCGCCGCGGCGGCGGTGCACCAGGCCAACAGGCTGGTCGGCATGGACGTGGCAACGATGGCCGCCGACATGGGTGCGGTCTACCGTCACCTCACCTCCGACTCCCAGTTGCGCTGGCTCGGCCCGGAAAAGGGCGTCATCCACCTCTCGTTGGCGGCCGTGTTGAACGCGGCGTGGGACCTGGTCGCCCGGCTCGCCGACAAGCCACTGTGGAGGCTGCTCGTCGACATGTCCCCCGAGCAGCTCGTCGACATCGCCGACCTGCGCTATCTCTCCGACGCGCTGACCCGGGACGAGGCCCTGTCCATCCTCCGCGCCAAGGAGAGCACGAAGGCCGATCGGCTCGCCGAGCTCGCCCGCACCGGATACCCCGCGTACACGACGTCGGCAGGTTGGCTCGGCTACGGCGACGACAAGCTGCGCCGGCTCTGCCAGGAGGCTGTCGACACGGGCTACGGCTACGTCAAGCTCAAGGTGGGCGCCGACCTCGACGACGACATCCGCCGCTGCGGGATCGCCCGGGACATCCTCGGCCCGCACCGCCACCTGATGATCGACGCCAACCAGGTGTGGGACGTCGGACAGGCCATCGAGTGGGTCACGGCACTCGCCCGCTTCGAACCACTGTGGATCGAGGAGCCGACAAGCCCCGACGACATCCTGGGGCACGCGGCAGTCCGCCGTGCCGTGGCACCCATCGGCGTCGCCACCGGGGAGCACTGCCACAACAGGGTGATGTTCAAGCAGTTGTTCCAGGCCGGGGCGATCGACTTCTGCCAGTTGGACACCGGCCGGCTGGCCAGCATCAACGAGATCGTCGCCGTGCTGCTGCTCGCCGCGAAGTTCGACGTCCCCGTGTGTCCGCACGCCGGCGGCGTCGGGCTGTGCGAAATGGTCCAGCACATCTCGGTCCTCGACTACGTCGCGATCTCCGGTGATCTCACCGGCCGGGTCACCGAATTCGTCGACCACCTGCACGAGCACTTCACCGACCCGTGCGTCGTGCGGGACACCGGCTCGGGCAGCGGGTACGTCCTGCCCGTCATGCCCGGCTACTCCACGCGGATGCGCCCGGAATCGACAGCCCTCTACCGGTTCCCCGACGGGCACTACTGGGCGGCGGCGGATCCGGCTACCGTGTCATCTCCGGAGCCGTACGTCGTCGCGGGTGGGACGGCCACCCCGGCCGGCCGCTAGGAGGTGTCATGTCTCGCACCGACGAGGTCGTGAACGGCATCAAGCGGATGATCCTCGAAGGGTCGTTCAAGCCTGGGGACCGGCTGCCCATCGAGAAGGACCTCGCCGAGTCGCTCGGTGTCTCGCGCGGATCGCTGCGTGAGGGCATGTCGGCGCTGTCGATCCTCGGCATCGTCAACATCCGCCAGGGCGACGGCACGTACGTGACGAACCTCGACGCGCCGCAACTGCTGGCCCCGATGGGTTTCGTCGTCGACTTCCAGGGCCAGGGCGACCCTCGGCACATCCACACCGTCCGCCGCCTGCTGGAGTGCGAGGCGGCCCGCCTGGCGGCGACCAGGATGACCGACGAGGCCCTGGCCCAGGCCGAGGAACTGCTCGACGAGGCGGCACGGATCGTCGGTCAGTCGCCGCAGGACCACGAGCGGATCATCGAGATCGACATCGCGTTTCACCGGATCATCGCCGTGCACGCCGACAATCCGGTGCTCACCGGCCTGATCGAGGCGTTCGCCGGGCGTACCGTGCGGGGACGGCTCTGGCGGAGCCTGCACGAGGAGGGCGCCGACCGCCGCACCCACGACGAGCACGTGGCGATCCTGAAGGCGCTCGTGGCACGCGACCCGGAGCGGGCCCGCATTCGGATGGCCAACCATCTCATCGGGGTGGAGGAGTCGTTGCAGTGGCTGCCCGAGGAGTAGGGCGGGCGTCGAGCCGCGTGCCCGCCCTCTCCCGGCTGCCTATCTCACCGTTCGTCCCGCTCGACGCTCGTGCTCCCGGTCATCGCCGCGACCAGGTCGTCGGTGGTGACCTCGTCGGCGCGTAGCCGGGCCGCCCGCCGGCCCAGACGCAGCACCTCCACCCGGTCGGCGATCTCCAGGACCTGCGGCATGTTGTGGCTGACAAGCACCACGGACATGCCGGCGTCGCGGGCACGCCGGACGACGTCGAGCACCCGGGCGGTCTGGACGACGCCGAGCGCCGCTGTGGGCTCGTCGAGGATGACGACGTTCGTCGCCCAGATGATCGCCCGGGCGACTGCGACACACTGCCGTTGCCCGCCGGACAGCATCGCGATGGGTGTGGTGACCCGCGGGATCCGTACGCCGAGTTGGTCGAGGGCCTCGGCGGCCCCCTGCCGCATGGCGCGTTTGTCGAGCAGCCCGAGCCGGCCCAGCGGCCCGGAGCGCAGGATCTCCCGGCCGAGGTAGAGGTTGGCGGCGACGCTGAGGTCGTCGGCGACCGCGAGGTCCTGGTAGACGGTTTCCACGCCGGCGCAGCGGGCGTCGACGGGGGTGGCGAACCGGACCGCAACGCCACCCACCCGGATCTCGCCCTCGTCGGGAGTGTGCACTCCGGACAACGTCTTGATCAACGTGCTCTTGCCGGCGCCGTTGTCGCCGATGAGCGCCACGACCTCGCCCCTGCCGACGGTGAAGTCAGCGCCGCGCAGCGCCTCGACGTGGCCGAACCGCTTGACGATGCCACGGGCTTCGAGCACCGGCGGCTCGTCGGGGACGTGGCGCTGGTCGCCGTCGCTGACCGCCGAGGGACTGGTCGCCATCACTGCACCGGCGGGTTGGCGCAGCTCGGTTCGAGCACTGCCTTGATCTCGGCCGAGTCGATGTTGGCCTTGGTGACGAACGTGACGCCGGTGTCCGCCGACGCCAACGGCGTCTTGTCGCGCAGGTGCTTGACCATCTTGTCGACGCCAAAGTAGCCCATCTTGAACGGGTTCTGCACGACGAGCGCGGAGATCTGACCGCTGCGCAGCCCGGCGATCTCGTCGGGCGCGGCGTCCCAGCCGATGATGACGACCTTGCCGGACTTGTTCGCCGCCTGGATGGCCTGGGCGGCGCCGAGCACGCTCTGCTCGTTGGCCGCGAAGACCCCGGCGAGGTTCGGGTTGGCGGTCAGGATGTTCTCGGTCACCCGACGTGCCTCGTTGACGTCGCTGCGGCTGGGCTGCTGCCCGACGAGCTTCAGGTTGGGATATGCGGCCAGGCCGCTCTTGAAGCCCTCGACCCGCTCGGTGTTCGTCTGCGAGCCCGGCTGGAACTCAACGAGTGCCACCTCGTGGTTGCCGGGGCCCAGCTCGGTCGCGAGCAACTTCGCCGCCTCGCCGGCCGCGGCGCGGTTGTCAGTGGCGAACAGCGGCACCGTCGAGGGTTGTGGGCTGGTGCCGGAGTCGATCATCGCGACCGGGATGTCGGCGCCCAGCGCCTGCTCGGTGGCCGGTGCCAGCGCCCGGGAGTCGGTGGCCGCGTAGACGATGCCGTCGACCTTCCTGGTGACGAAGTTCTGGATCAGGTTGACCTGGCCCTCGACGTCCGTCTCGGTCGTCACGCCGTCCCACTGCACTGTGACGTCACCGGCGCGCTGGGCGGCACACTCGGCGCCGGCCTTCACAGTGTTCCAGTAGTCGGCGCCGACGGCCTTGGGCACGACGGCGAGCTTCAACGGACCGCTGGCGTCGGTCGACCCGCCGTCGCCGCCGTCGCGGACCTCGACCCCGCCGCAGGCGCCGAGCAGGGCGACGACAGCGGCGGCGGCGAGCAGGCCCGGCGCACGCAGGCGCCGTCCTCGGGTCCGCCGGCTGGTGGTGGTGTGTGCCATGGTGTGCGTCCTTCCTCTGTCGGACTGCGGGAACGGCGGGTCAGCCCCGGGACTCCAGCCGCCGGCGGCGGTACTGGTCGAAGTAGACGGCGGCCCAGATGATCACGCCGACGATCACCTGCTGGTAGTGAATGCTGATGTCGAGCAGGACGGCGCCGTTGCGGACCAGCGCGATGAGGAAGGCGCCGATGATGGTCCCGACGATCCGGCCCTGGCCACCGAAGAGGCTGGCGCCGCCGATGACAGCGGCGGCGATGACGTCGAGTTCCAGCGAGATGCCGTAGTTCGGCTGGCCGGAGTTGACCCGGGAGGCGGCGATCATGCCGCCCAGCCCGACCAGGACGCCCGCCAGGACGTAGACGCCGGTCAGGTGGCGACCCACGCGGATGCCCGAGCGGCGGGCCGCCTCCAGGTTGGAGCCCATCGCGTACGTGTACTGGCCGAAGCGGGTCTGTGACAGCAGGAACGCGACCCCCACGGCGACCACGGCGGTGATCACCACGGCGAACGGGATGCCGACGATCTCACCGTTGCCGAGCAGTTGGAAGGACCGGGGCAGTCCGTACACTCCGACGGCTCCGGTGATGATGAAGACCAGGCCGCGACCGGCGGACATCGTCCCCAGAGTCGCGATGAACGGGGGAATCCGGGCCACTGTCACCAGCAGCCCGTTGACGAGCCCGGCCAGCGCGCCGACGCCGATCGCGACGGCTGTCGCCGCGAGGAGCGGGAAACCCAGGTCACGGACGACAATCGCCCCTGTCACACCGGCGAGGGCGGCGACCGATCCGACCGACAGGTCGATGCCCCCGGTGATGATGACCATCGTCTGCGCGGCGGCGATGATGGCGATCACCGCCGTCTGCGCGCCGATGTTGAACAGGTTGTCCGCCGTCAGGAAGTACGGGCTCGCGATGCTCAGCGCGATGAACAGGACGACGAGCGCGGTGGCGGCGGTGAACTCGGCGACGGCGTGCGAGACCCACTCACGGAGCCGGTCGGTGAACGCGCCGCCCCGCGCTGCCGGGGTCGCCTCGACGGCGCTCATCGCCGGGACCGTCCTTTCCCGACCGACTCGCCGACGACGGGCACGGCGTCGCTGGTGAACCGAGTACCTGTCAGCAACCGGACCTCCTCAGGAAGTCACGCACGGCCCCACACCTACGCGATAGATCAGATGTTTCTGTTGATCAGGCGTTACCATGCCACGGATTCATCGACGTTGCCAAGGTGCTACGCCATGTTTTGCCGTCGCCGCTCGCGTTTCGGAGCGCATACGTCTGATCAAACTCGCTCAGCCCTGTCGGCGGGCAGCACGGGACGGCCGGACGCGCCGGTAGGTCCACGCCGGACGCACCGGTGCAGCAACTCCGGCAGCCCTGTTAGCGGTAACGCGCTTGCCCCAAGCCGTCGCAAGGCAGCCGGCCCGGCGACTCCCAGTGCGCATGTTATCGATAACAGACGATGTTCCGCCACAGCATGTCGTCCGCGCCCCCGCTCGATGCCCGACATTCCGGCGCGTCGCGGCCGTCGCACTCCCGGAGACGGCGGCAGTCGAGGGCTGACAGCGCCGATTTGCGGCTCGGTATTGACTACTCACCAGGGCGGCAACCATGCTCTGCTAAATCAGTTTAGCGGCCACTCGCCCGTCCCCCTCCCGGCGTCGAACGCCAGAGACGGGTGCCCGCTCGAGAAAGGACTCGCATGAGACTGCGAAGAGGACTGGTCCCACTTCTCGCCGCCCTCGTCCTGACCGTCGCCTCCGGCACCGCCTACGCCGCCACCGGCGGTGGCACCGGCCCGGCCCACGGCAGCGGAGACGGGATCCGCAGCATCACCCCCATCACCACGGTCTACACGTACGGCCAGAAGGTCTCCGCCGTGGCCATCGAGTACGGCGCGACGGTCAACCCCCGCACCCTCGACAACGCCACCTTCACGGTCGCCGACACCACCTACAACTTCCGCTTCAACCCGATCGAGGACCTGCCGAAGCTCGCCGACCGGACCATCACCCACACCTACACGAACGACGCGCCGAACACCCGGACGGACCAGCAGTCGGCACCCGGCCGGTACGTCATCGTGGAGCTGGACCCCGCCGACACCGGCGGCTGGACGGTCATCGTCTCCAAGTGCCCCACCTTCCTGTGCACAGTGAAGGTCAATCCCGAGCTGCCCACCCGCGTCGTGCAGCGCAAGGACGTGCACGCGCAGCCCGGTAAGGGCGCCGGCAAGGGGCCGGTGCTCGCCAGGGCCACACCGCGCGAGTCCCGCCCGGTCACCGAGAAGCCGGTCAACAAGCTTGTCGACGAGTTCACCTACGGCTCGTTCCTCAGCGGTGGAATGGTGCTGCCGTACCACTACCACCTGCCGAAGAACTACCAGCCCGGCCGCACGTACCCGCTGATGGTCGTCCTGCCCGGGCACGGCATGGGCTGGGACGGCGACAACCTCGGCGTACAGCTCGCCGCCGACATCCCGGCGACGGCGTGGTTGCAGTCCAGCTGGACCGGCAGTTCCGAGGACGTGATCGTCCTGGCGCCGCAGCATCAGCGGGTCGGCGGGGCCGCCGAGGCCGACCTGCTGGTGAAGCTGCTCGACCAGTTCGTCCGTCAGTTCCCCGTGGACACCCGCCGGGTGTACGCGACCACCGTCTCGTACGGCTCCCAACTGCTGTGGGAGGCGTTCGCCAAGCGTCCGGGCCTGTTCGCGGGCGGGTTGGTGACCGGCGGGTTCCCCGTCAACGCCACGCAGGCAAACGCGATCGCGGCGGGCGAGGTGCCGGTCTGGATCACCCACGGTGAGCACGACCACCTGCTCAACGTCACGGGCGCGCGGAACTCCTCCACGCTGCTGCGGCAGGCGTACCAGGCCCGGGGCAAGAGCCCGGAGCAGGCCGCGAACCTTGTCCGCTACACCGAGTACGCCGACTCGGCGTTCTCGTTGCCGGACTACCACGCGGCGTTCGGGCCGACCTACGAGGACAGCAGCATCCTGCGCTGGCTGCTCGGCCAGACCAAGCCGGCCGGGGCTGGCGGCTGACACCCCGACAGGCGATGTGCGGCTCCCCGGGCGACGTCGTCCGGGGAGCCCCTGTCGTCGCGATCGGCTTGCGTCGTGCGTGCAACGGTCGGTGGCTCGGATGGGCTCGGGCGCGAGTCACGGCGCCTGCGCGCTGATCGTCACCGGCAGCTCGGGCTGGGCGCGGTGGCCGCCTCGAAAGCCCAGGAGTCGATCTCGAAGAGTTCGACGCCGGCCGGACCGCTGAAGGTGAAGTAGACGTGGTGCACGCCGCTGACGCCCGTCAACTCCGCGCGTACCTCGGCCCACTGACCGGCCGGGCTGTCGACCGCGATCGTACCGACCACCGGACCGTCGACACCATCCAGCCTGACCTGGATCCGGGCGCCCGTGGCGAGGGCCCGCACCGTGGCCGTGACGCCGCGTGCACCGTCGTCGCCGAAGTCCACTGACGACAGCGCCGTCCAGTCGCCGTCGTGGATGTCACTGACCACCAGGTTCGGTGCCGCGGCGTCGAACTGCGCGGAGGGGCGGTCGGCCTTCGAGGTCGCGACACCCTTGCTCCAACCGAAGGTCTCGGCCTCGAAGACGCGGTACGGGTCGAAGTGGCGGACCTGCTCCACCCCGGCGTACGTGCCGACGATTTGCTCGATGGTGCCGTCCGGGCGGAAGGTCAACTCCTGGATGTGCGGGCTGCGGTAGCCCTGGGTGGTGTCGCCGTTGATGCGCTTGTTCAGCGTCGGGGCGTGGTAGGTGAAGTAGTACCGCCCCTCGAACTCGAACACCGACTGGTGGTTGTTGCCACCGGTGCCGGCGCCGAAGAACTGGGACTGGTTGGGGAAGAGGACGCCGGCGTAGGTCTCCTTCGGCCACGACATCGGGTCGTCGGAGATCAGGTAGCCGATCTGGCCGGCATCGGGGTAGCCGGGAATCGGCTGCTGGCTGCCACCGAAGTCGCTCCCGCCGAAGTGCGACGAGTACGTGAAGTAGTACCTGCCCCCGCGCGTGAACACGTGGCCCGCCTCGAAGGCGACGGGGGCGTCGACCACCGCGGCCGCCCCTTCGGTGGAGACCATGTCGTCGCCGAGTGCGATGACCCGGAGGTTCTTCGGGTTGTTGAAGCGTTCGGCCGGCGGCATGCCCGTCGAAGCGGGACCGCCGCCGAAGTAGAGGTAGGTCCGGCCGTCGTCGTCCACGAAGGGCGTCGGGTCGAACTTCCACGCGACGTCCTCGGCACCGGGTGTGCTGTCGTTGATCAACGTGCTCGTGCGCTCGCTGGTCCACGGGCCGAGCGGGGTGCTACCCGTGATCACGTTGGTGGAGTCGCCACTGTTGGCGTAGTAGAGGAAGAACCTCTCCTCGCCGTCGACCACCTTCCTGGCGATGCCGGGCGCCCACGAGTTGGCGGTGAAGCGTGCCACCCCGTCCGGGCCCGCGACCTGGATCTCGCCGTGGTCCGTCCAGTTCACGAGATCCTCCGAGGAGATCACCGTGATCTGGTTGATGTCGCCGTAGTTGATTGCCGGCGAGACACCGGTGACTGGATCCGGGGCGTAGCCCTGGGTGTCGTTGGTCAGGTACATGTACACCCGGCCGTCGTGCACGAAGCCGAAGCCGTCGGCGCCGAACTTGTGCCCGATCAACGGGTTGTGCTCGCCCGGCAGTTTGCCGACGACCTCGATCGTCTTCGATCGGGGTGGTGGAAGCGCGGCACCCGCCACCGCCACGTCATCCAGTGTGAAGTCCATAGGTGCGGCTCCGGGTCGGTCGAGGGATGTTCGTCAACGGGGTCTCGGCGAACAGCCGCGCCGTGGGCGCGTTCTGCCCAGCCGGGATCGCGAACGTGAGGGCCATCGTGTTATCGCTCACATCGGCTGTCAAGGGGACCGATGACACATGCCCGAAGTATCCCCGCAACACCCGCGCGCCATCGCGCCAGAGCCATAGCTGCCAATCTTTATGGACGAATGTCTATATTGGTGACGGCGTCATCGGGTGAGGATCTTGGCACCACCACCGCGATGCCTCTGGGAGGCGCCATGAACCGTCCCCTCCTGCGGGCAGCCCTCCGGCTGACCGCACTCGCCGCAGCGACCGCCGGCGTGCTGCTCGCCGCCGCCGCACCCGCCGCCGCCGCCGTACCCACCGGCCGCTACGTCGCGCTCGGCGACTCGTACACCTCCGGCCCGCTGGTCCCCACCCAGGTCGACCTGAACTGCCTGCGGTCCAGCCGCAACTATCCGTCGCTTGTCGCCGCCTCCGCGGGCTCGTCGTCGTTCGTGGACGTGAGCTGCTCCGGCGCCACCACCGACGACATCCTCTACGGCGGCAGCGGCCAACTGGGCATCGCGACCCCACCGCAGATCAACGCTGTCACCTCGAACACCGCCCTGGTGACAGTGCAGATCGGCGGCAACGACATCGGCTTCGCCGGCATCATCGGCGACTGCGCGCAGGCGAGCCTCAGCAGTCCACTCGGTTCGCCGTGCCGGGACCGCTACACGGCCGGGGGCACCGACCAGCTCCAGGCCAGGATCGCCGCCACGGCCCCGAAGGTGACGGCCGTGCTCCAGGCGGCCCGCCGGGCCGCGCCCGGCGCGCGGGTCGTGGTGCTCGGCTACCCGGCGATCGTGCCGGACACCGGCTACGGCTGCTGGCCCGTCGTACCGGTCGCCTACCAGGACGTGCCGTACCTGCGGACCATCGAGAAGTCACTCAACTCCATGCTGGCCCGCACGGCCGCCGCGAACGGCGCCACCTACTCCGACGTCTACACCCCGTCGATCGGCCGGGACGCGTGCAAGGGCAGCGGCACCCGCTGGGTCGAAGGTCTCGTGCCGCAGAACGCGGCCGCCCCGTTCCATCCGAACGCCCGAGGCGAGCAGGGCATGGCCACCGCGCTGCTGGCCACGCTGAACAGCTGACCGCACGCACGTCCGCCACCGGCCCCGCCCACCCCAGGGCGGGGCCGGTGGCGTCGTGTCGACGCGCGGATCGGGTCAGGCCGGAAGGCAGGAGCGGACGGCGGCGGTCAGCCGGTTGGCGCGCTCGTCGCCCGCCCCGTACATCTGGTTGACCACGTAGCCGAAACCCACAGCGTGCCGCGCGTCGCCGAAGGCGAGGTTCCCACCGGCGCCGTCGTGACCGAAGCTGCTCGCGCCGAGCAGCGGCCGGGCCGGCGGCGAGTCCAGCAGGAAGCCGGTCCCCCACCGCTGACCGGTGCCCGGTGGGCCGTGCCGCTGCTGGCCGTGCGAGCGGACGACGACCGCGTCGTCCACGGACGCGGCACTCAGCAGCGGCCCGCCCCTGATGTCGGACACGCAGGCCGCGTAGAGGCGAGCGAGGCCCTCGGCGGTGCTCACCGCGCCCGCCCCCGGAATTCCGGCGGCCTGGATGGCGGGGTCGTTGAAGCTGACCAGGCCGTCGGCGTCGGCGGGAAAGGCGAAGGCACCGCCCATTGTGATGCCGCGCTCGGCCACGGGGTCGACGAACGGATCGGCCTCCGGCGGTGGGGCCAGGTTCCGGGCGACGGTGTCGCGTTCGGACGCGGGAAGCCCCAGCCAGGTACGCAGCGCCAGCGGCTCGGCGACGGCGTCGCGGAAGAACGCGCCGGGCAGTTGCCCCGTGACGCGGTGGATCACCTCGCCGACGAGCCAGCCGTACGTCATCGCGTGGTAGCTGTGTGCCGTGCCGGGCTGCCACAGCGGGGCCTGCGCCTCGATCGCCTTGATGACCGGATCCCACGCGAGGATCTCGTCGAGGGTCAGCGCACGGTCCAGGGCCGGCAGCCCGACCTGGTGGGTGAGCAGCCAGCGCACCGGAACGTGGTCCTTGCCGTGCTGGCCGAACTCCGGCCAGTAGCGCGTCACGGGCGCGTCGAGGTCCAGCCGCCCCTGCTGCGCCAGGAGGTAGGCGCAGATCGCCAGGATCCCCTTGGTGCAGGAGAACACGACGACGGGAGTGTCGGCCTCCCACTGCCGCCCGGTGCGGGTGTCGGCCAGCCCGCCGTACAGGTCGACGACCTTGCGTCCCCGCACGTAGAGCGTGACCGCGGCGCCCACCTCGCCCCGGGAGACGAAGTTGTCGCGGAAGACGTCGGCGACGCGCCCGTAGCCGTCGTCGGCGTCGCCGTGGATCTGCGGCTGCGTGGCCACTGCCTATCCCTTCACTGAGCCCTGGATCAGGGCCTTGATGAACTGTCGCTGGAAGATCAGGAACACGATGAGGGTAGGGGTGAGGATGAGCAGCGAGCCAGCGCACAGCAGCACCAGGTCGGTGCCCCACTGGCCCTGGAATGCACCCAGAGCCCCGGCCATCGTGCGTTTGGTGGCGTCGTCGACGAGGACGATGGCGAGCAGGAACTGGTTCCACGTCCAGAGGAACATCAGGATCGTCAGTGAGGCGATTGCCGGCCGGGCGAGCGGCACCTGGACCCGCCAGAACAGCTGCCACGTGCTGGCGCCGTCCACCTTCGCCGCCTCGGACAACTCGACAGGCACGTTCGTGAAGTGCGCGCGCATCCAGAACACGGCGAACGGCATGTACAGGCCGATCAGCGGCAGGATGATCGCCCACCGGGTGTTGAGCAGACCGAGGTCCTGCATCTGGTAGTAGAGCGGGGTGACCACGGCCTCGAAGGGAAGTGTCAGACCGAGTAGGAACAGCCCGAAGACGAACCGGCCGCCGGGCACCCGCAGCTGGCCGAGCCCGAAACCGGCCATGGTGGCGATGAGCACCGACACCGGCACGACACCGGCCACGATGAGCAGGCTGGAGCGCAGCAGAGCGCCCATGTTCGCGGCGGTGAAGGCGTCGGCGAAGTTGCCCCACTGCGGGTCCGACGGCCATGCCAGGCCGCTGGGCACGGTGCCGCGCGGCTGCAACGCCGCCGACAGCATGCTCACGAACGGCAGCAGGGTGACCAGGACAAGGGCGATCAGGAACAGCCGGCCTGTCAGTTGTTCACGTCGGCTCAGGTTCACGGCTTCTCCCCCCGGGTCAGTCGCTGGATCGGCAGCACGAAGGCCAGCACCAGCACCATCAGCACGACCGCCAGCGCCGAGGCCAACCCGACCTGACGCTGCGAGAAGGCGAGGCGGTAGATCTCCAGACCGGGAACCGTGGTTTGCAGGCCGGGACCGCCGCTTGTGGAGATGTAGACGATGTCGAAGCTGGCAAGCGCGGCGATGATCGTCACGGTGAGGCAGACGCCGATCTCCTGCCGCAGGCTGGGCAGGGTCACCGCGAGGAACTCCCGGACCGGCCCGGCGCCGTCGAGGCGGGCTGCCTCGTAGAGCGCAGGATCGATCTTGCTCATGCCGGTGACAAGCAGGATCGTGCAGAGACCGAGCAGGACCCAGGCACCGATCACGCCCACGGCCGGCAGCGCCGTGTCGAAGTCGCCGAGCCAGGCGCGGGCGAGGCCGCCCAGACCGACCGCGCGCAGCACCTGGTTGATCAGGCCGTTCGACGACAGCAGCCAGCTCCACGCGATGCCCGCCGCCACGAGTGGAATGACCTGTGGCAGGAAGAGGATCGTCCGGACCACGGTCCCGAACGCTCCGGTGGTGATCCGGCGGACCACGCTGGCCACCAGCAGCCCGAGCGCCACCGGAATGAAGCTGAAGAAGACGATCAGGATGATCGCGTTGCCGATGATCTTCAGCAGGTCGCTGTCGGTGAACACCGTGAGGTAGTTGTCCAGACCCGCCCAGCGGGCCACGCCGATCCCGTTCCACTCGTACAGCGAGTACTGGACGGTCAGGGCGAGGGGGCGGAGGACGAAGATCGCGTACATCACCAGGGCGGGCAGGACGTACAACCAGCCGGTCCCGGCCGCGCGGGCCCACCGACGTCGGTGGGCCCGCGTGGACGAGGGGTGGGCGGGACGATCCGGCGACGACACCGTGTCGTCCCGCCCGGTTGGTGCGCTGCCGAGGGCAGACGTCATCGGGACAGTTCCTTCTCGTACTCGGCCTGGACCGCCTTCACGTACCCCTCGGGCGTCTGCTGGCCGGCGATCAGCTTCTGCATCTCGGGGGTGATCGCGGCGGCGAAGATGCCGCCTGTCGCGTTCGCGGTGAAGTCGACAGCGCCGTTCTCGGCACCGAGCTGCTGGGACGCCTTGAGCGTCTCGGCCAGGACGGTGTTCGGGGCGGCGGCCGGCACCGGCAGGTCGCTCGGGCCGCCGGGGCTGGAACCGCCGACCGTCACCGCGATCTCGCGGGCCTTGGCGTTGGTGTGGGCCCAGTTCAGGAAGTACGCGGCGGCGTCAGCGTTCTTGGCCTTTGCGGAGACGCCGAAGGTGTTCGGGGCGGACATCGCCACGTGCTTGCCACTTGCGGATTCCGCGGGGAACAGGAAGAAGCCGACGTTGCCCGGCATCGCCTTGTCCAGGTTGGCCGACTCCCAGTCACCGTTGAACATGAACAGGCCGTTGCCCTTCTGGAACTCCCCCACCATCGCCGCGTAGTCCACGGCGTTGGCGTCCTTCGGGAAGTAGCCGGCCTGGGCCCACTTCTGGATGGTCTGGGTGGCCTTCAGCGCGGCCGGGGTGTCGAAGGTGGCCCCCGGCTTCTGGAAGATCCAGTCAGCGACCTGCGTCGGGTCGCCGAACTGGTTCTGCAGCGCCTGGTGCGGGAAGTTGATACCCGCGGTGTTCTTGTTGAACTGCATGATCGGCTGAACGCCGCCGGCCTTCGCCTTGGCCAGCAGCTCCTCGAACTCGGCAACGGTGGCCGGCGGTTGGGTCATGCCGACCTGCTGGGCCAGCTTCTTGTTGTAGAACACGCCGGTGACGCTGTAACCCAGCCCCATCCCGTACAGCGACCCGTTGCCCCGGATGTTCTCCCCGACGCGCAACTGCATCAGCTGCGATGCCGGGAACTTGTCCCAGCCGTACGCGGTGAAGTAGGGGTCCAGGTTCTTGAGCAGGTTGTCCTTCACCAGGTCGACCATCGTGGGCAGCCGGATGATGTCGGGCGAGTTGTCCGAGGCCATCACCCGCGGTGCGTTCTCCACGATCACAGTGAACTGGTCCTCGCGGATGTTGAACGTGACGTTCGGGTGCTGCTTGGAGAACTCGTCGGCGAGTGCCTTGGCCAGCGGGAAGCCGGTCTCCGCGTACATCTCCAGGGTGATCGGGTCGGCGCCCAGTTCCGTCTTGACGGCGGCGTCGGGCTCTGCGTTCGACGACCGGTCGGTGCCCGGCGCGCTACAGGCCGTCGCGGCCAGCCCGACGGCCAGCAGCGGCGCGAGGAGCAGCGCTCGACGTCGCGACAAATTTGTCAGCAATACTGCCATTTTATGACTCCTTGATTCCTCCGCGCGTCCCGCGACCATGGCTGCGGGACGGCTCCACCGGGACCGCCACAGCCGGAGCACCGACACGACGCGCACGTCGCGACCGGTCGCACCGCAGCAGCACGCGTACCGTCACCAATGACCCTCAGCGCGGCGACCAGAGCACGCAAAAGGTGGTCGCTAAACTGATTTAGCAGAGCATGCGCGTGAGGCGAGAAGCTGTCAAGGACCACCCTGCAACGGTCTGGAAACGTCGAGTTCACACCACTGCGGGCGGAACCGGGGCTGGCCCTCGGACGACGACGCATCATGATGGGCGGGAGCGGTGTCCGTGGCGCCGCGCCTGATTCGGAGGACTGATGGGCCGCAACAGAGCAACCCTGGCCGACGTCGCGCGGCGAGCAGGGCTGTCCAAGACCGCCGCGTCGATGGTGCTCAACGGCCGGGAGGGCACCCGGCTGTCGGCCGAGGCACACCAGCGGGTGTTCGCCGCCGCCGAGGAACTCGGCTACCGGCCCAACCTCGCCGCGCGCAGCCTGCGCACCCGCAAGACGGCCACCATCGCCTTCGTCTCCGACATCGTCGCCACCACCCGCTTCGCCGGTGGCCTCATCCGCGGCGCCCTGGACGCCGCCCGGGAGCGGGACCACGTACTGCTCATCACCGAGACGCAGGGCGACGCCACATTCGAGCAGTACGCCATCGAGGCCATGCTCGACCGGCAGGTCGACGGGGTGATCTACGCGGCGATGGCCACCCGACGACTCACGGTGCCGCAGGCCATCCTCGGCGGGCCGGTGGTGCTGCTCAACGCCACAAGCTCCGACACCCTGCCGAGCGTGCTTCCCGACGACGACCGGGCCGGCCACGCCGTGGCCACCGCCCTGCTGGAGCACGGGCACCGCGACGCGATCGCACTCATCGGGCGCAACCGGCTCAAGGAGGGCGACCCCGAGGTGTCCCTCGCGGCCCGGGCGCGTCTGCGCGGCATCCACCAGGCGCTCGGCGACGCGGGCGTCACGCTGCTGGCCGAGTGCTTCTGCACCGACTGGCTGCCCGAGCACGGCTACGCCGCCATGCGCGGGCTCCTCAACAGGCAGCAGCGACCCAGCGCGGTGATCTGCATGAACGACCGGCTGGCGTTCGGCGCGTACCAGGCGCTCGGCGAGGCGGGGCTGACCGTCCCCGACGACATGTCGGTGATCTCGTTCGACGACGACCCGATCGCTGCCTGGCTGCGCCCCGGCCTCGCCACCACCGCACTGCCCCACGAGCAGATGGGGCGACGCGCGGTCGAGCTGCTGCTTGACGGCGGGGCCGCCGAGCCGACGCTGGTCCCGATGCCCCTGCGTCGCCGCAAGTCCCTCGCGCCTCCCGCCGGGTAGCTCCCGCCACGGCCGTCACGTCGGGTTACGGGCTGTTCCAGCTAAAACGGTTTAGTGCTAGGTTTCCGGCCATGCTTCGTCTAGCCGACCACTGGGTGTGGGACAGCTGGTACGCGCAGGACGACACCGGCCTCTGGCACATGTTCTTCCTGCGCGCGTCCCGCGCCCTGCACGACCCGCACCGCCGCCACCACCGCGCCACGATCGGCCACGCCGTTTCGACGGACCTGCGCTCCTGGCGCCTCGTCGCCGACGCCGTGGTGCCCGCCGACGCCCCCGCGTGGGACGACCTGGCGACGTGGACCGGGTGCACGGTCCGCGGCCCGGACGGGCGGTGGTATCTGTACTACACCGGCGTGAGTCGTGCCGAGAACGGCCTCGTCCAGCGCATCGGCCTTGCCGTCTCCGACGACCTGACCACCTGGCACCGGCACGGCACCGACCCGATCGTGCAGGCCGATCCGACCTGGTACGAAATGCTCGACCGGGACCTCTGGTACGAGCAGGCGTGGCGCGACCCGTGGGTGTTCCCCGATCCCGACGGCGAGGGCTGGCACATGCTCATCACGGCACGCGCCAACACCGGGGCGGCAGACGCCCGGGGAGTCGTCGGTCACGCCACCTCCCCCGACCTGGTCACCTGGACGGTCCAGCCACCACTGTCGGCTCCGGCCGGGTTCGGCCACCTGGAGGTCCCCCAGGTCGCGGTCGTGGACGGGCAGCCCCTGCTGCTCTTCTCCACCGACGCCACCTCCAGCGCCCGCAGCGACGACCACCGGATCTGGGTGGTCCCCGGCGCGAGCGTCAGCGGCCCGTGGGACGTCGCGTCCGCCCAGCCGTTCGCGCACCCACACCTGTACGCGCCCCGCCTGGTGCCCGGACCCGCTGGCACGTGGTCGCTCATCGGGTTCCTCGACCACGTCGACGGGACGTTCGTCGGTGAGATCACCGACCCTGTTCCGGTGCGCTACCGCGCGTCGACCGGACTGATCGGGGACCCGGTGGGAGCGGCAGCGACGGGCTGACGTCAGCGCCCTGTGTCGCCGGGCGGATCGGCAGGCCGGCTCCTGGTCGGCGCGACCGATCACGCACCGCACCGGAGCGTGATTCCGCTCTGGCGTCCTGATGCCAGAGCGGAATCACGCCCATGGAGGTACCCGGCCGCCTTCGCAGCGGCCCCCGAGCGGTGGCGCGGGGACGCCCGCGCCACTGCTCGGATCGGCGGATCACTCGTCTAGCGCTGGGTCCAGCGCTGGTTGGCCGCCCCCGTGCACGACCAGAGGATCACCGGGGTGCCGTTGGCGGTTGCGTTGTTGTTCACGTCGAGGCACAGGCCCGACTGAGCGCCGCTGATCGTGCCGTTGGCGTTGACGGTCCAGCGCTGGTTGGCGCCGCCGTTGCAGTCCCAGATCTGGACCTTCGCGCCCGCCGTGGCGTTCAGCGGCGCGTCCAGGCACTTGCCGAGCGACTGCAGGGTCTGGCCGTTCGCCGTCCAGCGTTGATTGGTCGCACCGTTGCAGTCCCAGATCACCGGCTGGGTGCCGTTCGCGGTGTTGCTGTTCGGGACGTCCAGGCACCGACCCGAGGCGGCGCTGGCGAACGCGCTCGACGTCGTCGGCGGCGGAGTCGTGGGCGGCGGAGTTGTGGTGCCACCGCCACTGACCCGGTACACAACGGTGCCGTGGGCCGGGACGCTCGCGGAGATGGTGCCGGTGCTGCTGCTTGTCGAGTTGCTCCAGGCGTCCACAAGCGTGAAGGAGCTGCCGGACTTGCCAATGGCGGCAGCCGTCGTGGAAATCGTCGTCGTCGAGCCGCCCTGGTTGAAGAGGGCGACCGCCACATCACCGTTTGCCAGCGGCTTGGCGAGCACCCGACGGGTGCCGTCGAACGAGACCTGCGTGGCCTGCAGGGCGAGCGAGTCCTGGTTGATGGCGATCAGGTTGCGGTTGGTCAGGATGGTCAGGGTCGCCGACGACATGGAGCGGACGTCGTTGCCGGCGATCAGCGGCGACGCCATGACCGCCCACATCGCGAAGTGGCTGCGCATCTCGGTGTCGTTCATGCCGCCCCGGCCGACCTCCATCATGTCCGGGTCGGTGAACCCGCCGGGCCGGGCGTACCGGGCCAGGGGAACGTTCACGTTGATGATGTTCTGGATCCCCATCGGGTAACCGTTGGTCTGGCCGGTGTCCCACGCGTTGGTGATGTCCTCGGTGGTCCGCCACATGTTTGACACGTCGCTCCAGTCGCGCAGCGGACCGGTCTTGGCGTGGATGCTGTTGGGGTTGATGCTGTAGACGATCGGCCGGCCGGTCGCGGCCAGCGCGTCGCGCATCTTCGCGAACGTGGCCACCTGCTCGTCGATGCTGCCGTTCGGCGAGCACCAGTCGTACTTGAGGAAGTCGACGCCCCAGGCGGCGAACTGCCGGGCGTCCTGGACCTCGTGGCCCCGGCTGCCCGTCGCTCCCGGGTAGGCGCCGAAGTACTGGGCGCAGGTCTTGTCGACAGGCACCTGATAGAGGCCGAACTTCAGGCCACGGGCATGCAGGTAGTCACCGAGCGCCTTCATCCCGCTGGGGAAGCGCGTCGGGTCGCCCTGGATGTTGCCGGAGCTGTCGCGATTGGGGTTGAACCAGCAGTCGTCCACCACTACGTACTCGTAGCCGAGGTCGCGCATCCCGCTGCTGACGATGGCGTCGGCCGTCTGCCGGATCAGCGCCTCGTTGATGTTGCAGCCGAACGAGTTCCAGCTGTTCCAGCCCATCGGTGGGGTCCGGGCCACGCCGTTCTCCAGCGCCTGGGCCATCGGGACGCGGATGCCGACCAGGACGGCGGCGAGCAGCAGCGCGGCCGCCGCTGCCCGCCCCCATCGGCGGGGTCGGATGATTCGCTTCATACGCAGCCATCCTTTCGGTGATGTCGTCCACCACGGACGGATGCCGGGCGGGGTGAACGGCCGTGCTGTTAGCGTTAACAGAAGCCCACGTCATGTTACGGAGACGTTTCGAGGAATTCAACTACTTCCATATGTTGCGAACCCGCCCTCGGTGGATGGCCGCCGACCAGACTCGACCGCAGGACGCGGTCCTGGGCACGGCGAGACACACCGACTGACTCACTCCCTGGGGATTAGCGCTAACACCACTACCCACAATGGCGGCCGTCGATCGAGCGGGACGGGACGACACCGAGGGCGCTCGCCGTCGCGCGGTGCGCCCCGGCCGACCGTCGGCGACGGCCGGTCGGGGCTAGCCGGAATCAGCTCCGCAGCTGCCACTGCTGGTTCGTGCCGCCGTTGCACGACCAGAGGATGAGCTTTGTGCCGTTCGCCGTCGCGGCGCCGTTGGCGTCCAGGCAGAGGCCCGACTGCACGCCGGTGATCGTGCCGTTGGCGTTGATGGTCCACTGCTGGTTGGCCTGCCCGTTGCAGTCCCAGATCACCACGGCGGTCCCGTTGCTGGTCCCCTGGCCGGTGGCGTCGAGGCACTTGCTGCCGTACACCATCAGTTGCCGGCTCGCGGTGGCCGTCCACCGTTGGTTGGTGGCCCCGACGCAGTCCCACAGTTGGGCCTGCGTGCCGTTTGTGGTGCTGGACCCGCCGATCTCGGCGCACCGTCCGGACTGCACACCCACGATCTGCACGTTCTGCGGGTTGGTACCGCCGCCACTCTGGACGCCGGCATTGTTGATCACCGTCTGCGCCCCCGACGGCCAGTTGCCGCCGGAGACCGTGACGTTGCCGGAGACGACGTTGCCCCGATCACCGTTCGTCACGTTCGTGCTGTTGTTCGTCGCCCAGTTGTTGGTGACGGTGAAGTTGCCCATGTTCTCCGCGTACCAGTAGTTGGCGGTGGCCCAGGTGCCGGTGGAGGAGAACACGTTGTTGCGGGCGGTGTAGTAGCGCGAGCCCTCATCGAAGTAGAGGCCGAACCAGCCATTGGTCCGCAGGCAGTAGTTCTCGTTGATGGTGCCGCCCTGGTTCGCCGAGAGCGTGTAGATGCACCCGCCGTCGGTCATCTGCTGCATGACGTCGTGTACGTAGTTGCCGATGACCTGGTTGTTGGCGGCGGTGGTGGCCGTCGTGTACCGCGGCTGGTAGTTGTACAGGCCACGGTTGGCGTAGTGCTGGCTACCGCCCGCGTCGTTGGCACCCCAGCCGTAACCGACCGACAGGCCGGTGTACGGCATGTTGTAGACCTCGTTGTGCGAGATCAGCGCGGTGTTCACGTAGGTGGTCAGGATCGAGACCACGCCCCGGTACTCCAGGCCGAGGTCGTGCACCCGGTTGTTGCTGATGGTGATGTTGCGGTTGACCATCCGCTGGTCACCCGGGTGGTGGGCGTCGGCGCGTACGCCGCCGACCACGATGCCGCCTGCGGAGTTGCGGGCGATCTCGGAGCGGGTGACGGTGATGTTGCTGGCACCCAGGCCGACGCCGCTGGCGTGGGCGTTGGCGTCGTTGCCGATGCCGATGGCCGTCTGTCCCAGGTTGACGAACTGGGAGTCACTGAAGGTAATCGTGTTCGCCGCCGAGACCTGTACGGCGGCGGGCATCTGGTTCCAGTTCGGCCGGGTGGCCTCGAACTGCGGGCAGCCGGCCTGGCAGGAGGTCAGCGCGTCCGACGGCCGAGCCCAGGTGCCGGTGATGTGCGCGCCGGTCTGCTGGTCGGCGAAGCCGTTGCTGCTGCTCGGGCCGAGCCAGCTGGTGCCGGTGAAGGTGATGCCGCTGAACGAGATGTGGTGCGCGGGCGCGTCGTAGGTGCCGCCGACGTTCACCAGGGACTGCAACTGCGGCAGCTCCACGGCGACGCTTGACATGTTCTGCCCCGCGAGAGGGATGTAGTTGAGCTGGCCGCTGCCCGGATTGAGATACCACTCGCCCGGGGAGTCGAGGAACTCGTACGCGTTGGCCAGGTAGAACGGACCGGCCCGGTGCGGGCTGGACAGGGTGTCGAAGCCGAACGTGTTGTTGTTCCAGGCGGGCTGCTGCATCGTCAGGACGTTGCCGCTGATGCTCTGCACCGGCGAGTAGCGGTCGGTGAACGAGCCGACGCTCTCCACCTCGACGCGGCTCTGGTTGCCGAGGTTGTTGAGGTAGCTCAACGCGCTGTTGCTGAACCGCATGCCGGTGGTGGTGAACGTGAAGTCGGCCCGGTTGATGGCGGTACGCGCGCGAGTGGCGACGGCGCCGTTGACGTAGAGCTGACGGCTGTCGAGCCCGGCGGGGACGCTGGCCCGCCAGATGTTGCGACCGGCGTCGACGAGCGACCAGCCGGTGACCGCCCGGGCGCCGCTGATCGTCGGGCGGGCCGAGGGTGCGGCACGCCAGATCACCTGGTAGCCGTTGGTGCCGGAGTCGGCGGCGGTGAGTCGCAACGGCGACGAGAGCCGGTAGATCCCGTCGGCCAGTTCCACGACGATGTCACCGGACATCGCGCTGACGCGGCTGCGTACCGCGGTCTGTGCGGCGGTCACCGAGCACGGTTGGGTGGCGGAGCAGGTGGTGCCGGTGCCGGTGGGGGATGCGTAGAGGGTGGTGGTGGCGGCGAGGGCCGGGGACGCCGAGGCGGCCACGGCGGCCACTGTGGCCAGCGCTGTAGCGGCGGCGCCAGCCAGGATTCGGCGCAGCGGCGGACTGGAGGAGAGGAGCACGGGACGGTCTCCTGACATGAGGGGGTGTGGGGAGGTGTCGGATCGCCTCAACCGGGCGGGGTCGGGGTGCGGTGGGGGTCGCCGAGGATCGTCCGGAGATGGCGCAGGCCATCAGTGGCGAGACGGTCCTGGGATGGGGCCAACGGACGCCAGATCGAGGCGGCGGTGGCGATTGTCGCGTTCTGTGCCGTGAACGACTCGATGCAGACCGCGCCTCGGTAGCCGGTGGCCCGCAGGGTGGTGAAGAAGCGGGGCCAGTCGAAGTGGTCAGCGCCGGGGGCGCCGCGATCGGTGCCGCTGACCTGGACGTGTTTGACGTACGGGCCGGCGGCGGCGAGGGCGGCGTAGGGGTCCGCCTCCTCGATGTTCATGTGGTAGGTATCGATCATGATGCCGACGCTCGGGGGGAGGCCGTCGATCAGCTCGATGGTCTGCTCGACGGTGTTGACGACACTCGTCTCGTAGCGGTTCAACGCCTCCACCCCGATGCTCACCCCGGACTCGCCGGCCCGGTCGGCCACCGGCGCCAGGGCACGCCGGAACTGGGCGTAGCACTCCGTGCGGGCCGCCGGCGACATCCGCCACGTGCGGCCGACCGATGCGTAGACCGGACCGCCGACGCACGGAGCGCCGACGGCAGCCGCGCTCGCCACACATCCCAGCAGGTACGCCACCGTCGACTCCACGACGGCCGGAGCGGCCTCCACCAGATCCCGGCCGGGCGGGGTGACCGCGCAGACACCGGCCGCCGCCAGGCCGTGCGCGGCAAGCAGATCCCGTGTACGGACCGGATCCCAGTCGCCGGGCTGTTCGATCGGCAGTTCCACCGCGTCGAACCCGAACGAGGCGATCCGCGGGATCAGCTCGGCAAGGGCCGCGTCGTCGACCGGCGAGGCCCACACCCAGGGATTGACGCCGACGGCGTACATCGACTGCTACTTCCAGCGCTGCGGATAGCCGGGCAGGTCGGTGCAGCCGCACATGGCGTAGTGCAGCGGCGGCATGCTCGTGTCGAGGTACCGGTCCAGGTTGTCCTGCGTGATCGTCGGCTGCGGCAGCTTCCACGGGCTCGACACCTGCTTGCCGTCGAGGATGTTCAGCGCGGCGATGACCGGCGTACGCCACTGGTACGTCGGGTAGGTCGGAGCGATGGCCGTGAGGTTCTTGTCCTTCCACAGCTTCAGGAAGTCGAGCTGGTCCTCACCGTTCATCGGCGGTACGGGCTTGCCCGCGTCCTGGAACGCCTCGACCGCCGCGACGGCGACCGCACCGGCGTCCATCCAGACGCCGTCGATCGTGCCGTACCGCTGGATGTAGTCGTTGACGATCTTCTTGGTCTTGGCGGGGTCGCCGTCGGTGAACTCGACGCCCACGACGTCGACCTTCGCCTTGTCCAGGGCGATCTTCGCGGCGGACCAGCGGGTCTCCAGCACGTCGACACCGGGCAGGATGCGCAGGGCCAACAGCTTGCCGCCGGGCTTCATCTTCTGACTGACGAACTCGGCGCCGACGTGACCGAAGCCGTAGCCGCCCACCGGGTTGATGAAGGTCACCGGGCAGGTGGTGTTGACCCCGCGGTCGAAGACGATCACCGGCAGGCCGGCCTTGCAGGCGGCCTCGACGGCCGGCGTGAGCGTGGCGGTGGTGTTCGGCGAGACGATCAGCGCGTCGCACTTCTTGCCGAGCAGGTCGTTGATGTCCGCGATCTGCTTCTGGTCCTTGCCTTCGGCGTCGACGTGCACGAACTCGCTGATCCGGCTGCGCTGCGCGTCGACCTCGGCAAGCATCGTCTTGAAACCGACCTGCCGCCAGGGGTTGTTCAGCGCCGCGTTCGAGAAACAGACCTTGTGCGGGCCGTTCTTCTTGAACTTCGCGGTGTCCACCATCTTCGGGTTGAGCACCTGCTCCCACGGCTTGTCGGCCGGCCCGGTCGGGGCGACGTCGAGCAACGCCAACTCGTTGTCGTAGTCGGCCTGCACGAAGAACTTCGACTGCTCCCCCGTGCCCGCCCCCTCGGCGGCAGAGGCGGTGGCCGACGGGGACGCGGCCGGCTCGTCGGTGGCGCAGCCGGCAAGCACCAGCAGGCTCACCGCGGCCAGGACGGAAATGGTACGTCTCATCGATTCTCCTTTTATCGGGAGGAAGAACGCAGGGAAGAGACCGCCACGGCAAGCAGGATGATCGCGCCCTGGACGGTTGATCTGAGGGCGCCGGAGACGCCTGTGAAGTTCATGAGCGCGAAGAGCGTCTCGAGGGTCAACGCGCCGAGCATGGCGCCGACGACCGAGCCGCGACCGCCGCCGAGCACGACCCCGCCGAGAACGACGGCCGTGATCGCCCCGAACTCCAGGCCGACGCCGGCCTGGAACGACACGCCGCTGTAGCCGCCGAGCAGGATCGCCGCGACCGCCGCCACGAGGCCACTGAGCATGAACGCGATCGTCTTGGTACGCCCGACCCGTACACCGCTCAGCTCGGCGGTGCGCGGGTTGTCGCCGACGGCGACAAGCGTGCGGCCGAAGTCGGAGCGCATCAGCAGCACGGCGAGCACGGCCACGGCCACCAGGACGAGCAGGGCGTACGGGATCCGGCCCAGCAGCGGCACGTCCTCGATGGCCCGCCGGCCGAAGCGGCGGAACTCCTCGGAGAGACCGCCCTTGGGTGCGCCGTCGGACCACAGGTACACAGCGCCGACGAGGATCAGGAACATGCCGAGGGTGGTGATGAACGACGGCACCCGCAGCACGGTGGTGACCAGGCCGTTGACCAGCCCGACGAGCGCACCGCCGACGAGCAGCAGCACGACCACCGGCCAGGTACGGGACGGCTCGCTGTCGATGAGCCGGGCGGCGACGACTACCTGCGCCGTGACAAGGGACCCGACGGACAGGTCGAACTCCCCGCAGACGATCACGAAGTACTGACCGGCGGCCAGCAGGATGATCGGCGCCGACCGGCCGAGGAACGACATCAGCGACGGCGGCGCGAGGAAGTCGGGCTGCACCGCAGCGACGAGGATCAGCAGCACCGCGAGGATCGCGGAGATCGGCACGACCCCGTCGGTGCGGATCCGCAGTGGCAGTGCACGGCGCTCGGCGATCCGCACGGCTAGGACCCCGCCTTTCGGAGAGCACGTCGGGCGTAGACGGCGACCGCCGCGATGATGATGACGCCCCGGATCACCTGCTTGAAGAAGGCGTCGACCTCAAGTTGGTTGAAAATGGCGTCGATGCTGGCGAGCAGCAGCACACCGCCGACAGTGCCGAGGACACCGCCACGCCCGCCGGCCAGAGCCGTGCCGCCGAGCACCACCGCCGCGATCGACTCCAGGTCGTAGAGGCCCTCGGTGCCGACCCTCGGTGCGCCCGAGCCGAGCCGGCTCGCGAGGTAGACCCCTGCCAGGCCGGCGCACAGCGAACACAGCACGTGGGCGGTGACGAGGACACGGTCGTTGCGGACACCGGACAGCCGGGCCACCTCCGGGTCGCCGCCCACGGCGACCAGGTGATGACCGAAGCGGGTACGCGTGAGCGCGAACCACACCGCCCCGGTCACGACGAGCAGGAGCAGGAACGACACCGGCACCGGCCCCACGCGCTGGTAACCGAGCGTTCGCACGAGCGCCGGCGCGGTCTCGCCCGCCGGCCCGTCGTAACCGTTGTCGAGGTAACCCTTGAGCAGCAACCCGACGCCGAGGGTCGCGATGAACGCGTTGATCCGCAGCTTCGTGACAAGCAGCCCGTTGAGCAGCCCGACAGCGGCGCTGACAGCGAGCGCCAGCCCGATCGCCGGAAGCACCGCGCCGTCGCTGCCGCTCATCGCCTCCGCACCGACGAGGGTGCTCAGGCTGATCACGTACGCCACCGAGAGGTCGAGCGAACCGCCGAGGATGACAAGGGTCTGGCCGACGGCGACAAGCCCCAGGCCGGCGGCGACGTGCAACAGGCTCACAGTGGTCGACGGATTGAAGAGCTGACCGCCGTCGGCAAGGACGACCAACCAGCCGATCACGAGGGTGAGGGCGAGCGCCACGAACACACCCGGAACGGGACGCCGAGCCGGCAGGAGCGAGAGGGCGCTCACTGGACCACCTCGGCTCGCGACTGCGGGGCTCGCAAACCCGGCTCACTCCTCGCGCTCACTGGACCACCTCGGCGACGGTGCCCACCGCGAGGGCCACGACGTCCTCCTCTGTCGCACCGGCGGGCAACTCGCCCGCTACGCGGCCGTCCCGCAGGACGATGATCCGGTCGCTCATGCCGAGCAGCTCGGGCAGCTCCGACGAGATCATCAGGACGGCGGCGCCGTCGCGGGCGAGACTGCGCACGAGGTCGTGGATGGCCGACTTCGCGCCGACGTCGATGCCCCGGGTCGGTTCGTCGAACAGCAGGATCCGGGGGTCGATCGCGAGCCAGCGGGCCAGGACGACCTTCTGCTGGTTGCCGCCGGAGAGGAACCTGATCTCCTGGTCGTCGCCGGCCGAGCGGACCTGGACGGCGGCGAGCAACTCACGGACCTTGATCGTCCGTGCGGCACGACCGGATCGGGTCGCGAAGACGGCCCGGCTGGCCAGCAACGCGTTGTCCAGCACCGACTGCCGGGCGACGATCCCCTCCCCCTTGCGGTCCTCGGTGACGTAGGCGATGCCCGCCCGCATCGCGGCGCGCGCCGAGCGCAGCCGGACCGGTCGGCCGTCGAGCGTGACCTCGCCGCTGGTGAACGGGGCCACCCCGAACAGCGCGCGGGCCAGCGCCGACCGCCCGGAGCCCTGCAATCCACCGACGCCGAGGACCTCGCCGGCACGCAGGTCGAGGGTCACGCCCCGCAGCTTCCGGTTTCCCGCGTCGCGGACGGTCAGCCGGACCTCGCCGACGTCCTCGGGGGCGGCCCGGGCCGGGTAGTAGCTGGACAGCTCCCGGCCGACCATGTGCCGCACCAGCTCGTCAGCGGTGGTGGCTGCGGTGTCCACAGTGGTGACGCGACGGCCGTCCTTGAGGACCGTGATCCGGCTGGACAGGTCGAAGACCTCGGTGAGCCGGTGCGAGACGTACAGCAGGCCGATGCCCCGCTCCTGGAGCCGGCGCACCAGCCCGTAGAGCAACTCGACCTCGTGGTCGGCCAGGGCCGCCGTCGGCTCGTCCATGATGAGCAGCCGCGCGTCCAGGGCGAGGGCCTTGGCGATCTCGACGACCTGCTGTTGGGCGACACCGAGCCGCCCCACAGGGGCGTCGGCCGGCAACGTGGTCTCCCCGATGGAGGCGAGCAGTCGCCTGGTGCGGTCGAGCATCTCGCGGCGATCGACAAGCCCACGGCGGGTCGGCTCGTGCCCGAGGTAGACGTTCTCGGCGACCGTCCGCTCCGGCAACAGGTTGAACTCCTGGTGGATGATGCCGACGCCGGCCCGCTGCGCGTCGCGCGGGCCACGGAAGGCGCGTGACTGGCCGTCGAACTCGACGGCGCCCTCGTCCGGGGCGTACGCGCCAGAGACGATCTTCATGAGGGTCGACTTGCCAGCGCCGTTCTCGCCGACGACGGCGTGCACCTCGCCGGGCGCGACATCGAGGTCGACACCGTCGAGGACGCGGACCCCGAGGAACGATTTGCCGATGCCTCGCAGCGTGAGCAGCGGCGCCGGCCGTGGGTCTGACATCCCGGGAGCCCTTTACAGATAGTAGTCATCGGCAGGATCGGAGGCCGTTCGGCGCACGAGCACGACGCACTTTCACAGCCCGCCACGGTCCCTTACGTTTTTATGGTGCAAACATTTCCTTGACATCGACGAAACATCACACGTATGAAGATAGATGTTTGGATGCGACGGCGCAATCCTCGATCCACAGCCGCAGCCACCGCTCACCCCCCGAATCGCCAGCGACGTCGACACGTGGGCGTCGGACTCGCTCATCCCACCGTCCGACAAGATCGGATGTTCCCGATTTATTGACATATGTCGATGCTTAGCTCATCCTGACGTCGACACCCGCAGGACGACTACACCGCCCATCTCACGCTGTGTGACGTTCCGCGGACCTGACTGCCGTTTCGGCGGACGGCACGAAGACCGACCAGCACTCGTGCACACACGTGTCCAGACACAACCTGACGCGCTGTCCGGCACGTGGTCGCACACCCCGTTGCCCGCCCGACCTAGGAGACGGCATGCGTCGCAAGACATTGATCATGGGCATGATCGCCAGCCTGATGCTGGTGCTCGGCCTCGCCCCGCCAGCGTCGGCGGCCCCGGCCTTCCGCGCCCTGTTGTTCACGAAGACCGCCGGTTACCGGCACGACTCGATCCCCGCCGGGATCAGCATGTTCCAGCAGCAGGCGGCCGCCAACAACTTCGAACTGGTGCAGACCGAGGACGCGAGCGTCTTCACGCCCGCCAACCTGGCCACCTTCGACGTCGTCATCATGTTCCAGACCTCGGGGATGGTCTGGACCTCGGCCGCCCAACGCCAGGCCATCGAGGGCTACCTCGCCAGCGGCAAGGGCATCGTCGGCGTCCACAACGCCACCGACATGGGCATCGAGGCCGAGTACCCGTGGTGGGACCAGACCGTCAACGGCGGCGCCCACATGCCTGAGCACTCCCCCGGCGTGCTGCCCGGCACCGCCATCGTCGCCGACAAGCAGCACCCGTCGACGGTCGGCCTGCCGGATCGCTGGAACCGCAGCGAGGAGTGGTACAACTTCGACACCAACCCGCGCGGCAACGTGCACGTCCTGGTGACGGCCGACGAGCGCACGTACAACCCGGGCTCCCGCGCGATGGGCCCGGACCACCCGATCTCCTGGTGCCGCAACGCCGGCGGCGGGCGTGTGTGGGCCACCGCGATGGGCCACGCCAGCGAGTCCTACAGCGAGACGAACTTCCGCAACCACGTCCTCGGTGGCGTGAAGTGGGCCGCCGGCAACCTCCCCGGTGACTGCGGCGGCACCGTCTGGGGCAACTTCGAGAAGCGCACCCTCGACGACAACACCGTCGACCCCATGGCGATGGCCGTGGCACCGGACGGCCGCGTCATCTACGTCCAGCGCGGCGGTCAGGTGAAGATCTTCAAGCCGTCCACGAACAGCACAGTTACCGCGGGGACGCTGAGCGTCTACACCGGAGGCGAGGACGGGCTCACCGGCATGGCGTTGGACCCCAACTTCGCCAGCAACGGGTACGTGTACCTGTACCACTCACCGGCGAGCAGCAGCACAGACGTCAACCGCGTCTCCCGCTACACGCTCACCGGCGACACATTGAACCTGTCCAGTGAGGCGCGGATCATCGACATCCCCGCGTACCGGGACCGCACCTTCCCCGAACCCGGCCACACGGGTGGCTACATCGAGTTCGGTCCGGACGGCAACCTCTACATCGGCACCGGCGATGACACGCCGCCGAACCTGGACCCCAACTGGCAGGGCTACGCTCCGCTGGACTGGCGCTCGGGCAAGTCCAACCTCGACGCGGCCCGCACCGCCGGCAACACCAACGACCTGCGCGGAAAGCTGCTGCGTATCCGCCCGCAGGCCAGCGGCGGTTACACGATTCCCACTGGCAACCTCTACGCCCAGGGCACCGCGCAGACCAGGCCGGAAATCTACGCGATGGGCTTCCGCAACCCGTTCCGCTTCTCGATCGACCCGGCCAACGGCTGGGTCTACCTGGCCGACTACGGACCGGACCGCAACCCGCCCACCACCAACCGCGGCCCCGAGGGCCTTGTCGAGCTCAACGTGATCAAGGCGCCCGGCAACTACGGCTGGCCGTTCTGCCACGGCGACAACCAGCCGTACGCGCCGTTCAACCCGGACACCGGCGTGGTCGGGGCGAAGTTCAACTGCTCCGCGCCAGTGAACAACTCGCCGAACAACACCGGCCTGACCAGCCTGCGGCCCGTCGTCGCCCCCAACATGTGGTACGGCTACGGCACCTCGCCGACCTTCCCTGAGCTCGGCTCGGGCGGCTCCGCACCGATGGGCGGCCCGGTCTACCGCTACGACGCGGCGAACCCGTCCGCCACGAAGTTCCCGCCCTACTACGACGGCGTGCACTTCTTCTACGAGTGGTCGCGCAGCTACATCAAGGAGGTGCACTTCGACTCCGCCACGGCGGTGACGCGCACCAACCCGTTCCTGCCGACTGCCCGGTTCAACAAGCCGATGGACATGGAGTTCGGCAAGGACGGGTCGCTCTACCTGCTGGAGTGGGGCACCAACTTCGGCGGCGGCAACAGCGACTCCGGGCTCTACCGGATCGACTACATCCAGGGCGGCCGGTCGCCGATCGCCAAGGCCACCGGTACGCCCACAAGCGGTAGCGCGCCGCTCACCGTCCAGTTCAGCAGCGCCGGCACTGCCGACCCGGACCCGGGCAACACGCTCAGCTACCAGTGGACGTTCGGCGACGGCACCACGTCCACGGCGGCGAACCCGTCGAAGGTGTACACCTCCAACGGCAACTACACGGCGCAGTTGAAGGTCACCGACAACACCGGAAAGACGGGCTTCGCCAACGTCCAGATCACCGTCGGCAACAGCGCCCCGGTGGTCACCATCACCACCCCGCCCAACGGAGGCATGCTCACCTTCGGCGACAAGGTGCCGTACCAGATCACCGTCACCGATCCCGACGGCGGAACTGTCGACTGCTCGAAGGTGGTCCTCAACCCGGCGCTCGGTCACGACGACCACGCCCACGAGACCACCGAGTATCCGGGTTGTTCGGGCACCATCTCCACCGACCTGCTCGGTGGGCACCCCGATGGCGCCAACCTGTTCTACGTGCTGAACGCCAGGTACACCGACAACGGCGGCGCGGGAGGCGCGGCCCCGCTCACCGGCACCGCGCAGGTGATCCTGCAACCCAAGCACAAGCAGGCCGAGTACTACAGCAGCCAGTCCGGTGTCCGGGTCGTCGAGCAGTCCGCCGCGGAGAGCGGCAAGCGTGTCGGCGACATCTCCAACAACGACTGGATCGCGTTCAACCCGATGAGCCTGTCGGGTATCACGAACGTCAGCTACCGGCTGTCGTCGCCGTCCGGTGGCGGCACCATCGAGCTGCGCGCCGGCTCGCCCACCGGCACGCTGCTGGCCACGACGACGGTGCCCAGCACCGGCGGCTGGGACAACTACCAGTCCACGGCTCCGGTGAGCGTCGCCGCCCTCGGCGGCACACAGACGCTCTACATGGTGTTCAAGGGCAGCGGCAACAACTGGTTCGATCTCGACGCGTACACCTTCGGAGGTGCCGGTGTCGGCGTTCCCGGCACCGGCACCGGCGTGGCGGGAAAGACCTGGACGCTCACCGCGCAGCACAGCGGCAAGCTGATGGACGTCAGCGGCGTCTCCACCGCCGACGGCGCCCAGATCACCCAGTGGGCGGCCACCGGTGGCAACAACCAGAAGTGGCAGGCCGTCGACGCCGGGAGCGGCGCCGTCTATCTGAAGGCGGTGCACAGCGGTAAGTGCCTCGACGTCGTCGGCGGGTCCACCGCACAGGGCGCTTTCCTGCAACAGAGCACGTGCTCGAACGCCAATCAGCAGAAGTTCCTCGTCACGGCCACGGCCACCACAGGTGTCTACACGGTCAAGAGCGTGCCGAGCGGGCTCTGCGTCGACGTGAACGGCGCTTCCACTGCCGACGGGGCGCGGCTGCTCCAGTGGGGTTGCCACACCGCCGCCAACCAGCAGTGGCGGTTCACAGCGGTATAACGGCCGGCGCCGGCCACCCGATCCTCGGGTGGCCGGCGCACCGTCGTCAGCTAAGTGTCGACGTCCCGAGCAGCCCGGCCGCGCGCAACGCCGGCCAGAGCTCGTTCGGGACGTCGGCCTCGGACCGGCGCAGGGTCTCGGTCACCTGGGCCACGTCGCGCAGGCCGACGACGGTCGAGACGACGGCCTGGTGCTGGCGGACGTACGCCAGTGCCGCCTGCGGCAGGGTCACGCCGTAGGCCTCGCACACGTCGGCGATCTGCCGGGCACGCTCGATCAGCTCCGGCGGGGCCTGCTCATAGTTGTAGACAGCGTCGGCCGGCGGCCGGTCGCGGGCCAGCAGCCCCGAGTTGTAGACCCCGGCGATCACCACGCCGACCCCGCAGGCCTGCGCGGCGGGCAGGAGGTCGGCAAGCGCGCCCTGCTCCAGCAGTGTGTACCGGCCGGCGCACATCATGACGTCGACATCGGTCTCCTCGACGAACCGGGCAAGCATCGCCGACTGGTTCATGCCCGCGCCGATCGCGCCGATGACGCCCTCGTCGCGCAGCCGGACCAGCGCCGGAACGGCCTCGGTGACCGCCTGCTCCCAGTGCTCGTCGGGGTCGTGCAGGTAGACCACGTCGACCCGGTCCAGGCCGGTGCGCTCCAGGCTGGCCTCCAACGACCGGAGTACGCCGTCGCGGCTGAAGTCCCAGACCCGTCGGTGGTCGGCCGGCACGTCGAAGCCGTCGGCGTCCCGCTGGTGTGCGGTCTCCGGCGACGGGACGAGCAGCCGCCCCACCTTCGTCGACACCACGTACTCGTCGCGGGGGCGGGACCGCAGGGCAGCGCCGAGGCGCCGCTCGGACAGCCCGAGCCCGTAGTGCGGCGCGGTGTCGAAGTATCGGATGCCCGCCGCCCACGCAGCGTCCACGGCGGCGGCGAACTCGTCGTCGGAGGTCCCCCGGTACAGGTTGCCGCCCTGGGCGGCGCCGAAGCCGAGGGCGGTGAGGTGGACCGCCGGCCGGCGCGGCAGCGCCCGGGAGATCACGGCTCCCCCAGCCGGTAGGAGCGGCGGGCGGTGTCCCGCCAGATCGCCGCGCGCTCGGCGTCGCCGAGTGGTTCCAGTAGCTCGTCGAGCACCTCGACCCACCTGGTGTACGAGATGGCGAGCAGGCACACCGGCCAGTCGGAGCCGAACATGAGGCGGTCCGGGCCGAACACGTCGAGGGCGTGCTCGACGGCGGGCCGCAGGTCCGCGGCCGACCAGGACGGCCCGTCCACCTCGGTCACGAGCCCGGAGAGCTTCGCCGTGACGTTCGGCTGGGCGGCCAGCGCCCGCAGATCGTCGGGCCAGTCGCCGAGGCTCCGCTGCCCGAGCGCGGGTTTGCCGAGATGGTCGAGGACGAACGGCACCTCGGGCAGGTCGCGCACGAGCCGGATGGCCGCGGGCAGCTGGCGGTCGCGGACCAGCAGGTCGAAGGTGAGGTCGGCGGCGCCGACCGCCGCGATGCCCCGCCGGACGTCACGCCTGTCGAGGTACGCGGGGTCGGGCTCGGACTGGACCAGATCACGGATGCCGACCAGCCGCTGCCCGCCGCGTGCGGCACGGAGCCGGTCGATGCGCTCGTCGATGTCGTCGGCGCTGAGGTCGACCCAGCCGACGACACCGCCGATCAGGGGGTCATCGGCAGCGACGCCCAGCAGGTGTTCGGTCTCGGCCACGGACGCGATGGACTGCACGACGACCGTTTCGGTGACTCCTGCGGCGCGTGCCACCGGGGCGAGGTCAGCCGCGGTGAAGTCGTTGTCGATAGCGGCCATCGTGTGCGGGTCGATCCACGGTTGCGGGTGCCGGGCGCGGATCCAGAGGTGGTGGTGTGCGTCGACGATGCCGGGTCGTCCGGCCAGCTGCGTCGCGATCATCGGCCGAGCCAGCCGCCGTCGACGGGCAGGACGGTGCCGTGCACGTAGTCCGAGGCCGGGGAGGCCAGGAAGACGACGGCGCCGGCCAGGTCGTCGGCCCGTCCCCACCGGCCGGCCGGGATCCGGCCCAGGATGGCCTCGTTGCGGTCGGGGTCGTCGCGCAGCGCCTGTGTGTTGTCGGTGGCGATGTAGCCGGGTGCGATGGCGTTGACGTTCACCCCACGACCCGCCCACTCGTTGGCAAGCGCCCTGGTCAGCCCGGCCAGGCCGGACTTCGCCGCGGTGTAGCTCGCCACGTTGATGCCGCCCTGGAAGCTGAGCAGCGAGGCGGTGAAAATGACCTTGCCGTGGCCCCTGTCGACCATCTGCCGACCGATCTCCCGGCTCAACACGAACTGGCTGGACAGGTTCACCTGCACCACCCGATCCCACATCTCGTCGGGGTGATCCACCGCCGGCGCGCGGGCGATCGTCCCACCGTTGTTGACAAGGATGTCCACCGGGCCGAGCGCGGCGACGTCCTCGACCAGCCGGTAGACCGCCGCGCGGTCCCCCAGGTCCGTCCGGAAGCCGGTGAACCGGCGGCCAGCGGCCCGGACCCGCTGCTCCACCGCACTGCCCTCGGACTCCAACTGCGCCGACACCCCGATGACGTCCGCACCGGCGAGCGCCAGGGCCTCCGCCATCGCCAGGCCGATGCCCCGCCGGGCGCCGGTCACCAGCGCGGTGCGTCCGGAAAGGTCGAACAACGCGCTCATCGGCCCTCCTCCCGCCAGTCCAGCAGCACCTTGAGGACGCCCCCGCCACCCTCCAGTGCCACGAACGCGTCGGTGACATCCTCGACCGGCAGCACCCGGGAGATCAGCTCCCGGGCCGGCACGATCCCCGCCGCGACGAGCCGGATCGCCTCGGCCACATCCGCACGCTGGTACAACCGCGCACCCACCAACTCCAACTCACGCCAGAAGAACCGGTGCAGATTCACCGGACGTGGCTGCGGGTGGATCGCCACCAGCACCAACCGGCCACGGGTCGTCAGCACGTCGACGGCAGTGCCGACCCCGCCGGCCGAGCCGGACACCTCGAACGCCACGTCCGCGCCCGCGCCGCCGGTCCGCTCGTTCACAAGCGCCACCACGTCGATCGGCCCCGGATCGACAGCCTCGATCCCGATCCTCGCGGCCACCGACCGGCGGAAGCCGTCCGGCTCGACGAGCAGGACCTGCGCGCCACGGTCGCGGGCCACGGCGGCGATGAGCACACCGACCGGCCCGCCACCCACCACCACTACCTGCTCGCCCGGCACGATCCGCCCACGGCCGACGTCGTGCACCGCCACCGCCACCGGCTCGACGAGTGCCGCGTGGTCAAGTGGAAGGTCGTCGGGGAGCGCAAGCACCAGATCCGCCGGGACCGTCCACGACGACTGCATGGCACCCGGCGAGTCGATGCCAAGGAAATCCATTGAATGACAGATGTGCGAGTCGCCCCGGCGGCACGCCGGGCAGCGCCCGCAGGCGCGCGTCGGCATCACAGTGACCGCCTGCCCGACCGACCAACCGGTCACACCCTCACCGATGGCGGCGATCCGGCCGGACATCTCGTGCCCGAGGACCGCCGAGGTGCCCACCCGCGCGTCCATGTCGCCGTGGAAGATGTGCAGGTCCGTGCCGCAGATCCCGGTGTACGCCACCTCGATCCGTACCTGCCCGGGACCTGGTGCCTGCGGGGCGTGATCCTCGATGGCGAGGTCCCGTGCCCCCCGGTAGACAACTGCCTTCACCGCTGCTCCGTCTCGACGTGGTGGGGTTCCGCCGCTGCGTACGGTCGGACGTTTGCCGTGTTGCCGCGCATCCGCGACCCGAGGATGCGGGCCCTGGTCGGGCTGGGTCGGTTCGGCCGGGTGGTCCCTGCCGGCGTGGTCAGCGGCCCGGTGCGGGCGCCAGCCGTCGGCCTGGCGGCGAGCGCCGTCGATGTCCGACTGGAGGCTACGAGCGAGGATGACACTCGGGGTCCTTTCGGTGATGGCGGGTTCCGGGCCGGGCCGGCCCGGCGGGATCAACGCCGGACGGGTGCGGCGTCCTGGTGGGCCGCGACAGCGTCGGCGAGCAGGGACTCGACCCGCAGCGCCGGCGTGGCAGCGGCATCGTCGGCCTCCGCGAGCAGGCGTAGGCCGGCCCGCTCCGGACGGACGTTCGGGCTGTCCGCGCTCGGGTTGCCCGGCCGGTGGCCGGCCGCCAGGATCGTCGCCTCGTCGACCCGGATGCCGAGGCCGGGCACGTCGCCGAGGACGAAGGCGCCGTCGGCGATGTGCAGGTCGACGTCGAGGCCCACCGGCGGCCGCAGGTCCTGCAACTCGCTCACCAGGTGGTTGGGGATCGAGGTCGCGGCGTGCAGCAGACCGATCGGGCTGTTGCCGATGGGGCTCACCGGCAGGTCGTGAGCATGCGCCAGGGCTGCCACCCGCAGGAAGTGGGTGACGCCCCAGACGGCGGCCGACTGGACGATGTCGAGGGCGCCCGCGCCGATCAGCGGCCGGTACTGCTCCAGTCCGGTGAGGTTCTCGCCACTGGCGACCGCCGCGCGGACACCACGGCCGACGGCGGCCAGACCCTCGGCGTCCCACCGCCGCACCGGCTCCTCGATCCACACCAGATCGACTGTGCGCTCCAGTTCGCAGACGTGCCGGACGGCCTGCTTGCGCGACCACGCCTCGTTGACGTCGAGCATCAGGCCGGGTCGACGGCCGTGGCCCGCCTCGGTGAGCACGTCGCGCACCAGGGCGAGCCGCTGCCGGTCCCGTTCGATGTCGAGGCCGCCCTTGAGCTTGGCGGCACGCAGGCCGTACCCGGCGTAGACCTCGTACTCCGCGACGAGTTCGTCGTCGCTCAGGCCGATGTCCAGACCGGAGGCGTACGCCGGAACGTGTCGGTCCCGGCCACCGAGCAGCCGCCAGAGCGGCTCGCCGGCCACCTGCGCCTTGATGTCCCACAGGGCGGTGTCGAGCGCGCCGACGGTCCCGAACACCGGGCCCCCGTGGCCGGCCTTGAAGGTCTGCCGCAGCATCCGGTCGTACAGTGTGGTCACCGCGCGGGGATCCTCCCCCTCGATGGCCGCGAAGATCGCCTCGATCTCCACGGCCGGCCCCAGGCCGACGCCGCTGATTCCCTCATCGGTCTCGACGATGACGATCGGCACAGTGGTGACGCCGTGGGGAAGGATGCCGTTGGCGTCGCCGACGGGCCGACCCCACTGCTGGACGGTCGTCAGGGTTCGATACCCGGTGATGCGCATATCAGCCTTTCGTGGAACCAGCGGCGACGCCGTCGGCGATCTGGCGCTGAAGGAACAGGTAGATCGCCAGGACGGGAATCGCGGCGATGAGCACCCCGGAGGCGAACGTGGGGATGTCCTCGGAGTACTGCCCGCGTAGCGAGGTCACCCCGACCATCAGGGTGCGATGGTCGGCCGACGGCATCATCAGCAGCGCGATGAGCACGTCGTTCCAGCAGAACAGGGTGTTGAGGATGCCTACCGACAGCAGCGCCGGAGCGCCCAGCGGCAGCATGATCCGGCCGTAGACGCCGTACACGCTGTTGCCGTCGATCCGCGCCGCGTCGACGATCTCCGCCGGGATGGTCTTGTAGTAGCTGGCCATCAGGAAGATCGTGAACGGCAGGAACTGCGCGACGTAGGCGAGGATCAGCCCCGGATACGTGTCGACGAGACCGGTGTCCGCCATGATCCGCGCCAGCGGCACCATGATCACCTGGAAGGGTACGAAGAGCGCCGCGAGGCAGCCGATGAACAACGCCGACGAGCCACGGAACCGCAGTTGGCTCAACGCGAAACCGGCCATCGAGCCGAACAGCAGCAGCAGGAACACCGAGCAGGCCACCACGAGCACCGAGTTCGCGGCGTACCGGGCCATCCCGACGCTGCTCCACGCCGTGGTGATGTTCTCCAGGCGCAGGGAGTCGGCCAGGGAGAAACGGTCGAGGATGTACTCCCGCCGGGTCTTCATCGCGACGTTGGCGGTGAACAACAGCGGGTAGATCGTCGCGAGGGCGAGCAACCCCATCGGGATGACGAGCAGCCAGCGGCCCAGTCGGACGCGGGACATCAGTCCACCTTCCCGGATCGTCGGAGCAGTTTGAGTTGCAGCAGCCCGACGACGAGCATGATGACGAAGAGGACCGTCGACGCGGCCGACGCGAGCGCCGGACGGTTCATCTGGCCCTGCTGGATCCAGATGTAGTACTCCGGCAGGTACGTCGAACCCTCGGGACCGCCGGTGGTCATGACGTAGAGCAGGCCGAACATCGAGGTCAGCATCCCGATCATCGTGGTCACGAAGACGAACTGGATGGTGCGGGTGAGGCTGGGGATGATGACGTGTCGGATGACCTGGCCCAGTGACGCGCCGTCGACCCGGGCGGCGTCAAGCAGCGTGCCGTCCAGGGTCGCGAAGCCGGCCAGGAACACCACGAGCGCCATCCCGAAGGTCGCCCAGATGTGGACGCCGACGACTGCGAACATGGCGACGTCCGGGTCGCCGAGCCAGTCCACGGGGCCGATGCCGACCGCGCCGAGCACGGAGTTGACAGGGCCGTCGAAGGACAGCAGGAGGTTGAAGATCGCGCCGACGATTACCGGGGACAGCACGGCGGGGAAGAAGTAGACGCTGCGGTAGAACCGGTGACCCGGCACGCGCAGGTAGATGAACGTGGCGATGATGCCCGGGATCGCCACCGCCACCGGCAGGAGCAGCACCAGCAACCCGACGTTGCGCAGCGCGCCCCGGAACAGTGGGTCGTGGAACAGGTCGACGTAGTTGTCGAAGCCGACGGCCGCGCCGTCGCGCTCGCCGTCGCCGGTGAAGGAGAAGTTGACACCGAGCAGCAGCGGCCACAGCCGCAGCAGCACGAGGATCAGGACGGCCGGGGCGACGAGCACGAACGGCGCGAGGAGTTCGGCGCGGCGGCCACCGGCGGCACGCCGGGCGGCGCCGCGAACGCGGGGCTCCGGGGGCGGTATGGGCTGCACCCCGCCGGCCCGCCCGGTCGAGACCGGACGGACCGACGGGAGCGACTTTCCGATCGGCACGAGATCAGCCCGCCGCGTCGGAAGCGGCCATCTGCTTCACGACCTCGTCGACGGTGACCGAACCGCTCAGCAACTGCTGGGAGAGCCTGCCCATCAGGTCGATCGACTTGGAGGAGAGCGCCACGTGCGGCGCGGGCTTGCCGGTCTTGATCTCCGAGACGATCGTGGTCACGGCAGGACCGCCCTGCGACACGTCGATCGTCGTGTCGGCGGTGATCGCGCCGGCGTTGGCGTAGAACGCCTGGAGCGCGTCGGTGGAGGTCAGCGACCGCACCAGGTCGGCGGCCACCTTCGGGTCCTTTGTCCACTTGGCGACCGCGTAGCCGATGCCACCGTCGTACGGCAGGCTCGGCGTGGTGCCGGCGGTCACCACCGGGGCCGTCATGACGCCGAGCTTCTCGGGCGTGACGAACTCGTTGAAGTCCTTCCAGTGCCCGATGTCGGACATCAGGCCGATGATGTGCGCGGCCTTCGCGGACTGGAAGACGGCGAACGCGTCGTTGAACATCGCCGTGGAGTTCGCCCCGTCGTTGTTCAACCCCGCGGTGCCGGTCTCCTTCCACAGCTGGAAGATCCGCTTGACGTTCGGCGAGTTCCAGTCCCGCTTGCCGGCGATCCAGTCGTCGTACTCCTGGCCGGTGAGGACACCCGACGCCAGGGCGGACAGGAAGAACTGGATGCCGATGCCCTCCTTGTTACCGACGGCGAAGCACTTGGCACCTGTCGCCTTGGTGATGGTGCCGCAGTTGGCGAGGAACTCCGTCCACGTCGTGGCCGGCTTCGCCGGGTCGAGGCCTGCCTTCTCGTAGAGCGCCTTGTTGTAGTAGATCGGGTGCCCCTGGAGGGTCACCGGCGCGGCGTAGGTCTTGCCGTCCTTGGCGAACGCCTCCCAGCCGGCCAGTCGCTGCCGGTCGTCGGCCACGTGCTCGTCCAGCGGCAGGAGGGAGCCGACCCGGTCACGGATCTGGCCCCCGCCGTTGAAGAGGATGACGTCCGGCCCCTTACCGGCCTGGATCGCCGCGCCCAGCAGCGTGTAGTACTGGTCGAACGGCTGGGCGACGAACTCGACTTTGACGTCCTTGTGCTTCTTGGCGAAGTCGGCCTTGGCCTTCTCCACGTACGCGGCGGAGCTGGCCTCGCCGGACTTCCAGTCCCAGACGATCAGCTTGTCGGCCGAGCCCGAAGACGACGAACCCGTTCCGGTGGCGCTTCCACAGCCCGTCAGGGCCAGCCCCGCAACGAGGACTGCGGCCCACACTGCTCGTTGCTTCATCGTTGCTCACCTTCGTATGGAGAGTGGCCGCAGAACCGGCCGTCGATGCAAGAATGACCGAGAACGTAACTCGTATGACGTATCACGTCAACGTTTACCCGTACACTGGGGCGAAATCGTGGCTTGGGGCAGCCACACGGAGGTGGACATGACGGCATCGAACGAGACGACCGTGAATGGTTCAGCGGCACCCACCTGGGCTCGCCGTCCGGCCAACCTGGCACGAGCCATCACCGCCGAGTTGGTGAACCGGATCGTCCAGGGAGTTCACCCGCCGGGCACCCCACTGCCCCCCGAACCGGTGCTCTGCGAGACCTTCTCGGTGAGCCGGACCGTCATCCGGGAGGCGGTGAAGATCCTCCAGGAGAAGGGCCTCGTGCAGGTCCGCCAGGGCAGCGGCACGCTTGTCACCCCGCCGTCGGCGTGGGACATGCTCGACGAACTCGTCCTCGCCGCGACCATCGCCGAGGACGACAGCCTGGCGATCCTCGACGACCTGGTGGTCACCCGGCGGGTGCTGGAGTCCGACATGGCCAATGTGGCCGCCCGACTCGCCGACCAGGACACCATCGACCGGCTGCGCGCCCTCGTCGACCGGATGGACGAACTCGTCGACGACCACCTCACCTACCAGGAGCACGACCGCGCCTTCCACGACACCGTCATGCAGGCATCCGGAAACCGGATCGCGCGAGGTGTCGTCCGGTCGCTGGAGAGCCAGGTCGTCAACACCGCGCGGTACATGGGCCGCCCCGAACGCGCCATGTGCGTGGCCTCCAACCAGGGCCACCGGCGCATCTACGAGCGGATCGCCGCCCACGACCCGGACGGCGCCGCCCAGGCGATGTTCACCCACATCACCGAGGCCTGGCTCGTCCGTCGCAGCGGACCGGGCAGCCCGACGCGGCTGCAGCGCTGACAACCGGGCGGCTCGGGTCGCCACGGCCGTGACCGGAGCGGTGCACTGCCGGGTTGGTCGAGATTCAGAGTCGTCCATGGCTTGTGAATGTTAGCGATAACAGACTACGCTCGGGCCGCAGAGGCGCAGGGCACGCTTCACCGCTCCACCCGACCCCTCCGGGCCGGTGGAGCCACGCACGAGCAACGCCCCGCTGGCGGGTGTCCGGGCCTCTCCACAGGACGTTGAGCACCGCCGGCCCGCCCCTGCGGGAGCCTGCGGCCGTCCCACACAACCTCCGTGTCGTTCCACGACACCGCCACGCGCCGAGTCGAGCACCGTCGGTGACGACAGACCTCCGTGCGGTGCCGATGCCGCCTGCCCTGCGGCCTGTCCCACTCTTCGATCCGTCAGGTGAGCGTCCCATCCCTGGGAGGTACCGATGACATCCACACCCACACCGCCGACGAGGACCCGGCTCAGGCGCGCGGGCGCCTGGCTGGTGAGCCTGCTGCTCGTCTCGACGCTGCTGCCGGCCACCGCGGCGCACGCGGACAACCCCATCGTCCAGCACATCTACACCGCCGACCCCGCCCCGCTTGTGCACGACGGACGCGTCTACCTCTACACCGGCCACGACGAGGACGGCTCCACCTACTTCACGATGAAGGAATGGCGTGTGTGGTCCTCCGCCGACATGGTCAACTGGACCGACCACGGCTCCCCGCTGAACGTCAGCACCTTCAGCTGGGCCAGCGCCAACGCCTGGGCCGGCCAGGTCATCGCCCGCAACGGAAAGTTCTACTGGTACGTCCCGGTGACCGCGCGGGCGACCAACTCGATGGCCATCGGCGTCGCGGTGTCCGACAGTCCCACCGGGCCGTTCCGGGACGCCATCGGACGGCCACTAGTGGGCAACGGCGAGATCGACCCCACCGTTTTCATCGACGACGACGGCCAGGCGTACCTGTACTGGGGAAACCCCAACCTGTGGTACGTGAAGCTGAACGCGGACATGATCTCGTACAGCGGTAGCGCCACCAAGATCCCGCTCACCACCGCCGGCTTCGGCGCCCGGTCCGGCAACACGAGCAGGCCCACGCTGTACGAGGAAGGCCCGTGGGTCTACAAGCGCAACGGCGTCTACTACAACGTGTTCGCGGCGGAGTGCTGCTCGGAGTTCATCGGCTACTCGACGGCGACCGGCCCCACCGGACCCTGGACGTACCGGGGGACGATCATGCCCCGGCAGGGCGCCAGCTTCACCAACCACGCCGGGGTCATCGACTTCAACGGCGGCTCGTACTTCTTCTACCACAACGGCGCGCTGCCCGGCGGCAGCGGTTACACCCGCTCGGTGGCAGTGGAGAAGTTCACCTACAACACCAACGGCACCATCCCGACGATCAACATGACCACGACCGGCGCACCGCAGATCGGGACGCTGAATCCGTACGTACGGCAGGAGGCCGAGACCATCGCCTGGGGCTCCGGCATCGAGACGGAGCCGGCCAGTGAGGGCGGGATGAACGTCGGCTTCATCGAGAACGGCGACTACATCAAGGTCGAGGGAGTGGGCTTCGGCGCGGGCGCGACGTCGTTCAGCGCCCGGGTGGCGTCGGCGACCTCCGGCGGCAGCATCGAGCTGCGCCTCGGCAGCCCCACCGGCACCCGGGTGGGCAGCTGCTCCGTACCCGGCACCGGCGGATGGCAGAGCTGGCAGACCGTCTCCTGCGCGGTCAGCGGCGCCACCGGCAACCAGGATCTGTACCTGCGGTTCACCGGGGGCAGCGGCAACCTGTTCAACGTCAACTGGTGGCAGTTCCAGAGCGGCGGCAACCCGACGCCCACGCCGACCCCCACAGCGATCCCCACGCCCACCCCGATCCCGACGCCCACGCCCACGCCGACCAGCCCTGCTGGGCAGTCCTGCGCGGCCACCCACACGGTGGTCAACAGCTGGCAGGGCGGGTTCGAGGGGCGGGTGACTGTCACCAACGCCGGGGCCAGCACGATCAACGGCTGGCGGGTCACGTTCACCCTGGCCAGCGGGCAGACGGTGGCGCAGAGCTGGAACGGCAGCTTCAGCCAGCAGGGCAACCAGGTGACCCTGGCCAACGCCGGCTACAACGGTCAACTCGCGGCGGGAGCGTCGACAACTGTGGGCTACCTCAGCGCGAGCACCGGGAGCAACGAGCCGCCGGGAAACCTGACCTGCGCACCGGCCTGACGGCACCGGCCCGTCTCGTCGGGGCAACGACGAGACGGGCCCGCCCCCGTCGGCCACCCAGGCCCACAAGCATCATATCTTTTCCATTCAGATTGCTCTATGGTTTCGTCATTGTGTCGGATGCATGACCGGTCTACACCAGCGCAGACACCCGATGCGGAGATACTCAACCGCGACGAGCGCCGCCCCGAGGAGGCCCGAGATGTCAGATGTAACGCGCCGGCAGGCGCTCAAAATCGGCGCAGCGGGTGCCACCGGCGCGCTGCTGCCGCTCTCCCAACTCGGTGACGGCCCGGCACCTGCCTCGGCCGAGGCGCAGGCCGCGAACGACCTGGTGCTGTGGTATGACGAATCCGCTGGCACCGACTGGTTGCGGGCACTGCCGATCGGCAACGGTCGCCTCGGCGCCATGGTCTTCGGCAACGTCGACCGGGAAACCCTCCAGCTCAACGAGGACACCGTCTGGGCCGGTGGTCCGCACGATCCCAGCAACACGCGCGGTGCCGGATCGATAGCGGAGATCCGTCGGCGGGTCTTCGCCAACCAGTGGACGCAGGCGCAGGATCTGATCAACCAGACGATGCTCGGCAACCCGGTCGGGCAGCTGGCGTACCAGCCGGTGGGAAACCTGCGCCTGACCTTCGGCACCTCGACGAGCGCCTCGCAGTACGCCCGGCGGCTCGACCTCACCACGGCGACCACCTCTGTGGCGTACGTGCTCAACGGCGTACGCCACGAGCGGGAGGTCTTCGCCAGCGCGCCGGACCAGGTCATCGTGGTACGCCTGAGCGTCGACCGGGCGGCCTCGCTCACGTTCACCGCGACGTTCGACAGCCCGCAGCGTACGACGGTGTCCAGCCCGGACGGTGCCACGATCGCCCTGGACGGCACGTCCGGCAGCCAGGAGGGCGTCACCGGCGCGGTCCGCTTCCAGGCCCTGACCCACGCCACGGTCACCGGTGGCACCGTCACCAGCTCCGGCGGCACGCTGCGGGTCTCCGGCGCCACGAGCGCCACACTGCTGATCTCGATCGGCTCCAGCTATGTCACCTACCGCAACGTCGGTGGCGACTACCAGGGCATCGCCCGGCGGAACCTCACCGCCGCCCGGGCTCGTAGCTTCGACGAGCTGCGCAGCCGGCACATCGCCGACTACCAGGCGCTGTTCGGACGGGTGAGCCTCGATCTGGGTCGCACCGCCGCCGCCGACCGGACGACCGACGAGCGTATCGCGCAGCACAGCTCATCAACCGACCCGCAGTTCTCGGCGCTGCTGTTCCAGTACGGCCGGTACCTGTTGATCTCGTCCTCGCGCCCCGGCAGCCAGCCGGCGAACCTCCAGGGCATCTGGAACGACCAGATGACCCCCTCGTGGGACTCGAAGTACACGATCAACGTCAACCTGCCGATGAACTACTGGCCGGCCAACTCCACGAACCTGCCCGAGTGCCACCGACCGGTCTTCGAGATGATCAAGGATCTGGCGGTGGCCGGCGCGCGAACCGCCCAGGTGCAGTACGGCGCGGGCGGATGGGTCACCCACCACAACACCGATGCATGGCGGGCCACCTCGGTCGTCGACGGCGCGTTCTGGGGGATGTGGCAGACCGGCGGCGCCTGGCTGAGCACCCTCATCTGGGACCACTACCTGTTCACCGGCGACGTCGAGTTCCTGCGGGCGCACTACCCGGCCATGAAGGGCGCCGCGCAGTTCTTCCTGGACACCCTCCAGACGGAGCCGACCCTGGGCTGGCTCGTCACCAACCCGTCGAACTCGCCGGAGCTTTCCCACCACGCCAACGCCAGTGTCTGCGCCGGGCCCACGATGGACAACCAGATCCTTCGCGACCTGTTCGACGGATGCGCCCGGGCCAGCGAGATCCTCGACGTGGACCCCACGTTCCGGGCGCAGGTCCGCGCTACCCGCGACCGGCTCCCTCCGACCCGGGTCGGCTCGCGCGGCAACGTGATGGAGTGGCTGTACGACTGGGTGGAGACCGAGCCCAACCACCGGCACGTCTCCCACCTGTACGGCCTGCACCCCAGCAACCAGATCACCCGCCGGGGCACCCCGCAGCTGTACGAGGCGGCGCGGCGGACCCTTGAGTTGCGCGGTGACGACGGGACGGGCTGGTCGCTGGCCTGGAAAATCAACTTCTGGGCGCGGCTGGAGGACGGCGCGCGGGCACACCGGATCCTGCGCGGCCTGGTCACCACTGCCAGGTTGGCGCCGAACATGTTCGACCTGCACCCGCCGTTCCAGATCGACGGCAACTTCGGCGCCACCGCGGGCATCGCCGAGATGCTGCTGCACAGCCACAACGGCGAACTGCACATCCTTCCGGCGCTGCCGAGCGCTTGGCCGCAGGGCCGGGTGAGCGGCCTGCGCGGCCGAGGTGGCTACACCGTGGCAATCGCGTGGAGCGCCGGCCAGCCCCAGGAGATCCTGGTCGGCGCCGACCGGGGCGGCACGGTCCGGCTGCGCTCGCGGCTGTTCACCGCGACCCACTCGGTCGTCGACGCGGTCACCGGCGCCCCGGCCCGCACCACGAGGATCGAGTCCGACGTCATCGAACTCACGGTGCAGGCGGGACAGTCCTACCGGGCGTACCCCGGGGTCGCGCCGAGCCCGACGGCGACGGCGATTCCGACGCCGACGCCGATCCCGACGCCCACCCCGACCGCGACCCCCACGCCGACCTCCACTCCCCCGCCGTCCGGGTCGGCGACTGCCGCCTACGCCATCGACAACTCGTGGGCGGGCGGCTTCCAGGCAACCGTCACCGTCACCGCCGGCTCCGCGCCGATCAACGGGTGGACCGTCTCCTGGACCTTCCCCAACGGGCAGACCATCGGCCAGCTCTGGAGCGGCACCCACACCCAGACCGGATCGGCGGTGCGGGTGACGAACGCCGCCTACAACGGCGCGCTCGCCGCCGGCGCCTCGACCACCTTCGGGTTCACCGGCTCCTGGAACGGCACCAACAACCCACCGGCCAGCCTCACCTGCACCACGAGCTGAGCCGCCAGTCTCCCGCGCGGGAGCTTGGCTCGGCCACCTGCCTACCGGGCGGCGGGTGGCCGAGCCCCACGCGCGACAGCTGCTAGAAGTCGTCGTCGAAGGCGACCGAGCCCGTCACCCCGACCTGGTACGCCGACACCCGCCGCTCGAAGAAGTTGGACAACTCCTGCACGTCCTGCAACTCCATGAAGGCGAACGGGTTTGTCGACCCGTAGTGCGCGGCGATGCCGAGCTGCGCGAGACGGCGGTCCGCGACGTGCTGGAGGTACTCCCGCATGTCCGGCAACGTCAGGCCGGGCACGCCGTGGCCCAGCAGGTCCTCGGCGAACTGGACCTCACACTCGACGGCCTCGGTGATCATCTGACGAACCTGGTCGGCGAGGTCGTCGTCGAACAGGTCCGGCTCCTCGGCACGGACTGTGTCGACCACGTCGAACGCGAACGCCATGTGCATGGACTCGTCGCGGAACACCCAGTTGGTGCCGGAGGCCAGGCCGTGCAGCAGACCCCGCGAGCGCAGGAAGTAGACGTAGGCGAACGCGCCGTAGAAGAACAGCCCCTCGATGCAGGCGGCGAAGCAGATCAGGTTGAGCAGGAACGTGCGCCGATCCTCGCGGGTCCGCAGCTGCCGCAGGTCGTTCAGCGAGTCGATCCAGCGGAAGCAGAACTCGGCCTTGCGGCGGATCGAGGGGATGTTCTCGATGGCGGCGAAGGCGGCGAACCGCTCGGTCTCGTCGGGCACGTACGTGTCGAGCAGGTTGAGATAGAACTGGACGTGCACGGCCTCCTCGAACAGCTGCCGGGACAGGTAGAGCCGGCCCTCCGGGCTGTTGACGTGCTGGTAGAGGTTGAGCACGAGGTTGTTGGCGACGATCGTGTCGCCGGTGGCGAAGAACGCCACGAGGCGGCTGACCAGGTGCCGCTCGGCGGGCGACAGCTTGTCCAGGTCGGTGAGGTCGGCGTGCAGGTCGACCTCCTCGACGGTCCAGGTGTTGCGGATGGCGTCGCGGAACCTGTCGAAGAAGTGCGGGTAGCGCATCGGGCGCAGGGTGAGGTCCATCCCGGGGTCGAGCAGCATGTGCGTGGTCCTCGTGTCGGCGGGGTCGGTAGTGGTGTCGGCGGCGGTCACTGGCAGGCCTCGCACGACTCGGGGTTCTCCAGCGAGCAGGCCAGCGCCTCGGCGTCGGTAGTGGACGGCGCGACGAGAGCCACTGTGGCCTGCTGGATGCGGGTGGCGGGGCGCGACCGGAGGTAGTAGGTGGTCTTCAGCCCTGCCTTCCAGGCGTACAGGTACATCGAGGAGAGCTTGCCGATTGTGGGCGAGGCCAGGAACAGGTTCAGCGACTGGGACTGGTCGATGAACGGGGCACGGGCGGCGGCCAGGTCGATGAGCGCCCGCTGCGGCAACTCCCACGCGGTGCGGAACAACTCCCGCACGTCGGCCGGCAGCGCCGCGATGCCCTGCACCGACCCCTCGGCACGACGGATCGCCGACCGGATCTCGTCGCTCCACAGGCCACGGGCCTTCAGCTCGCGTACCAGAGCGGTGTTGACCTGGAGGAACTCCCCGGACAGGGTCTCGCGCTTGAACAGGTTGGACACCTGCGGCTCGACGCACTCGTAGCAGCCCGCGATCGAGGCGATTGTCGCCGTCGGCGCGACGGCCACGAGCAGCGAGTTACGCAGCCCGTACGCCGCGACCCGCTCGCGCAGCGCCGCCCAGCGCGCGGTCTGCGTACCCTCGACACCCCACAGGTCCGGTTGCAGGTCGCCCCGCGCGGCCCGGGTCTGCCCGAACGCCGGGTGTGCGCCGGCGTGGCGGGCCAGGTCGGCGGAGGTCTCCAGCGCGGTCAGGTACAGCTCCTCGCTGATCCGGGTGGACAGCTCCCGCGCGGCAGCCGAGTCGAACGGCAGCCGCAGCGCGAAGAACACGTCCTGGAGACCCATCAGCCCGAGCCCGACCGGCCGCCAGCGCGGGTTGCTCGCCGCCGCCTGCGCTGTCGGGTAGTAGTTGATGTCGATGACCCGGTCGAGGAACGTCACAGCCGTCCGGACCGTCTCGCGCAGCCGATGCCAGTCGATGCCGTCGCCGGTCAGATGCGCGGCGACGTTCACCGAACCCAGGTTGCACACGGCCGTCTCGGCGTCGCTGGACACCTCGATGATCTCGGTGCACAGGTTCGACAGGTGCACGACGTTGCCCGGGTCGGCGGTCTGGTTGCACAGCCGGTTGGCGGCGTCCTTGAACGTCATCCACCCGTTGCCGGTCTGGGCCAGGGTGCGCATCATCTTGCCGTACAGCTCCCGCGCCGGGACCTGCCGCACGTAGCGGCCCTGCGCCTCGGCCTCCCGGTACGCGGCGTCGAACCGCTCCCCCCACAGGTCGGGCAGCTCCGGCACCTCGTTCGGGTCGAACAGCGACCACATCTCGTCGGCCTCGACCCGGCGCATGAACTCGTCAGGGATCCAGTTGGCCAGGTTCAGGCTGTGGGTACGCCGGGCGTCCTCGCCGGTGTTGTCCCGCAACTGCAGGAACTCCTCGATGTCCGGGTGCCACGGCTCCAGGTAGACGCAGGCAGCGCCCTTGCGCCGGCCGCCCTGGTTGACGGCGGCCACGCTCGCGTCAAGGGTGCGCAGCCACGGCACGATCCCGTTGGACTGCCCGTTCGTGCCCCGGATCAGTGCGCCCCGGGACCGGACCCGGGAGTACGCGATGCCGATGCCGCCCGCGAACTTCGACAGGTTGGCGACCTGCGCGTACCGCTGGTAGATCGAGTCCAGCTCGTCGCGCGGCGAGTCGACAAGGTAGCAGGAGGACATCTGGGTGTGCCGGGTGCCGGAGTTGAACAGCGTCGGCGAGCTGGGCAGGTAGGCCAGGCTGGACATCAGCCGGTAGAAGTCCACAGCCTCGTCCGGCGTACGGGACAGGCCGCAGGCCACCCGCAGCAGCCAGTACTGCGGTGTCTCCAGCACCAACCGGCTGGTGGGGTGGCGCAGCAGGTACCTGTCGTAGACGGTACGCAGGCCGAAGTACTCGAACCTCCGGTCGCCGTCCGGGTCGATGGCGTCGTCGAGCGTTGCCGCGTGCGCGGCGACGAACGCGGCGGTCTCGTCGCCGATGAGCCCCTCGGCGTGACCGAGCCGGATCGCCGCGCTGAAGGAGGTGACGCCCTGACGGCGTACCTCCTTGTCGATGTAGGTGGCCAGCAGCCGGGCGGCCAGGCGCGAGTACTGCGGTTCCTCGCCGATCATCTCGGCCGCCGTCTGGATGGAGAGCCTGTCCAACTCGGCTGTCGTCGCGCCGTCGTACAGGCCGCTGATCGTGCGGGTGGCAACCCGCAACGGGTCGACGTCGGTAAGGTCGTCGGCCCACCGCTCCACCGCCCGGACGATCTTGTTGACGTCCACGGGCTCGGTGGCGCCGTCGCGCTTGCGGACCTGCATGGGCGTCCGTCGCACGGCTGTCGCGCCGCTGACCGGGGCTACCTCGGTGACTGTCACCACTCACTCCTCGCGAGTTCGAGACCAGATGGCCCTCGGACACGAGGAGACTGCACACCGACGGACGCCACGCCCTCGGGGCGTGGATCAGATGGCGTCAGCCGTCCCACGCGGCCTCGGACCGCCGCCCACCCGGGTGCGGGTGAACGGCGCGCTGGCAGGTCTTCGGACTCGCGGGCACGACCGGGCTCACCGGTCTCCTACTGGCCGTCGCTTCCCAGGCCGTGTCGGCCCAGTGCTGATGTCGGCTGTCGTTCCCACTCACCGCTGCGGGACAGTCCCGGAATTCCACCGGGTTCCCTCTTGCCTCGGCCACTCTGGATGAGCGGCCGAACCAGCTGCGATCGACACCATATATAGGGGCGGCAGCGTTTGTCACACCCCACATGTCGGCGTCGGCGTGTCGCCGGCGCCGACGCCCACCACCATCGATCGACGGGTCATCCCGCGAGGGCGACCGGCTGCGCGGCCCGCGTCCGTCGCTCGGTCGCGTAGCTGAACACCGCCAGACCCAGGCCGAGAATCGCGAGGACGACACCCACCCAGGCCGGCGCGAGATAGCCGAAGCCCGCGGCGATGACGACGCTACCCAGCGCGGCGCCGAGGCTGTTGGCGACGTTCATGGCGGACTGGCTCATCGCCGCGCCCATCAACTGCGCTCCCGGTGCGACGGTGATCAGGCGTGCCTGGACGACCGGCCCCAGGTAGAGGCTTGTCGCGCCCACCAGGAACGCGCCCACGAACAGGCCGACCGGGTTCGACGCGACGAGGCCGAAGACGGCGATGCTGACGATCATGGCGACGAAGCCGACGAACATGCTCCGGTGCAGGTCCCGGTCCGCGAGCCAACCGCCCAGGGCGTTGCCGACCGTCATGCCCAGGCCCAGCGCGACAAGCACCCACGGCACGGTCATGGCTGACAGGCCTGTGACGTCGGTGGTGACCGGCGCGAGGTAGGTGTTGACAGCGAAGAGACCGGCGAGGCCCACCGCCCCGGTGGCCGCCACGAGCCACACCTGCGAGGTCCGCAGGGACCGCAACTCGGCGGCCGGCGAGGCGTCGACAGCCGCCACGACCTCCGGAACGAACGCCAGGACCGCCAGCAGCGTGAGCACGAACACCCCGGCGATGACCAGGTACGCGGCACGCCAGCCGACCGCCTGCCCGAGCCGCGTGACCGCCGGCACGCCCACCAGGTTGCTGACGGTCAGACCCCCGAGCACGGCGGCGAAACCCCGGGCCTCGTTGCCGGGGCCGAGCAGTGCCGCCGCGAGCAGACCCGCCGCGCCGAAGTACGCGCCGTGCGGCAGCGCCGCGACGAACCGGGCCACCAGCACAAGGTCGAACGTCGGCGCGATCGCCGAGGCGACGGTGCCGACGATGAAGAGGACGAGCAGACCGAGAACCAGTTTCTTACGCGGCATTCGGGCGGTCAGCGCGGCGATCAGCGGCGCGCCCGCCACCACGCCGAGCGCGTAGGCGGTGATCGTCCAACCCGCGCGGGCCACCGCGTCCGACGACGACACGGCGTACTGCTGTGGGAGCAGGCCGCGTGCGATGTCGGGCAGCAGGCCCATCGCCGCGAACTCGGTGAGGCCGACCGCCACACCGCCCAGCGCCAACGCGAGAACCGCCCCCAGGCGTCGATTTCTGCTCAGTGCATGCACCGAGCGAATTTAGCAACAGCGTTGCGTAATAGGGTGGTGAGATGACGCGCACCACAGCCGACGTCACCTTCCTGCGCGGCTACAACCAGGCACTGGTCATGGCGCTGGGACGTACCGTGCGGACGTTCGAGCGGTCGACAGTTGTCGACGCCACAGGCCTGACACCGCAGGCCGTCTCCAAGGTCCTCGCCCGGCTGAGCGCCGACGGCCTGATCCGCACCGCCGGCGTCCGCCGCCCCGGCATCGGCAAGCCCGCAGTCGTCTACGAGATCGTGCCCGACAGCCGGTACGCCATCGGCGCCCACGTCGCCCGCCGTACGCTGCGGCTGGTCCTTGTCGACCTTGCCGGCACGGTGCACCACTGCGCGGTCAGCCCGCTTCCCGGCGACTTCACCCCGGAGCAGCTCCTCGACGCGCTCAGTTCCGGCATCGACGCGCTGCCCGGCGGCGCCGACCTGCGGGGCCGGCTGACCGGAGTGGGCATCGGCATGATCGGCCCACTGGACCACGCGCGGGGCCTGGTCCGGGACGCCCACGGTCTGCGGCACTGGCACGACGTCCCGCTGCGCGACCTCGCCGAGGCCCACCTGGGCCTGCCCGTGCACCTCGACAAGGACGTCACGGCGGGGATCACGGCCGAGGCGTGGCGGCACGGCGGGACCTTCGGCGACGCCGTCCTCATCATGGTCGAGTCCGGCATCGGCGGAGGCTTCTGGCTGGGCGGCACCGCCCACCGGGGCGCGCACACGAACGCCGGGGAGTTCGGCCACACAGTTGTCGCCCTGGATGGGCCGCCGTGCGTCTGTGGGCGCCACGGATGCCTGGAGATCGTGCACCACCACGCCGCCGAGGCCGGCGACATCGCTCGGGCGGCCCGCGTCCTTGCCGTCGGCGTGGTCAACCTGCTCCAGACCCTCGACCTCTCCCGCGTGGTGCTGGCCGGCGCCGACCTTCTGCGGCACGCGCAGACCTACCTGGCGGCCGTCGAGGAGGCAGTGCACACCGACGTGCCCCGCGCGGACTGGCTCACCACCGACGTGACGCTGTCCAGCCTCGGCCCGGACGTGATCGCCGCCGGTGCCGCCATGCAGGTCCTCGACAAGCACTACGGCGTTCCCGATCTCGCCCCGCTCTAGCGGCGCCGGCGGACGAGGCCGGCGACCGGTCAGCCCTCTCGGGTGTGCACCAGGGCGGCGGCCCGAACCAGGGCCGCCTTCTCCGTGGCGGAGAGCGCGGGGTCGACCCGGCGCAGGCCCAGCGCCCGCCGGAGCTGGCCGGCCCGGGGTGGCTCCGCCCGTCGCTGAAAGGCGTCGAGCCCCGCGTGGGCGAAACCGGCGAGTTGCGGGTCCGGGCCGACCGCCACCTCGGCGAGGATCAGGGCGGTCATTGCCACGTCCAGGTCGGGCGGCCCTTCGGCGGCGTTGCGCCAATCGATCACGACCGGCCCACGCGAGGTCACCATGACGTTCTGTGGGTGCAGGTCGAGGTGCAGGACGCGGGCGGCCGGGTCGGCGCTGAACCGGGGCGGCAGGGCATGCAGACGGTTGTGCAGGTCCACGAGCAGGTCGGCGGCCGTGTCGACGTCGGTGCGCTGGGCGAGCATCGAGGCCAGGAGCGTCTCGCCGTCGAGTCGTTCCAGCACCAGGTCGGGGCCGTCCGAAGCGTGGACGGCCGGGATCGGGTAGCCGGATGTGCGGAGGTGGCGCATCAACGCTGCCTCCGACGCCGTGTCCCCGCCCTGGCGGTAGCGGCGCAGCACCCTCAGCTCGTCAAGCGCGAAGACATCGGCGTCGCGCCCGGACGCGAGCAGTGGAAGATCGGCCATGGCAGTGGACGCTAGCCCGCGCCGCTCTGCTCTGTCCGCCCCGCGGTGGGCGGGCCGTGGTCACGGCCCGCCCACCGCGGCTGCGCTACCGCCTACTCACTTCGCGCCGGTGACGGTGAACGGCCGGGACACCGTCGTCGCCGACTTGGCGCCGGTAAGCGTGACGCTTGTCGCGCCCGCCTTCGCCGCACCCGGGACGACGACTGTCGCGCCGGAGATCACCCCGTCGCCGTTAGCCCGCACGGATTTGACCGCGAGGCGGTCGCCGAAGGCGATGGTGACCTCCTCGTTCGGTACGAACCCGGAACCGTCAACGGTGATCGACGTACCGCGCGGCCCCTCCGTGGTCATCAGCGCCACCCGGGGCTGATAGCTCGGCGCCTGCGCCCGCCCGGTCACCTGGACGGTGGCCGTGGCAGGCGTACGGGTGGACGCACCCGTCGCGGTGACGGCGTACCGGCCGGGCTGCGCGTCACCGGAGGTCGGGACCGAGGCCCGTACCGTTCCCCTCGCGGAGGCCGCGACAGTCGTGGTCCGGGACGGGTCGGTGCCGACGACGACTGTCACCTGCTCGCCTGCGGCGAACCCGCTGCCGTCGACGGTGATCGCGTCACCGGTCGTGACGGCGCCGGCTCCCGGCAGTGCGATCGCCGGCTGCGATCCACCACGGGCGACGGTCACGGTGAAGGCCGTGGTGCTGCTCGCCAGCGTGTCCCACGCCGTGACGTGCACCGTGTAGGTGCCCTCCCGCGCGTAGGTGTGCTGCCCGCTCAACGCACCGGACGCGCCGATAGTGACGTCCTCCGGAGCCGTCCCGTCGCCCCACTGGACGCGGGCGCGGTAGCCCGTCGTACCGGGGACGCCGCCGCTCACCGAACCGAGGTTCGCCGCGAGGGACTGCCCGGCGGTGGCCTTCTGGTCGGCCGGGGCGGTGGTCGCCAGCGCGGGGGCCGGCGTGCCGTCGTCGGCCACGGCGAACACGTGGATCCGGCCCGCCGAGCGGGGGTCGCCGGTCTGCGTCGGCAGGGTCACCGACACGAGCGTCTTGCCCGCCGGGATCTGGTACGGCGCGGTGGCGAACAGGAACGGCTGGGCGCCGTCCCGGCTGGTGCCACTCAACCGGTACGCGGACTTCGCGACAACGACGTTGCCGTACGACGGGGTGCCGTTGGCGTTGCCGCCGAGCGTCCAGTCACTCATCTGGATCGGGATGCTGGCGGTGCTGCCGTCAGAGAACGTCGCAGTGCCCGTGGTGCTCTGGTTGCCCTGCGTGCCGGCACCGATGAACGAGATGCTCCGGGCGTCGGCCGGCAGGTGCAGGTCGATCGTCGCGCCGTTGCCCGTGGCGTTGTCCGGCTGCCCCGCCGGGATCACCGGGAGGGTGAAGGCCAACGCCGTTCCGGGCACCTCGTGCCGCTGACCGGGGGTGACACCGGCCGCCGCCAGGGCGGCCCGCGAGTACGCCCACGACTTGGCGTCGCAGTCCGCCGCGAGGGTGCCCTCGTCACCGATGCAGACGGTGTCGAACGCCGCGGTGAGGCCGCCTTCCGGCGCGTACGCGACGTCGACGCCGACAGTCGCCGACGCCTGGCTGGTGCCGTCGGTGACCGTGACGTTCGCCTGGTGGTAGCCGGGCGTGGTGTAGGTGTGCTCGCCGCTGACCCGGTAGACGGCCCGCGAGCTCAGCGTCAGGGTGCCGTCGGTGACAGGTGAGCCGTCACCCCAGTCGATGGTGGCCCGGTAGCTGTCGGCGGCGCCTCCGGTGACAGTGGCCAGTGGCACCGACACCGGTGCTCCCGACCTGGCGTGCACGCCGTCCGTGGCGGTCACCGTGATGTCGCCGCCGCCCAGGTCGAGGTCGCCTCCGGCGAGCAGTTCGATCTCGGCGAGGGTCGGTTGTGCCGCACCGGCGGTCTTGGTGACGACGAGACGGAACTGGGTGTAACGGCCCGGCTTGTCGATCTGGAATGGACGGGTCTGGTTGCGCCAGCGGAACACCTCGCCCACGCGGGAGTCGAGGGTGCTCCAGGTGATGCCGTCGTTGGAGCCCTGGAGCCGCCAGTCCGCCGCGTCTCCCGCGCCCGCACCGGAGGTGAGGGTGTAGTAGCTCGGCTTCTGCCGGCTGCCCCGGGCCACCCAGCTGACCTGCGGCGTGGCGGAGCCGAGGGACAGTTGCGTGGTCGACGAGTCGTCGAACAGCTTCGCGGCGTCCTGACCGCCGGTCGCCGTGGCGGTGCCCAGGCCGGGACCCGTGATGTCCTGCAACGGCTTCGGCGCCTTGTCGCCCTTGGTCAACGACGGCGGTACGTCGTTCTTGCCGGTCCCCCAGGACGACGGGTTGGGACCCATCTGGAAGTCGATGGTGCCGCCCTTGACGAGCGCGGCCACGTCGATCGACACCTCACGCTGCTTCTTGCCGTTGACCTTCACATCCTGCACGTACACGTTGCGCGTGCTGTTGTTCGGCGCGTTGACCACGATGTCGCCGCTGGTGCGGCGGACGGTCATCCTGGTGAACTGCGGCGAGCCGATGGCCCAGTGGGTCGACCCGGCCTGCAGCGGATAGATGCCCAGCGAGCTGAGGACGTACCACGCCGACATCTCGCCGTTGTCCTCGTCGCCCAGGTAGCCCTGGCCGATCTCGCTGCCGACGTAGAGGCGCCGCATGATCTCGCGTACCGCCGCCTGGGTCTTGGCCGGTGCGCCGGCGACGTCGTACATGTACGGGATGTGGTGCGACGGCTGGTTGCTCATGCCGAGCTGGCCCATCCGCACCGCCCGCGCCTCGAGCATCTCGTGGATGATGCCGCCGTACCCGCCGGGGCGGTCGGCGTTCTCCGGGGTCGCGAAGAACTCGTCGAGCTTGTCCCGCAGCGCCTTGCGCCCGCCGTACAGGTTGGCCAGGCCCTGGCCGTCCTGCTGCGCGGTGAACGCGAAGTTCCACCCGTTGGTCTCGGTGTAGACGCCACCCCAGTCCAGCGGGTCACCGGCGAGGAACGCGCCGGAGGCGTCGCGGCCCTGGAAGAGCTTCGTCTTCGGGTCGAAGAGGTGCACGTAGTTGCGGGCGCGTTCCAGGAAGTACCGGGACTCCTCCTTGAGGCGTTCACGCTGCGACTTCGGGGTGGCCGGGTCCTTGGCGAGGGCTGCGGCCATGTTGCCGATGCCGTAGTCGTTGATGAAGCCCTCCAGCGCCCACGACACCGACTCCCCCGTGGAGGTCGGGGTGTAGCCGAGGAACAGCGAGGTCTCGATGCCCTTGCGGCCGACCTCGCTGCGTCCGGACGCGACAGTCGCGTCCTTGACCGCCGCGTCGTACGCCGCCAGCGGGTCGGGCAGCTTGACCCCGCTGAGGTACGCCTGGGCCAGCGCCACGTTCGCGCTGGTGCCGGTCATCAGGTCGGCGTAGCCGGGTGACGACCAGCGGGCGATCCAGCCGCCGTCGCGGTAATGCTGGACGAAGCCGTCGGAGATCTTCGCGGCGACGTCCGGGTACAGCAGCGCGTACGCGGGCCACACGGTGCGGTAGGTGTCCCAGAAGCCGTTGTTGACGTAGATCTGCCCGTCGACGATCTTCGCGCCGGTACGGGTGGCTGTCGACGTGCCGGTCGGCGCCGACACCGGGCTCGCGTACTGCCAGCGCGGCTTGGCGGCGGTGCCGGTGTTCTCCGACTGCGAGTTCGGGTAGAGGTTGAGCCGGTACAGGTTGGAGTACATGGTCACGAGTTGCGCCTCGGTCGCGCCGCGCAACTCGACGCGGCCGAGCCGGTCCTTCCACGCCGCGGTGGCGGCGGCGCGGATCTGGTCGAAGCTGCGCCCGGTCGCCTCCAGGTCGAGGTTGCGGCGGGCCTGGTCGACCGAGAGGAACGACGTCGCGAGCCGCATCGTCACCTGGCGGTTCGCCGAGACGTCGAAGGTCGCCGACGTCGCCGACGACGCCGTGGGCGCGCGGTCGAAGGCACCGGACACGAACATGCGGCTCCGTCCGGCCGACAGGCCACTTCCGTTGTCGACCCAGCCGGTGATCGTGCCGTCCGTACCGATGGTGAAGGTGCCGTTGTGGAAGACGAGGCTTCCGGTCGGCGACCCGGACGGGAAGGTGAACCGCATGATGCCGGCGTGGTCGGTGGGCGACATCTCGGCGACCAGGCCGTTCTGAAGCGTGACCCGGTAGAGGTCGGGCTGTGCCGTCTCGTCGGCGTGCCGGAAGGCGACCGCCCGGCTGGCCGGCGTCCCGGTCAGCGAACCGTCGCCGGCCACCGGCATCACCGACATCTGGTTGCGGTCACCCATCCACGGGCTGGGCTCGTGGGAGATCGCGAGGCCCTGGAGCGTGGGCAGGTTGGCCGCGTTGTTCGTCCGGTGGTAGTGGTACTCCCAGGAGTCGGACGTCGCGTCGGTCACCGGCGTGAAGAAGTTGAAGCCGTTGGGTACCGCCGTGATCGGCAGGTTGTTGCCGCGCGAGAATCCGCTTGTCGAGTTGGTTCCCCGCCGGGTGTCGACGTAGTTGGTCAGTCGGGAGCCGTCGATCGGCGTCGGCGTGCCCGTCACCTCGATGTCGTCCAGCCAGCCGGTGAACCGGGTGTCAGCGGTGGCCCGCGGGTTGTCGTAGGCGAGCAGGATGCGGTCGATGGTCTTGCCCCGGGCGACAGCGCCGATGTCGGCCTGCACGGCGTTCCACTGGTCGGCGAAGAGCGCCTTCGAGGTGCCCTGCCCGGCAGCGGTCAGCGGGTTGCCGTGCTGGTCGACGACAGCCCGTCCACTGAGGTAGCTGCCGTCGGTGAAGTGCAGGTCGATGGCCGCGAAGGTGGACGGGTACTGGGTGTCGCCGCCGGTGAACTCGGGAAAGATCTTGTAGGACAGCCGGGTGTGCGGGCCGACCGGGATGTCGACGTCGAACAGCTTGTTCGTCGCGTACGACCGGCCGTCGCTCTCGGCGCCACCCGCGTAGCGCAGGGCGGCGAGCCCTGTGAAGCCGACGCCCGGCTTCGTGGTGTACCCGCCGGTCGGGCCGGCGCCCACAGCGGTGCTCATGGGCGCGGCCGGGGGCAGGACGTCCGAGCCGTCGCTGATGTCCCAGGTGGCGAGCTGCACGATGGACGCGCCGGAGTTCGCGGAGATGACCAGCCGGTAGTACCCGTAGGCGGTCGTGTTGGTGAAGCTGTAGGTGTTGAGGGCGAACCGCTTGGCGAAGCTCTGCCCCGTCCGCCGGTCGAGATCGGTCCAGGTGTTGCCGTCGGTGGAGCCCTGGAGCGTGAAGTCCTTGGGGTCGCGGGTCGGCTCGTCGTCGGCGGCGGTCAGCGCGTACCGCACCACCGCCGTCGGCTTGGTGAGCTGGTACGTCACCGAGCCGGTCCGGTCGAAGGCCAGCCACTTGGTCGACGGCTCGCCGTCGGCGAGCTTGGCAGCCGTCTCGTTCGGCGGGTTCTCGGCGCTGGCGGTGACCGCCGCGACCTGGCCGAGCAGGGTGCCGGGCAGCACCCGGCGGGTCGACCCGGTCAGGTTCGCCTGGACCGGCTTGCCCTTCGCGTCGACCTCGACGGCACTGGCGGCGGGCTGAGGGTCGGCCGACTCGAACGAGCTGCTGAAGGCGCCGGGCGGCGCGGCGTTGGGGGCGGCGCTGGCCAGGGGCGCGGCTACGACCAGCCCCACCGGCAGCAGGGCGGCGGTGGTCGCTGCCACCAGCCGGAGGGACAGGGTGCGCGCACGGGGGAGATACGGCATAGGGGCGGGGCCTTTCGACTCGAACCGGTCGAGTACGTCGAACGTCCGGGCTTGTCGTGATGGTTGTTGTGAGTGATTTGTCGTACGTGGCCGGTCGGCCTGACATCGTTGTCATCGGGTTCGAAGACAAGCGCCGGCGTATCCGGTGGATGGTGGCAGATATTTCCCGCAGACCTTTGCCGTGTCAATGGGTTGACTGGAAGGAAACCGGCCTGAAAACTTTTCGACGCCCCTACCGGCCCCCTGCGGCCAGCTCGGCGAGCATCCCCTCGCAACTGCGGACTTCGCGCGCGCCGCTCTTTCCCGAGCAGGCGCGGATCGTCGAGCTGTGTCACCATCCAGTGTCGGTGGCCGAGGTCGCGGCCGAGCTGGATCTACCTCTCGGGACGGTCCGGGTCCTCCTCGGTGACCTGCTCGCGGCAGGGCTTGTCGAGACGCACGAGCCGCCGACGCTGTCGGAGCTGCCGTCACAGGAGTTGCTGGAGTCGATACTCGTCGGGCTGCGCGCCCTGTGACCGGTCGGATGCCACCCGCGAGCGGTCGCGGGCGGACGCCCGATGACGAAGTGAAGGGGAGACAGGCAGTGCCGGCACCACCGCCTCGGCCACGGCGAACTGTGGCGATCATCCTGCTGGACCGGATCGTGGCCGCCGCCGCTGCCGTACGACAGGTGTTCACCGGTCGTGGCGACGTCTCGCGGGCGACCTGGGTGGCCGTGATCGCGGCGCTGGGGGTGCTGGTCGCGACCGTGGTCTCCGTCGTCGGCGTGCTGCGGTCGCCTGAAGAGTTGGCGCCGGTGACCCTCGACCCGCCACCGTCGGTCGGCCAAGTGGGCACACCCGCGGTCGGTACGCCCCAGGGGCAGGCGCAGCCGGCCCAGGCCAGTCCGACGGCGTCCGTCCCGTCGACTGTCACGGCGGCGCCGCCGTCGGCCGGGTCGCCGTCCAAGACTCCCCCGCCTGATGCGTCGACGGCCCCGCCGACGCCGGCGGCCCTCGCCGCCGAGTTCGCCGTCGAGGACAACGCGCTGCTCAGCTACGGCGCCGCCGTGACGATAAGCAATCCCGGTTCGGTGCCGTCGGCGCGGTGGACGCTCACCGTCACGCTGCCGAGGGAGTCACTGCGGGTGAGTTCGGTGCAGGGCGCGCAGGTCAGCCACGACGGTGCGGTGTGGACCTTCGTCCCGGACGGCAGCTCCGGCCAGGTGCCCGGCAGCGCGTCGGTCCGCGTGACGTTCCGGGTGAACGGCTCGACGGTCGGCGCCACCCCCACGGCGTGCACGATCGACGGCGTCGCGTGTGGCGGGCTGGGCTGATCGGTAGTGGTACACCGGACGTTCCGACGGCAGCCACACTCGATTGATCACTGGTTCGGGTGCGCTTCCTAGCGTGGCGGCCATGACTGTCCCACCCGCATCATCGTCGCCCGGCCGCGCGTCGCGGCTCGCCGCCGTGCGCGCCCGGACCGCCGCGGCCGTGGCCGCCCTCGCCGTCACCGGTGCTGCCGCCGTCGCGGTGACAGTGACGACCGCGCCGCCCGCCGCCGCCGAGCCGGGCACCGTTGTCGTCTCGGAGAGCTTCTCCTCCGGGTCGCTGCCCGCCGGATGGAACGCTGTCGACGGCACCTGGAAGGTCCAGAACGGCCGGCTGTACGGCACCTCGGCAAACTCCGGCGAGAACAACAAGATCACCTTCGGGCGGCACCTGAACGACTTCCGGCTCGAAGCGACGATGCGGTTCGAGTCGGTCTCGGCGGCCACCCGCTGGGCGTCGCTCGGCATCGACGTGCCGGCCAGCGGCGCGACCCCGTGGTGGATCGCCACAATGCGCAGCGGCACCACCGCCGCCAACGGTCTCGAATTCGCCCAGCGGACCACCGGCAACGCCTGGGTCGTGACGAACACCGCCTCCGCGCCGTACGCCGCCGGCACCGGTCGGGACGTGCGCGTCGCCGTGGAGGTGCACGGCAACCAGGCCCGCTGGATCTTCGACGGGCGGGAGGCGATGCGCACCAGCAGCCTGCAACGCTCGGCAAACGGCGTGCAGGCGCTCTTCGTCAACGGCGCCACCGTCTCGTACGACGACGTCACCGTCACCGAGCTGCCGCCGAACGGCTACATCCGCCCGGCGGGCAGCCCGTTCACTGTCATCGCGCACCGTGGCGCGTCCGCCGCCGCGCCGGAGAACACCCTCGTCGCGCAGGAGATCGCGCGCCGGGGTGGCGCCGACTGGATCGAGAACGACGTCCAGCCGAGCAGGGACGGCATCCCGTTCGTCCTGCACGACGGCACCGTCGACCGGACCACCGACGGTACGGGCAGCATCCGCAACCTGACCGCCGCGCAGCTCAAGGCGCTCGACGCCGGCTCCTGGTTCGGCCCGCACTACGTCGGCGTGCGGGTGCCCACCCTTGCCGAGCAGCTCGCCGACCTGCGGACCCGGGGCGGCAACCTGCTCCTGGAGATCAAGGGCAGGCACACGCGCGACGAGGTCGCGACGATCGTCAAGGTGATCCGCGACGAGCAGATGGCGGGCCGCGTCTTCGTGCAGAGCTTCGAGGTGGACGCCCTGCGGTACACCCGCGAACTCGCCCCCGAGCTGCCGCTGGGCCTGCTCCGTAGCAACCTCGACGCCGACCCGGTGGCGATCTCGAAGGAGCTGCACCTGACCGCGTACAACCCGGACGGCAACGCGCTGCTGGCCAGGCCCGAGATCGTGGCGCCGCTGCACGCCGCCGGCGTCGCGGTGATGGCCTGGACGATCGACTCCGCCGGCCTGTGGCAGCGGTTGGAGCGGATCGGCGTCGACGGTGTCATCACCAACCGCCCGGCCGAGCTGGTGGGGTGGAACGCGGCGCTTCTCCAGCGGCCCGACACGTCGCCGACAGTGGCGATCACCTCGCCGGTCGACGGCGCGCGCCTGGACCGGGCGCAGTCCCCGGTGCTCGCGGTCGCGGCCACGAACGCCGACACCGTCACCGTCACGCTCGACGGCACGACGACGACGGTCGGGCGTGAGCTGGACTTGACCACGCTGGCCGCCGGCCGGCACACCATCACGGCCGAGGTCACCGGGCCCGCCGGTACGGCGACCACCACCAGCACATTCACGGTGACGGCGAGCCAGGCGAGCCTCGGCTACCTGATCCTCACCTCCGGCGCCAAGCCCGGAGCCCTCACCGCGATGAGCACTCACGTGGCCCACGGCCAGTACGCCCAGCTGGCCACGTACGTCGAGCGGCAGGCAGGCAAGCTCGTACCGGCTGATGTCGCGCGCGTCATCGCCGCCGACGCGCGGACCCTCGCCCGCCCGTAGCCCGCCGTGGCACCGGAGTCCCCGCCGTCGGCCCGGACGGCGGGGACTCACACCCTCCCGGTTGCGAGCGTCGCTCATGATTGGGGGGTGATTCGCTTCGTGCTCAACGTACTGTGGCTCATCTTCGGTGGCGGCATCGTGCTGGCGTTCGGCTACGGCCTCGCCGCGCTGATCTGCTTCGTCCTCGTCGTCACCATCCCGTTCGGTGTGGCGTCGCTGCGCCTGGCCGTCTACTCGCTGTGGCCGTTCGGCCGCACCCTGGTGCCCAAGCCGGGCGTGGGTGTCGGCTCCGGACTGGCGAACGTGCTGTGGGTGGTGCTGGCGGGCTGGTGGCTCGCCCTGTTCCACATCACCGCCGGCATCGCCCTCTGCGTTTCGATCATCGGAATCCCGTTCGGCATCGCCAACTTCAAGCTCGTTCCGGCCGCGTTCTGGCCGCTGGGTCGGGAGGTCGTCGACGTACCGTGATCGCCTGGTCGCTGGTGCAGCGGCGACCCAATGTCGATGGCGGGCCGGTCCGCACCGGCGCGGTCGGTAGTGGACAATCCGTGAAGCGACCCCGATCCACGGCGGTGGCGGACGCGCCACCAATAGACCCCTCGATAGGAGCCTGGCATGGCCGGCCCGGACGCCGAACTCACCGCGAAGCTTCAGCCCGACGTGCCGCACGCGGCGCGGATCTGGAACTACTGGATGGGCGGCAAGGACAACTTCCAGTCCGACCGGGCGGCCGGCGACGCCGTGGCCGAGGTCTATCCGGAGATCGTCCTGATGGCCCAGCAGTCCCGTGGGTTCCTGGTGCGCACCGTGCGCTACCTGGCCGCCGAGGCGGGCATCCGGCAGTTCCTGGACATCGGCACCGGCCTGCCCACCATGCAGAACACCCACGCGGTCGCCCAGGGCATCGCGCCAGATTCGCGGATCGTCTACGTCGACAACGACCCGATGGTTCTCGTGCACGCCCGGGCGCTGCTGGCCAGCACGACGACGCAGGGCGTCACCACGTACGTGCCCGCCGACTACCACGACCCGGAGAAGATCCTCGCCGAGGCCGCGCAGACGCTGGACTTCGACGAGCCGATCGCCGTGATGTACATGGGCGTCCTCGGCTACGAACCGGACCTGGACGTGGTGCGTTCGATCATCGGGCGGACGATGGACGCGACGGCCTCCGGCAGCCACCTTGTCTTCTGGGACGGCACCAACACCAGCCCGGCGGTGGTCGACGGCGCGCAGCGGCTCGCCGAGAGCGGCGGCGTCCCCTACATCCTGCGCAGCCCGGAGGACCTCGCCAGCTGCTTCGCGGGGCTGACCCTTGTGGAGCCCGGCCTGGTGCCGATCCCGCTGTGGCGGCCGGACGACGCCGACGCCACCGGAATCGACGCCTACGGCGCGGTGGGCCGCAAGCCCTGACCACCTGCGGCGCGTTGCGCCCGCAAGCCCGGGGGCCGGCGCCGGTGGCGCGCTGGCGCCGGCCCCCGGGCGGCCCGGCGGTCACCGACCGCAGGTCAGCGTCAACTCCGCCGGTGCGGTGCTCGTCGCCACGAGCATGCCGAACGTCGTCACAGCGTCCGGCGCGAGCGTTCCGTTGTAGGAGGCGTTTCCGACGGTGACGTCGGCGCCTTCCGTGTCGGCCAGCCCGCCCCAGATCGCCTGGATGCGCTCGTCACCGGCCCACCGCCACGAGACGTGCCACCGGTCCAGCGGCTCCACACCTGTGTTGCGGACGGTGACGGTGGCGACGTAGCCGCCGCCCCAGCGGGAGTCGACGGTGGCCGTCGCCCGGCACGCCGCCAGCGGCAGGGTCCGGGCCGCTCCGCCGATCACGTACGGGTCGGGCAGGTCGTTGTCGTCGCTGAACCGGTACCAGTATTCGGTGTCGGGTGTCAGCCGCTCGATGGTGACGGTGCCGTTGCGCTCCGGCCCGGAGGTGGCCTCGGCCACCGGGTTCTGCCACCGCATGGCGTCGTCACGGCCGGCGAAGAGGGTGACGGTTACCGGCGGGTCGAAGCCGCAGGGCGGGCTGAGCACTATCGCGTAGGTGATGGTCAGGCTGGTGGCGGTCGCACCTGTCACCCGGCCACTGATCGGCAGCGCCGGAGGGCACGTCGGTGCGGGTGTCGGCACAGGTGTCGGCGTGGCCACGGCGATGGGCGTCGGAGCCGCCACGGCGGTGGGCGGCGAGAGTGTCGGAGCCGCCGCGGCGACGCCGGTGGTCGCGGCCCAGCCGGCCAGGACGACTGTCGTCACCGTCAGGAGCTTGCGCAGCATCGGTACCTCCGGAAAGACACGTCGCCGTCGCGGCGGATGACCGGCCGTGCGGGTGCGGACGTGCGCGACGGCCGCCCGACGGCGATCAGCATGCGGCCGTTGGCGAGGACGTGCCCGGCACGGGATGGCGTGGCCACCTCGTGCGTCCTCTGGTCCGTCGAAAGAGGGGCGCGCTGGCTCCCGAGCGCGACCGGACCACAGCATCCCATTCGACGCACATCAATACAACAACCGATTGTCGCGCCCGACGCGGAGCGGTGGCGCCGTGGCTGTCCACCGCACACCGCGCGGCGCTGTCCCTTCGGGGCCACGGCGCATAGCCTCCTGGAATGCGGCACACCCTCACCCCCGGCGACGAGACGCTGCACGGTCACTTCCGCGCGGACGCCCCGCCGGTGCTCACCGTCGACCCCGGCGACACCGTCACCTACCGCACCCTGGACTGCTGGTGGTCCGCCGGTCCGTACCCCGGCGGGCGCAACCGGGACCGGCCCCGCGTCCCGCAGCACCGGCCCGACCACGGGCACGCGCTGATCGGCCCGGTCGCGGTCCGCGGCGCTCGCGCCGGTCAGACCCTCGCGGTACGCCTCGACGCGATAGTTCCCGGCGCCTGGGGAACGACTGTGGCCGGCGGCTGGGCGAGCGGTTTCAACGAGCGCTACGGCGTCGAGGAAGAGGGAGTGGTGCACGCCTGGGAGCTGGACGCGGCGACGATGACGGGCCGCAACCAGCACGGTCACACCGTGACGCTGCGCCCGTTCATGGGGGTGCTCGGCATGCCACCTGCCGAGCCGGGACGCCACTCGACCATCCCGCCGCGGGCCTGCGGCGGCAACCTGGACTGCAAGGAACTGACCGTCGGCAGCACACTGCTGCTGCCCATCTCGGTCGACGGTGCGCTGTTCTCGGTCGGGGACGGGCACGCCGCGCAGGGCGACGGTGAGGTGGGCGGCACCGCGATCGAGTGCCCGATGGACGAGGTGACGGTGACCCTCGACGTCCGCGACGACTTCCCGCTGACCGGCCCGGTGGCCCGCGTCGCGGACGCCTGGCTGACCCTGGGTGTCGGCGCGTCCCTGGACGACGCCACGTTCATGGCCCTGGACTCGATGCTGACCCTTATGCAACGGCTGCACGGGCTGAGCCGCCCGGACGCTGTGGCGCTGGCAAGTGTCCTGATCGACGTACGGGTGACGCAGATCGTCAACGAGACCGTCGGCGCGCACGCGGTGCTGCGCGACGACGCGTGGCGCTGAACCAGCGCGACGATGGCCGCACGCCGGGATCACCGCAGGGGACCCGCGCCGGGTCAGCGGAGTTGGCGCGCGGCGAACCGGGCTGGCGGGACAGCGATGGCGTCCTGCGTGGCGATCAACTGGATCTCCCGGGTGCCCGCCGCGAGGGTCGCTTCGAGGACCGTGTAGACCGAGGCGATGGTGTGCTCCAGCGCCGTCGCCGGTGAGCCGGTGGTCCACAGGTGCGCGAGGTAGAGCGCCGCTGTGACGTCGCCCCCGCCGTTCGGGTTGATCGGCAGCAGCGGGGTGGTCACCGCCCAGGCGCCCTCGTCGGAGACGGCCACCACTTCCAGGGAACCCTCCGGCAGATCGCCGTGCAGGACACTTGTGACGAGCACGTGCCGTGGCCCGGTCGCGCGGACGTCGTCGACCGCCGCCAGCACCTCCGCCAGCGAGGTCGTCGTGCGGCCGGCGAGGAAGTCCAGCTCGAAGTGGTTCGGCGTGATGATGTCCGCGCGCGGCACGACTGTGTCACGCAGGTACTCGGGGATGCCCGGCCGGACGAACATCCCCCGCCCGGCGTCGCCCATCACCGGGTCGCAGCAGTAGACCGCAGCCGGGTTTGCGGCCTTGACCCGGTCCACCGTCGCCAGGATCACCTCACCCACCGCCGGGTCGCCCTGGTAGCCCGACAGCACGGCGTCGGCGGTGCCGAGGACACCCCGGTCGGAGATGCCCTCGATCACCTCGGCCACGTCCGCCGCCGCGAGGGTCGGGCCGCGCCACGCGCCGTACCCGGTGTGGTTGGAGAAGTGGACCGTCAGGACCGGCCAGACCTCGTGCCCGAGCCGCTGGAGGGGGAAGACGGCCGCGGAGTTGCCGACGTAGCCGTAGGCGACCGACGACTGGATGGAGAGGATCTGCACCGCCCCATCATTGCTGCTGCGGCCGGCGCGGCGCGTCCGGCCCGCCGGTTCTGTCGGCTGACCCACTCCCGGTGCCGGCCGCGCTCGAACAGGAGCGCGCCGCGCCGCACCAGCCGGGATGGGTCCCGGTCAGGCGAGCGGCTTCGACGGTGCCACGAGATCGGCGCTGCTCCAGGACCGCCAGAGCTGGCTGTACCCTCCGCCGGCCTCCAGCAACTCTTCGTGGGTGCCCTCTTCGGTGACGCGCCCGTGCTCCAGCACGACGACGCGGTCGGCGGTGGCGGCCTGGGTGAGTCGATGAGCGACGACAAGCGTGGTCCGGCCCTCGGTGGCCGCCACTGCGGCACGGTCGAGGTCCCGCGCGCCCGCGCTGCCCGCCTCCGCGGTGGCCTCGTCGAGGATCGCCACTGTGGGGTCGGCGAGGACGAGGCGGGCGAGGGCGAGTTGCTGAGCCTGGCCGGCGGTGAGCTGCCGCCCGCCCTCCCCCACGCCGGTGTCGAGGCCGTCCGGCAACGTCCGCAGCCAGGAGGTGGCGCCGACGAGGTCCAGCGCGGCGGTCATCTCGGCGTCGGTGGCGTCCGGGTCGGCGAGGCGCAGGTCGTCGCGCAGCAGCCCGGCGAAGACGTGCACCTCCTGGCTGATCAGGGCGATCTCCCGACGGACCCGGTGCTCCCCCAGGTGCGACAGGGGTACGCCACGCAGGCGTACCGATCCGTCGGCGGGCGCGATGATGCCGGCGGCGATGCTGGCGAGTGTGCTCTTGCCGGCACCGCTGGCACCGACCAGGGCGACCCGCTCGCCGGGCGCGAGTCGCAGCTGCACGTCCCGCAACACGACAGGTCCGTCGTCATAACGGTGCTGGGCGACGACCACCTCCAGCGCCGCGGGCTCCGCCTCGCCCTTCGTGGCCGACGGCTGCGACGGTACGGACGCCGGGCCGTCGGCTCCGGGCAGTGACGTGACACCGACGAGCCGGGCGAGGCTCGCACCGGCCTGGAGCACGGCGTCGGACTGGAGCAGCAGCAGGCCGATCGGGTTGAACAGGCGGTGGAAGTAGAGCGCCGCGCTGGTGGCTGCGCCCACTGTCGACAGGCCGTTGCGGACCAGCAGGAAGCCGGCGAGCAGCACGGCGGCGAGCCCCACGAACTCCGACCGGTTGATCCGCAGCCCGAATCGGGTGTGCAGGCCGAAGATCTCCAGCGACAGGTCACGGGCGGTGGCGGAGCGGTCGGCGATGCGGGCGACGTGGGCGTCCTCCATCCGGTACGCGCGCACTGTCGCGGCGCCGCGAAGTGCCCCGGCCATCGCCTGTGACCGTTCGCCGGTCGCCACCCGCTCGCGGGCGTAGTACGGGACCGACCACTTGAGGTACCACCGCAGCGCCAGCGCGTACATCGGGGCAGCGGTCAGCCCGGCCAGGCCCAGCCGCCAGTCGAGGGCGAAGAGCCCCACAGCGGTCAGGACTGTGGACAGCAGCGCGCCGACGAAGGCAGGCCCGCTCGTGGTGATCACGTTCGTCACGACTGCCACGTCGTCGCCGGCCCGGGCGATCAGGTCCCCCGTCCCGGCCCGTTCCAGGGTGGCCGACGGTAGGTGCAGGGCGCGGTCGAGGACCCGTTCGCGCAGGCGCGCGAGCACGGTCTCGCCGAGGCGGGCGGCGATCGCCGCACCGGCCGCGGTGAGCAGGCCGGCGAGGACGGCAGCGCCCGCGATCACACCTGCCCAGGCGACGATCCGTGCCGTGCCGGAGCCTGCGATGACGTCGTCGACGAGCCGGCCGAGCACCCATGGGGCGACGAGCCCTGTCGCGGACGCGGCGACCAGCAGCGTGACGGCGGCGGCACTGAGGCCGGGCAGGCGGGCGAACTCGGCCCGCAGGGCTGCCCAGGTCTGTGCGGCGGTGGCAGTCGGCAGCAGCCGCCGAGGTTCGGCGCCGGTCGTGGTCGGCTCGTCGGTCACCGCAGGACCTCCTCCCGGTAGCGGGCGTCGCTGGCGAGCAGCTCCTCGTGCGGGCCCTCGGCGATGACCCGTCCACGGTCGAGCACTGCCACCCGGTGGGTGACCCGCAGCAGGGCCGGACTGTTGGTGACGAGCACTGTGCCCCGACCGGCCACCGTACGGGCGCCGGCGAGCCCTTCGGCGATCAGCGCCTCGGTGACCGCGTCGACGGCAGTGGTGGGGTTGTGCAGCACCAGCACGGGCGGGTCGGCGGCGAGTGCCCGGGCGAGCCCGATCCGCTGTCGCTGCCCGCCGGACAGGTTCGCCCCCCGCTCGGTGAGTACGCGGTCGATGCCGTGCGGGTGCGCCTCCAGCACGTCCTGCGCGGCGGCGGCCCGTACGGCGGCGTGCAGGACGGTGTCGTCGACGGTGGCGCCGGCTGCCAGGTTGGCGCGTAGCGTCCCCTCGAACAACGCCACGTCGTGCTGCTCGACGAGGACAGTGCTGCGTACGGCGTCGATGTCCAGGTCCTCGGCGGGTACCCCGTCGACGTACACGGTGCCGCGGTAGTCCTCCCGGGGCACCTGGCCGGCCAGCAGCGCGACGAGCGCCTCGGCCTCGCTCGGGTCGTACGCGAGCACGCCGACCACCTCACCGGCGTCGACGCGCACGCACACGTCGTCGAGCCCGGCGTACCCGACCTTGTCGAGGGCGAGGCGCGCGGGGCTCGGCGCGGGCTGCCCGCCGGTGCCCGGCTGGATCAGCGGGGCGGCGCCGAGGATCCGGGCGACCCGTCCCGCCGACGCGCGTGCCATCGCGAACAGCTGCACGGAGTACCCGAGCGTCTGCACCGGTTCGGCGACGAACTGGGCCAGCCCCACGACGGCGACCAGCTCGCCGATGGTGAGCCGGCCCTGGAGCGCGAGCCAGCCGGCGACGCCGGCGACCGCCGCGAGGAACAGGCCGTTGACAGTTGTGGTGAGGCCGAGGTGCAGGCCCTTGGTGGTGGCGGCCCGCAGTGTGACGTCGAGGGCGTGGCCGCTTGCCGCCGCGTACTGGCGCGCGGCGTGGTGCTGTGCGCCGATGCCGCGCAGCACCCGTAGGCCGGTGACGAGGTCGACGGCGAGGGCGGTCGTGGCGGCCAGCGCCTCCTGCTGGGAGGCGCTGCGCCGGGTGAGCAGCGGCGCCATCCGTTGCAGCAGGATGACCACGACGGGTACGCCGAGGAGCACCCCGAGGCCGAGCGGGACGTCGACGACGAGCAGCGCGACGGCCGCCACGACGATGGCGGTGACCGCCGCGGCGCAGAGCCCGGCGACCCGTACGACGAGCGCGGACAACTCGGCGTCGGAGGCGGTGACGGCAAGCAGGTCCCCGTCACGCATACCGGAGCGGTGTCCGCGCGGATCCAGGGCGCTGGTGGCGATCTCGACCCGTACGGCGTGCGCCTCGGTCTCCACGGCGGCGTAGTTCAGGCGCGCGCCGAACCGGTAGGCGTAGGCGAGGACCGTGAACAGGACGGCGAGGCCGGCGAGCGAGAGCAGCAGGGCGGGCACGTCCCCGGTGGCGACCGCCTGGTCGATGATCACGCCGATGGCCACCGGTACGAGCGCCTCGGCGGCCTGATGGGTGCAGAGCAGCGCGGTGCCGGCCAGCACCTTGCCACGCTGGCGGCGCAGGGCGCGCCGCAGCACCGCGCCGCCGCTGGTGAGGTCGTCCGCCATCGACGTCAGGCCCCGGCGAGCGGGGAGAGAGCACCGGCGGACGGGACGACGTGATGGCGGCCGATGGGCAACATGAGGGGCTTCTCCGACGTCGGATCGATGATGACCTGGCTTTCGAGGCCGAACACGGCACGGACGCACTCTCGCGTCAGGACCTGCGCCGGCTCACCCGCAGCGTGCAGCGTACCGGCGGCCAACGCGATGAGATGATCCGCGTACCGGGCCGCGAGGTTGAGGTCGTGCAGCACCATCACGATCGTCGTCCCGCGGGTCAGGTTGAGGTCGGTGAGCAGGTCGAGCACTTCGATCTGGTGGCTGACGTCGAGGAACGTCGTCGGCTCGTCGAGGAGCAGCAGGTCCGTCTGCTGGGCCAGGGCCATGGCGATCCAGACCCGCTGCCGCTGGCCGCCGGAGAGCTCGTCGACCGAACGGTCGGCGAGGTCGGCGGTGTGCGTCGCGTCAAGGGCCGCCGCCACGGCGGCGTCGTCCTGCCTGCTCCAGCGCGAGAGCACCCGCTGGTGGGGGTTGCGCCCGCGCCCGACCAGGTCGGCCACCGTGATGCCCTCGGGCGCGGTCGGTGACTGGGGAAGCAACCCGAGGGTACGGGCCAGTTGCTTGGCCGGCAGCCGGTGCACGGCCTTGCCGTCGAGCAGGACGTGGCCGGCGCGGGGCGCGAGCAGGCGCGACATGGAGCGCAGCAGTGTCGACTTGCCGCACGCGTTCGCGCCGACGATCGCCGTGATCTTTCCGGGCGGCACGACGAGGTCGAGCGAGGAGATGACGACGCGGTCCTTGTAGCCGAGCATGAGACTCTCGACCGCGAGCGTGTGGGTGGTGGTCACAGCGAGCCTCCCGCGCGGTTGGTCCGGATGAGCAGGTAGATGAGGTACGGGGCGCCGAGCACACCGGTGACGACACCCACCGGGTAGCGGGTGTCGAAGGCGAACTGGCCGACGAAGTCCGCGACAAGCACCAGCAGCGACCCGACCAGGGCCGACGGCAGCAGCAGCGACCCGACCGGGCCGACGAGCCGGGCGGCGATCGGCCCGGACAGGAACGCCACGAAGGCGATCGGTCCGGTGGCCGCGGTGGCGAAGGAGATCAGGCCGACGGCCGCGACGATGACCAGGATCCGGGTGCGTTCGAGGCGGACACCGAGCGCCGCCGCGGTGTCGTCACCCAACTGCATCATGGACAGGTTGCGGGCCTGACCCAGCAGCACCGGTGCCAGGACGACCATGGCGACGGCCACCGGCGTGACCTGCTTCCAGGTGACGCCGTTGAGGCTGCCGGTGAGCCAGCGCAACGCCTCCTGCAGATCCCACTCGGCGGCCTGGCTCAGGACGTACGCGGTGAGGCTGTCGAGCATGGCGGCCATGCCGATGCCGATGAGCACGAGTCGGATGCCGGCGACGCCGTCCTTGAAGGACAGCAGGTAGATGACGAGCGCCACCGCCAGCCCGACGACGATCGCGAAGGCGGACACGCCCGCCTCGCCGAGGTTCAGCATCACGATCGCGAAGGCGGCGGCGGCGCTCGCGCCGGAGCTGATGCCGATCATGTCGGGGCTGGCGAGCGGGTTGCGCAGCATCGTCTGGAAGGTGACGCCGCCGAGCCCGAAGCAGGCGCCGGCCAGGACCGCGAGAACGGCGCGCGGCAGGCGGAGCGTACCGACGGTGAAGGACGCGCCGGGGACGTCCTCGCCGGAGAGCACGGCCAGGACGTCGGCGGGCGGATAGAAGGTGCGTCCCGCCATCAGCGAGACGGCGAACGCCGCGACGACGAGGGTCGCGAGGACGGCGAGGACGACCCGCCGTCGACGCGTACGGCGGACCCGGCCGTGGGTGACGGCCGTCAGAGTCGCAGTGCTCACAGCTCGCGTACCTTCTGCCGCCGGACGATGTAGATGAAGAACGGTGCGCCGATTAGCGCCGTCACGATGCCCACGTCGATCTCCGCGGGGCGTGCCACCACCCGGCCGACGACGTCGGCGGCGGTCAGCAACGACGCGCCGAGCAGCGCGGAGAACGGCAGCAGCCACCTGTGGTCGAGCCCGATGAGCAGCCGGCACACGTGCGGTACGACGAGGCCGACGAAGCCGATGGGTCCGGCGACCGCCGTGGCGGCGCCGCACAGCAGTACCGAGCCGGCGCCCGCGACACCTCGCACCACGGCGACCCGCTCGCCCAGCCCGGCGGCGAGGTCGTCACCGAGGGCGAGCGAGTTCAGCGCCCGGCCGGACAGGAGACAGACCACCAGACCCACCGCGAGAAACGGCAGTGCCTGCCGGATGCTGTCGTAGGTGGCCCCGCCGACGCCGCCGATCTGCCACGAGCGGAAGTTGCCGGCCACGTCGTTGCGGGGCAGCACGAAGGCGCTGATCAGCGAGGCGAGCGCGGCGGAGGTGGCGGCGCCGGCGAGCGCGAGCTTGAGCGGCGTCGCGCCACCGCGTCCGAGAGAGCCGATGGCGTACACGAAGACGGCCGCGAGGGCGGCGCCGAGGATCGCGACCCAGAGGTAGCTGGTCGGCGAGGAGAGGCCGAACATCACCATGCCGGTGACCACGGCGAGCGACGCCCCCATGTTCACGCCCAGGATCCCGGGGTCGGCCAGCGGGTTACGGGTCACGCCCTGCATCACGGCCCCGGCCAGGCCGAGCGCCGCTCCGACGGTCACGGCGAGCAGGGTGCGGGGGATCCGTTTGGTGACGGCGGCCTGTTCCATCGTGTCGTCCACGCCCTGGAACGCGGCGAGGATGTCGGACCACCCGACGCTGCGGGAGCCCAGCGCCACCGATGCCGCCATGAGCAACAGCAGCACCGCGATCGCGACGACGAACCACAGCAGTCGGACCGGCACCGGACGCCGCACCATTGCGGCGTCCGGCACGGTACGCGGGTCGAGCGTGGTCATGACACCTTGTCGGCTGCCTTGGCGAGCATCGCGACGTAGTCGTTCAGCACGAATCCGATGGCCAGCGGGGTGGGGTTCGCGGCGGTGCCCAGCGGCGTGGCGCCGGAGAGCATGACCACCGAACCGCGCTTGACAGCGGGGATCTTCGACAGCAGCGGGTCGGCCTGCGCGGCGGCGAGGAGCTTGTCGTCACCGTAGGCGACGATGACGTCCACGTCGTTGAAGACCTGGATCTGCTCGGCGCTCTGGCTGAGGCTGAACTTGTCGGTGCCTGCGGAGAGGGTGGCGATGCTTGCCGGGACCTTCAGGCCGAGGTCGCCGAAGAACTGCGCCCGGGTGTCGTGCGTCGTGTAGAAGCCGATCTTGCTCAGGTCGGTGGGGTCGATGTGCGTCATGAACATCGCCGACTTCCCGGCCAACTGCGGGTACTTCGCTGCGGCGTCGGTCATCTGCTTCTCGATGTCGGCGATCAGCGCGTCGCCCTCCTTGGCGAGGCCGAGGGCCTGGCTCTCCAGCTTGATGGTGTCGCGCCACGCGGTGGCCCAGGGTGCCTCGGGGTAGGCGACGACCGGGGCGATCTTGCTGAGGGTGTCGTACTCCTGCTGGGTCAGGCCCGAGTACGCGGCCAGGATGACGTCCGGCTTGGTGTCGGCGACGGCCTCGAAGTTGATGCCGTCGTTCTCGTCGAACAGCACGGGGGCGGTGCCGCCGAGCGTCTTGAGCTTCTCGGCGACCCACGGCAGGACGCCGTCGCCGTCGTCGTCGCCGAAGTTGGCCTTCGCCATGCCGACGGGGACGATGCCGAGGGCGAGGGGCACCTCGTGGTTGGCCCAGGCCACCGTCGCGACCCGCTCGGGCTTCTCGTTGATCGTCGTGGTGCCGAGCGCGTGCTTGATCGTGACCGGGAAGGTGGCGGAACCGCCGGCGGCGGAGGCCTCCTCCGGCTCGGTCGAGTCGCCACAGGCGGCCAGCGCCAATGTCGCGGCCAGGGCCACGAACCCGGCCAGGAAACGGTGTGAGCGCATGCCTCTAAACTCCATCGCTTGGTTAGGGGAGGCTAACCTAACATAACGATGTGAGTCGTTCTCGCAACCCGGGGTCACCGGCCGATCTTGCCGGAGGAGCCGGTAGGCGGGGCACGCGCCGGCGGGCGGCCCGGACAGTCGTCCGGGCCGCCCGTGGGACCAGCGTCGAGGGGGCCGCTGACCCGTCGATCAGGTCACTGTCGCGCTCAGCCGCCGAGGCTCGCCGCGGCGGAGGCGATCGACGAGGCGAAGTAGCTCACCTGGGTGTAGACACCGGGATAGTTGGGCCGGGCGCAGCCCTGGCCCCAGCTGACGATGCCGACCTGGATCCAGGCGTTGGCGGCGTCCCGGCGGAACATCGGGCCACCCGAGTCACCCTGGCAGGTGTCCACCCCGCCGCTGGCGTAGCCGGCGCAGATCTCCTGGGCGGCGATGACGTCGCCGCCGTAGTAGGCGTTGCAGGTGGAGTCGCTGACGAACGGGACCGTCGCCTTGAGCAGGTACCGCTGCTGACTGCCGCCCTCCCGCGCCGCCCCCCAGCCGGCGACGGTGAAGGTGCCGCTGTCGTACGCGGTGGTGGTGGCGATCTTCAGAGTGCTCAGCCCGGTGACGGGGGTGGCCAGCCGGATCAACGCCCAGTCCCGGCCGCTGCCGTTGTAGCCGGGCGCCCGGTAGACGTAGTTCGACCGAACGGTGATCCGGCTCGACGACTGGAGGTCGACCGCGCCGAGGGTGGCGGTGATGCTGGTGTTGGTGCCGGTGGCGCCCACACAGTGCGCGGCCGTGAGCACCAGTCGGGAGCTGTAGAGGGCGCCGCCGCAGCCCATCGAGAGCCGCACCATGAACGGGAACTCGCCCTGGGCGGCGCGGCTACCGCCGACGACGTTCGGCGTGATCGGACTGTCGGCCGCGGCCGGGGCCGCGAGGGTGAGGCTGGCCGCGGCCAGCGCGGCGGCCACCAGGCCGGTGAGGGTACGCCAGCGAACCATGCATTCCTCCGCATCATGGCGGTACGCCTCGTGAGCGCACCTCATTCGAGATAGCCGCCATCATATTGAGAATCATGAATTGAATGGCTCATCTTCCCTGGGTCGTACCTCGGCGGTATGCCCACCCCCCGGGCGGTGCCGGCGCGGTGTCAGGTCGTGCGGTGTCAGGTCGTGTCGGCGTCATGTCGGCGCGGTGTCAGGCGACCCGCGCAGGCTGTGCCGCATGACAAACGACCTGGTGATCGAGGCCGACGGCCTCGTCAAGACCTTCGGGAAGACGAGAGCGCTGCGGGGCGTGGACCTCGCCGTGCCCCGGGGCACGGTGCTCGGGGTGCTCGGCCCCAACGGTGCCGGCAAGACCACAGCCGTGCGCATCCTCTCCACCCTCCTGGCTCCGGACAGCGGCACCGCCCGGATCGGCGGCTTCGACGTGGTCCGCGACGCCGAGCGGGTCCGGCAGAGCATCGGCCTCACCGGCCAGTACGCCTCCGTCGACGAGGACCTGACCGGGCGGCAGAACCTGGAGTTGTTCGGCACGCTGCTGGAGTTGGGGCGCGCCGGCGCCCGGCGGCGGGCCGCCGAACTGCTCGACTGGTTCGACCTGACCGACGCCGCGAACCGGCCGGCCAAGACGTACTCCGGAGGCATGCGGCGGCGGCTGGACCTGGCCGCCAGCCTCGTCGGCTCCCCTGACGTGATCTTCCTGGACGAGCCGACGACCGGCCTCGACCCGGCCAAGCGCGAGGACATGTGGGGCGTGGTCCGGTCGCTGGTGTCGAACGGCTCGACAGTGCTGCTCACCACGCAGTACCTGGAGGAGGCCGACGCGCTCGCCGACGCGATCACGGTGATCGACCACGGGCGGGTCATCGCACACGACACACCCGACGGGCTCAAACGGGTGGTGGGCGGGCAGACCCTTGAGGTCCGGCCGAGCGACCCCGCGCAGCTACCCCGGATCGCGGCGATCCTGTCCGAGGTCGGCTCCGGCACGCGGGCCGACGAGATCCGCAAGGGCGTCCTCGCGGTTCCGGTCACCGACGACAAGGCCCTCACCGAGAGCGTCGCGCGCTTCGCCGCCGCAGGGATCTCGGTCACCGAACTCTCCCTGCATCTGCCGAGCCTCGACGAGGTGTTCCTCACCCTCACCGGGCGTACGGCATCCGACGACGACACCACAGACCGCACGGAGGTCGCGGCATGAGCACCCTGATCGGCACCACGGGGCCGGCGCGCCCGACGGCCGTCGGCCAACCCCGCCCGTTCCGGCTCGTCCGGCACTCCTTGGCGCTGACCAAGCGGAGCCTCATCAAGACCTGGCGTACGCCCGAGGCGCTCGTCGACGTCACGTTGCAGCCGGTGCTGTTCCTCGTCATCTTCGTGTACATCTTCGGCGGCGCGGTCGCCGGCTCGACCCACGACTACCTGCAGTTCCTGCTGCCCGGCATCCTGGCGCAGACCATCGCCACCGGGGCCATCGCCATCGGCGTCAACCTCAACACCGACATCGCCAAGGGCATCTTCGACCGGTTCCGGTCGCTGCCGATCCCCCGCTCCGCACCACTGGTCGGCGCGGTTCTCGGCGACGTCGTCCGGTACGTCATCGTCACGGTCTCGACCCTCGCGATCGGCTACCTCATGGGCTTCCGGATCGAGACCGGCCCGGTGCGGGCCATCGCCGGGTGCCTGCTCGCTGTGCTGTTCGCCCTGTGCCTCAGTTGGCTGCCGGTCTACGTGTCGATGAAGGTGCGCACCCCGGGTGCCGTACAGGGCCTGATGTTCGCGCTGATCATGCCGTTGAGCTTCGCGTCGAACGTGTTCGTCAGCGCCGACACCCTGCCGGGCTGGATGCGGACGTTCGTGGACGTCAACCCGATGACCCACCTGGTCGCATCGGTACGTGGGCTGTTCCTCGGCACCCCACTCGGCTCCCACGTGTGGTGGACCCTCGCGTGGTGCGCCGTCTTCGTGGCGCTGTTCATGCCGCTGGCGCTGCGGGCGTACCGCAGGAAGATCTGACCTCAGGCGAGCAGGTCGCCCATCAGGTCGCGGATCCGGGCGGTGGCCATGGCCACCGGCCGCTCCCGCCACGCGGCCAGCAACGGCTCACGCTGCTCCTCGTCCCCGAGGGTGGCGATGAGCCGTTCGCCGTACCCGGGCGGGAAGAACGACTCGACGTGGCTGCCGATCCGCGTGGCGAGCGCGGCCAGTTCGCGGGCGACGCCCACGTCACCCCGGTACGCCGCGAGTTCGGCGCCGCCCAGCGCCCACGCCCCGATCACCGGCAGATCGCGCGAGGCCAGCGCGTCGTCGCGGGCGAGCGTCAGCAGGGCGACCGTCCGGGAGTCGACGTCACCGGCCGACGCCGGCCGCGCCTCGGCGATCCGCAGGTGTAGACCGGCCAACCCGACCCGGAGCATGACACGCGGCTGCGGCGGCGGCCCGACCCACTCGGCCAGTGTCCGGCTCACCTCGTCGGCGTGCGCGAGCGCCTCGTCGTATCGGGCCTGCTGCCAGGCGAGATGCGCCAGACCGAGGCGCGCCTGGGCGACGTCGGCCTGATCGGCCTGGCCCGATGTCGCCGTCTCGCGCAACCGTCGCGCGGCCTCCGGATCCCCGCCGAGGGCAAGGTGCATGTCCAGCCGCACCCGGATCGACCGCGCGTCCTGCGTGGCACCGACGAGTTCCATGTGCCGGACGCTGCGCGCCAGCCATTCGGCCGAGCGGGCCTCACCGGCCGGGATCAGGAACTGCCCGACGGCCCCGGCCGACATCGCCATGCCCCAGTGGTCACCGACGGCCTCGAAGCGCAGGTACGCCTGCTCGGCGTCGACCATCGACGCCTGCGGCATACCGCCGTTCTCCCGTACCGCCGCGCGGGCGAACAGGCCGAGCCCCTGCACGTACGGGTCCGGATGCGCGACCAGCCCTGTCGCGCTCGTCAGGCTCTTCTCCAGATCGGCCCCGTCGAAGCCGGGCAACGCCGTCGCGAGCGCGGTCATCCGGGATGACATCTCGGACGACCGCTCGGCAAGGAGCCGCCGCAGGGCCCGGCGGGCCAGCGCGGCGAGGCGCAGTTCGCCACTGATGCCGGCGTTCAGGCCGATCACGAGGCACATCCAGGCGAGCCGGTCGGCGTGGGGCAGTGGTCGGCCGGCGGCCCGGCCCGACTGGATCGCCGAGTGTCGCCGCCGCCGCGGATCGTCGACGTGCAGCAGACCCCGCGCCCACCCGACGACCTCCAGGTGCAGGCCGCGCACCGTCCAGAGGTGGAGCAACGCGGTGGCGACGTCGACCGCCGCCGGCTCGTCGTCGTGCCCGAGCGCCCAGCGCAGGCCCGCCATCAGGTTGTCCTGCTCGGTGGCACAGCCGTCGAGCGCCTCGATCTGGCCGGGGCCGATGAACCGCTCGCCGAGGGCGACGGCCCGCTCCCGGGCCCAGTCGACAAGGCCGGCCATGGCCCGGTCCCGCTCGCCGGCCGCGTCGAGGCGGGCTTCGCCGTACTCGCGGACCGTTTCGAGCATCCGGTAGCGGGGCGGGCTCTCGCCCTCGACAAGGGTCAGCAGGGACTGTTCGACGAGCGTCGCCAGGCCGCGTCGGACGTCGGCGCTCTGGGCGACGACGGCGGCGAGGTCAGCTGTGAACGGCGCGGGGATGACAGCTAGCCGCTGGAGCAGCGCCTGGTCGTCGGGGGCGAGCAGTTCGCGGCTCCAGTCGACCATCGCCCACAGGCTCGCGTGGCGCTCCGGCAGGCCCCGCAGGGCGTCGTCGAGCAGCGCGAACCGGTCGGTCAGCCCCGCGAGCACATCGTCGATCGGCATGTGGCGCAGTCGCGCCGCGGCCAGTTCGAGCGCCAGCGGCAGGTTGTCGAGCCGATGGCACAGCGCGAGCGCCCGCTCGGTGTCCCAGGTCGGCACGGCGCCGCCGGCCCGCGCCCGGGACTCGATCAGCCCGAGCGCGTCGGAGTCCGGCAGGACGGGCAGCCGGTGCACCGTCTCGCCGGCCAGGCCCAGCGGTGCCCGGCTCGTCGCGAGCACGGCGACCTCCGGCGAGGTGACGGCCAGCAGGTCCGCGACGACGGTGGCCGCCGCGCCGAGGACGTGCTCGCAGTTGTCCAGAACGACAAGCCCGTCGACGTCCGGCGCCACGGCCCGCAGCCGCTCCTCCGGGCTGAGCACCCGCCGTTCGAGACCCAGGTTGCCGCCGGTGGTCGAGGTGTCCGCGCCACCGAGCACCGCGAGCACCGTGGGCAGCACCTCGTCGGGTGAGCGGAGGCCGGCGAGTTCGACCACCCGGACCGGCTGCCCGGCCTCGACCGCGCGCCGCGCCACCTCGGCGGCGAGCCGGGTCTTGCCGGCGCCACCGGTTGCCACGACCGTCACCAGGGCCGCCTGGGTGAGGGCGTCCCGCACGGCCTCGACGTCCCGCTCCCGGCCGACGAGGGCGGTCATCGGCCGGCGCCACCCGGCGGGCAACCCCGGCTGGCGGGGCGTCGTCGTCGCGGCCTCCGGTGCGGTGAGCTCGCCACGAAGCAGGGCCAGGTGGACCTGCGTGATCACCGGCGCCGGGTCGGTGCCGTACCGGTCGGCCAGTTCCTCGCGGAGCCGCTCGACCACCTCCAGCGCCTCGGCCTCGCGGCCCTGGGCGGCGAGCACCCGCACGAGCAGGGCTGCCGACGGCTCGTGCGGCGGCGTACGCGCGGCGAGCCGACGCAGGTCGGCCTCGTCGACCGGGCCCGCACCGGCGAGCGCCGTCTGGGCGCGCAGCGCGGCGACGTCCGCGAACAGGTTCGCGTCCTCGGCGGTGTCGAGGGCCGGGACAGCGCCGAACAGGGCACGGGCCTGATCGGCGGTGTCGCGGGCGGCGCGAAGGTCGCCGGACCGCATCGCGGCGCGCGCCCTGTCGACGAGGGCACGTGCCTCGACCGCGTCGACGGTCACCTCGTCGGCGGGCAGTCGGTAGCCGCCCGGCGCCGCGACCACGGGCAGCCCGAGCCGACGCGCCCGCGACACCAACGCCTGGACGGCGCCCGTGGCGTCGTCGGGCGGGCTGCCGTCCCAGACGGCGTCGACGAGCAGGCTGGTGGAGACCGCCCGCCCGCGCGCGTCGACGAGCGCGCGGACCACTGCGGCGAGCCGTTCACCCCGGATCGGCTGTCCGTCGACAGCGAGCGGGCCGAGGATCGTGATCTGCACGGACCCAGCATCCCTCACCCTTTCGGGGGGCGGTGGCCTGCCCGGAAGCGGGAACGGCTTGACAGCTCATCATCAAGTTAGGTAAGCCTTTCCTCATGCCAGGCACCCTGACCCAGACCCTGCCCGTCGCACCGTGGCGTTCGTTCGCCGTCACCGTGCGCGCGGTCGAGCGGCTCAGCCCCTCCTTCACGCGTGTGACGTTCACGGGGGCGGACCTCGACCGTTTCGCCGACAACGGCTACGACCAGCGGATCAAGCTGGCGTTGCCGCTGCCCGGACGGCGCGGGGTGGACCTGCCGCAGGGGCCGGACTGGTACGCCGCGTGGCGGGCCCTGCCCGAGCACCGGCGCAACCCGATTCGCACCTACACGGTGCGCGCGGTCCGTCCGCACCTGGCCGAGGTCGACGTCGACCTGGTGCTGCACGGCGACAGCGGACCGGCGACGCGCTGGGCCCGGCGGGCGAGCGTCGGTGACGAGGTCGCCCTCGTCGGCCCGGACGCCGGCTACGACGGGGACCACGGCGGCATCGAGTTCCAGCCGCCGACGGCGGGCTGCCTGCTGCTTGCCGGCGACGAGACAGCAGTACCGGCCATCAGCGGCATCTGCGAGCGGCTCCCCCAGGACACGCGGGGCATCGTCGTGCTGGAGGTGCCCGAAGCCGGCGACGTGCTGCCGCTGGCGGCACCGCACGGCGTCGAGGTCCGCTGGGTGCCCCGGGGCACGGGCGGGCACGGCAGCCAGCTGGTACCCGCCGTCGCCGCCGCGGCGGAGGAACTGCTCACCCACCCGTGCGGCACGACCCAGTCGATCTCGGACGTGGACGTGGACACCGAGATCCTGTGGGAGGTCCCCGACGAGGTGCCCGCGACGCCGCTGTACGCGTGGCTGGCCGGAGAGGCCGGCGCGATCCGCACCCTGCGGCGGCACCTCGTCGCCGAACGGGGTCTGGACCGGCGGGCTGTGGCGTTCATGGGCTACTGGCGACTCGGCCGCGCTGCCTGAAGCCGTCACCGCTCCGGGCGGGGCACGGAGCGCGGGATGCGTTCGACGCCGTACGGTGCGTACAGTTTCGGGTCGGACTTGAGGTGGGCCGGCTCATCCGGCACCGGGAACGGGACGAGACACAGACGCATGACGGCGGACACACACCCGAAGAACGCCCAGCACGCGATCGACCGTGCGCAGCTGGAGACCTGTCTCAGCGTCTTCGCGGCATTGGAGGAGCTGCCTCCGGACCACCCCGACGTGCTGCGGGTGCAGCGGGCCACCGCGCGCCTCTACAAGGTGATCAAGCAGCGTCGGCGCGAGGAGCGGCGTGACGCCATCCTGGCCGCCGACCGGGCGGTGACGGAGGCCACCGCCACCGGCGCCCCCGGTCGGATCGACGACGAGACCCAGGGCATCCCGCTCGCGTCGCCCACCGTCGGCGCCACGGCGGGCGTCCTGCACAACCCGCGCGGCTGCTACGTCTGCAAGCAGCGCTACCGCGAGGTGGACGCCTTCTACCACCAGCTCTGCCCGTCCTGCGCCGCGCTAAACAGGCAGCGTCGGGACGCCCGCACCGACCTGACCGGCCGCCGCGCGCTGCTCACCGGAGGCCGGGCCAAGATCGGCATGTACATCGCGCTGCGGCTGCTGCGCGACGGCGCGCACACGACGGTGACCACGCGGTTCCCGCACGACGCGGTCCGTCGGTTCGCGGCGATGCCGGACAGCGCGGACTGGCTGCACCGCCTGCGCATCGTCGGCATCGACCTGCGCGACCCCGCGCAGGTGATCGCCCTGGCGGACTCGGTCAGCAGCCAGGGTCCCCTCGACATCCTCATCAACAACGCGGCGCAGACCGTGCGTCGCTCCCCCGGGGCGTACGCGCAGCTCGTCGCCGCGGAGGCCGCGGCCCTGCCGGACGGTCCGCTGCCGGAGCTGATCACGTTCGCCAAGCCGGGCGGTGGCCCGGCCGGGAGCCTGACCGCCGCCGCGGAGTCGACAGCGCTCACCCCGCACGCGCTCACCGCGCTGGCGTTGACGAGTGGCTCCGCCTCACCGGAGCGGATCGCCGCGTCCACCGCCATCGACGCGGGCGGCCTGGTGCCGGACCTCGATTCGGTGAACAGCTGGGTGCAGCGGGTGCACGAGGTCGACCCGGTCGAGCTGCTAGAGGTGCAGTTGTGCAACGTGACGGCGCCGTTCGTGCTGGTCAGCAGACTGCGACCGGCGATGGCAGCGGCGACGGCCCGGCGCAAGTACATAGTGAACGTGTCGGCCATGGAGGGCCAGTTCGGGCGCGGCTACAAGGGCCCCGGACACCCGCACACCAACATGGCCAAGGCAGCGCTGAACATGCTGACCCGCACCAGCGCCGAGGAGATGCTTACCGACGGCATCCTGATGACGAGCGTCGACACCGGGTGGATCACCGACGAGCGGCCCCACCCGACGAAGATGCGGCTGGCCGACGAGGGTTTCCACGCCCCGCTGGACCTTGTCGACGGCGCCGCCCGGGTGTACGACCCGATCGTGCGCGGCGAGCAGGGTGAGGACCTGTACGGCTGCTTCCTGAAGGACTACGCGCCCTGCGCCTGGTGATCCACGTTCCGACCCGTACGACGAGGAGTAGACAGATGACATCCGACCAGGACGTGTGGCCCACGCTTGACGAGCTGGTGCGCGAGGAGGCGGAGCTGGAGCTGGCCGGCCTGTCGGAGATCGACGCGTACGAGTTGGGCATGCGTGCCGTCGCAGCCGCGAGTGAACGGGAACTCCCTGTCGCGGTCGGTGTGTGGCGTGCCGGGCGTCAGCTGTTCCACTGCGGCCTGCCCGGCTCGACGCGGGACAACGACGCGTGGCTGCGCCGCAAGGGACGCGTGGTGATGCGCTTCGAGCGCTCGTCGCTGTACATGGCCCGCCTCTGCCGGGACAAGGACGTGACGTTGACGCAGAAGTACGGTCTGCCCGCCGCCCGGTACGCGGCAGCCGGCGGCGCGGTGCCGTTGCGGGTGCGGGGCACCGGCGTCGTCGGCTGGATGGGGGTGTCCGGGCTTCCGCAGCTGGACGACCACCGCTTCGTCGTCAACGTCCTCCGCGAGACCCCGCGCTAGCCGACGACGACGGCCGCCCCGCCGCCGTCCACGGTCAGCGTGCGCGCCGGTTCGCGCGTATCGCCCCCAGGATCACACCAGGCGTGGCGAGCGAGAGCGGGTGCTCCTGCATGGAGACGACGTCGTTGAACCGCCGCGCGGTCTCCACGTCCGTGATGGTCGCCGCGATGATCTGCCGGCTGACCCAGCTGGAGATGCGGTAGCCGCGCGGGTACGGCCCGTCGAAGTGCGGCAGCGCCAGGTCGGCCGAGGTCGACGTCGACCAGGCGGCGTCGACCACCACCTTCTGTAGGGCGAGGAAGTGGCGGGCGGGGGTGGTCAGGTCGGGGTCGGACCGCAGGTACGCCGACAGGCAGACCGCATGCAGTGCCGCCGCCGTCATGCCCTGCCCGTAGACCGGGTTGAACGAGGCGACGGCGTCACCGACGCTGACGAGCCGCGCCGGACAGCGCCGCAGCGCGTGGAAATCCCGACGCCTGCTGTCGGCGTGGTGGTAGGTCTGCACGTCGCCGAGCATCTCGTTGGCGGTGACCTCGCCGAACTCCGGCGGGAACTGCTCCCGCAGCCGACGGACGAAGTCCTCGGCGGTGCTCCCCGGGCGGTCGTCGCCGTAGCCGGCCATCATTGCCATCCACCGGCCGTCCTCGATGGCGAAGAATGCCGCGCCCGCCACGTCAGTCATTGTCGCCGGGGTGTGCAGCGCCAGGACGACCTTCGCCGGTGGGTCCTGCTCGGGCCGCCGGAAAAGGGCTGTCGCATAGTTCAGGTGCACGGGCATCCGCCGCGTCGCGGGCCGCTCCCAGCCGGCGCGCTCCAACCAGTCGGAGAGACGGCTCGACCGCCCCATGGCGTCCACCACCAGGTCACCACCCTCGACACCGGGCACCCCGCCGACGTCGCAGCGGACACCGGTGACCGCCTCACCCTCGATAACGAGACCCGTGGCGCGGGCGGTGAAGGTCTTGACATTGGGCAGGCGCAGCACGTGCTGGCGGATCAGCCCCTCCAACAGGGGTCGGCTGCCCGCCAGGCTGTCGGCGTCGTCGGGGACGACCACCTTGAGGCGGCCGTCGAGGTAGCTGCGCCGGGTGGCCGGGGGCGCCTCGATAGCGCCCTGGGCGATCGCCTGCTTCCGGAAGCCGGGAAACAGTCGCTCGAGCTGGAACAGGCCGCCGGGCAGCAGCGCGTGCAACTGCGTCCCCTGTGGCACGCCGGGCCGCGCGCCGCTGATCTGCGGGTCGTCCCGGTCGATGATGAGCACGCTCTCCGCGTAATCGGACAGGACCCGGGCGGTCAGCAGACCGGCGACGCTGCCGCCAAGCACCACTGCCTTACCCAGGACCGGGGAGGGCTGGTCGGGGGGTCGCACTGCGTTCAGCGCGGCGAAGGCCCGGACGGCGGAGCGGGACATCGTGCTCTCCAAAAGGGGTACGAAGGGCGTGGCCCTCCCCCGTATCTGCCAGCGAACGGGGCGCGGGCAGAGCGGTGGACGGGTCGCTGGCGTGACTCCCGTCGATCGTCGCACAACAGGCGTACGCCCACTGACCGTGTCCACCTGGTGACAACCGGGACGCCCGGCCGGGTGCCCGTTGTCGACGTTCGGGTGGGCCGATTGAAATGCGCCCTGACCTGCTGTCAGGATCTCGGGCATGCCCGTGGCTCGTCGTACTCTGCTCGGGGCCGGACTGGCCGCCGCAACCTCCGCCCTGGCCGGCTGCGGCGACAAGGGCTCGTCGGCGCCCGGTCTTGCCGGATCCGGCGACGCGGTGACCGCTACCGACGCGGCCGGAAACCGGGTGGGCTTCGGCTCGGCGGCGGCGCCGTCCGGCTCGCCGAGCGCCACCGCCTCCCCCAGCGGCGGTGCCGCGCAGGCTGGTCAGGCCCGGTACGCGCAGGACGTGACGGCGCTGCTCCGCAAGCAGCTGCCCGCCACCGGTCAGACCGTCCAGCACAAGGGATTCCCCGGTGCCGTCGCGGTCGTCCTCGTGGACGGGAAGACGACGGTCCACACCGCTGTCGGGGAGGCGCTGCGCTACGGCGCTGGACCGAAGCTCCTCCCGCCGGGCCAGCGCGTCGCGATGCGTCCCGACTCCATCTTCGATCTCGCCTCGGTCACGAAGGTGTACACGGCGATCCTGCTGCTCCAGCAGGTCGACAAGGGACGTGTCGCCCTGGACGCCCCGGTCCGCGACTACCTGCCCGCCTTCGCCGGGACGGGCAAGGAGCGGATCACCGTCGGGATGCTGCTCACCCACACCAGCGGTCTGCCGGTCGGCGCGAAGGTCACCGGTCTGCCCGACAACGCGGCCCGGTGGAACGCCGTGCTCACCACGGGGTTGGTCTCCGGTGCCGTGCCCGGCGACACGTTCCGCTATTCGAGCGTCGGGCTCATGGTCGCCGGCAGGATCGTCGAGAAGGTCACCGGTCAGCGGCTCGACCAGGCGCTCAAGAGCAACCTCACCGGCCCGCTCGGCCTGCGGGACACCGGCTTCAACCCCAACACCTGGCTGTCGGGCAGTGCGCGGGCCAGCCGGCTGGTCGCCACCGACGCCCGCTCGTCGCGAGGGCTGCTGCGGGGCACCGTCCACGACGACGTCGCCAACCACCTCGGCGGCGTCGCCGGTCACGCGGGCATCTTCGCCAGCGCCACCGACCTCGCGGTCATCGGTCAGATGCTCCTGAACGGGGGCACCTACCAGGGCAGGCGGATCCTCGCCGCGGCGACGGTGCGCCGGATGCTCAGCAACCAGAACGCAGGGAAGCCCGCCGTCGACCCCGAGCGTCCCAACCGGACCGCCGCGCACGGCCTCGGTGTCGTCCTCGACCAGCGCTGGTTCATGGGCCGGCTCGCCGCACCCCGGACCTTCGGCCACACCGGCTTCGCCGGCCCGTCGCTCCTTGTCGACCCCCGCCGGCGGCTCGTGCTGGCCCTGCTCACCAACCGCGCGCACCCCAACTGGAGTTGGGCGAACCCCGATCCGGTCCGAGCCGCAGTGGGCGACCTGCTCGCCAGAGAGGTCAACTGATCGCCTCCACCGCGACCGGCGCCCGCCCGGAAGGTGTGGACCGTCGCGCCACACCCTGACACGATACTTGCGCTAGCAGTGCAAATACTTCGTCCGTCAGGTGGAGGATCCATGCACACACCCCACCGGAGAATGCTCTCCGTGGTGGCCGGGCTCGCGCTCGCTGTCAGCCTGTCCATCGTCCCCGCCCCGCGTGCCGCCGAAGCCGCCGCCCCACCGACGTACCGGCCGGTGATCTTCGTGCACGGTAGCGCCGGATCGGCCACGCAGTTCCAGTCCCAGGCCAAACGCCTCGCCAGCAACGGCTACCCCATCGACATCATCGAGGCCCACGAGTACGACTCGCCCAACATCGCGACGATCCTGCCCCAGGTGTACGCGGGACTGGACGCACGGATCTCCCGTCTCCTGACCGCGAGTGGCGCGGACAAGGTCGACCTGATCGCGCACTCCCTCGGCACCTTCGTCACACAGGGCTACCTCGCCAGTTCCCCCGCGCGGGCCGCCCGGGTCGCGCACTACGTCAACCTGGACGGGCGCACCGCGGCCTCCCCGCCGGGCGGGGTGCCCACCCTCGCCATCTGGGGTGAAGGCGACCCGGCCCGTACCGTCGTCGGCGCGGCGAACGTCCACTTCCCCGACCAGTCCCACACGCAGACCGTGTCGTCGACGGAGTCGTTCGGCGAGATCTTCCGGTTCCTGCGCGGTCGCGAGCCCCACACGACCCGGATCGTGCCCCAGATCCTCGGCACCGCCCGGGTCTCCGGGCGCGCGGTGCTCTTTCCGAGCAACATCGGCGTCACCGGGGCGACAGTCGAGGTCTACCCGGTCAGCTACCTCACCGGCGGCCGGTTGTCGTCCCGGCCGACGCATCGGGTTCCGCTTACCGGCGACGGCTCGTTCGGGCCGTTCCCGGTGCTCGCCACGGCCCGCTACGAGCTCGCGATCGTCCGCTCCGGCGCCCCGACGCACCACTTCTACTTCCAGCCGTTCCTCCGCTCGGACTCGTTCGTGCGCCTGGCCACAAGCGTGCCGGGCGAGGGTCTCGGCGCGCTTGTCGACACCAGCGACAGGCACACGGCGCTCACGATCCAACGCCAGAAGGAGTGGTGGGGCGACCAGGGCGACGCTGGCGACAAGCTCTGGATCAACGGCAGGGACGTCCTCAACCCCGCGAACACGCCGCGTCTCAAGAGGACGATCGCCCTGTTCGCCTTCGACGACGACAGCGACGGGGTGACCGACCTGACCGCCCCGCTGCCGGAGTTCTTCAGTCAGACCTTCATCACCGGCATGGACGTGTTCATCCCGGCGACCCCGGCGAACCTCGGCGTCGTACGAGTCACAGTGGGTCAGCGCGGCGGCGGGTACGACGTAATCAACGTGCCCAACTGGAAGTCGAGCGCCCATCGGGTGACGATCAACGTCGACGACTTCTGACCGCTCGTCGGAGGGCCCGGCCATCTCAGCTCGTGACGGTGGCCGGGCCCTTCTGCGTGACCGCCCCAGCCGCGCTGCCGACGCGGCACGCCTGGCCAGGCGCGTGCGGATAGCGATACCGGCAATCCGGTATCCGCGCTAAGTGGATTGCACGCCGGCCGTTCCGCCTCCCGTGTCGCCTGATCAGCCCTGCGCGCTGCCCGAACCGCCGAAAGTGCGCCGCCTCGCCGCCCAAATGTTCGTCCATCGAAATCGATCTAGCGTATGACGAACATTTCAGTTACGTTTCGCGGCATCGCCTGCCGCCCGGGACGGTGGCGCGAATCTGCCCGACACCCTCGCCCGAGGGCTCCGCGAATCAACGGCAACGGCAACGGATAGGGGCGTGAGCATGAGACGTGTGACAAGTGTGGCCACAGCGCTACTCCTGATAGCCGGGGTGGCCATCAACCCACCGGCAGCATCGGCACAAACCCAGGGCACGACCACGAACGTGGCGGTGTCGACGACGATCAACACGCTGGCCCGGGATGTCGAACGGGTCGAGTCCCTGCGCGAGGTCAAGGACGTCCAACGCGCGTACACCCACCTGGCCCAGTTCGGGCGGTGGTCGGAGATGGCCGAACTGTTCGCCACCGACGGCACGTTGCAGTGGGGGGATCAGACGACGGCCGGTCGTTCGGCGATCGCGGCGTGGCTCGAAGCAGACGCCGGCGGCATGGACGGCATCCGGCCGGGCTCGCTGCACACAGTTGTCATCGACCAGCCTCTGGTGAACCTCTCGGCCGACGGCACCACCGCCAAGGGCCGCTGGTCGGGCCTGCGTTTCCTGGGTGACGGCGAGGGTCAGGCGCGGATCGAGGGCGGAATCTACGAGAACGAGTACGTCCTCAGGGACGGCCGCTGGCAGATCGAGCTTCTCCGCTACTACCCGCAGTACGCCGGCGCGTACGCCACCGGCTGGCGCAACGTCGGCGGCGCGCTGCCGATCGTTCCCTACCACTTCACCCCCGACGAGGCAGGCGTACCGATCCCGCCGCCGACGGGCGCGGCGCCGGCCACGACTGCCACCGTCGGCGAGTTGGCGGCCCGGATCAGCCGGCTCAACGACGAGGACGCGGTCCGCAACCTCCAGCACGCCTACGGCTACTACGTCGACCGTCGCATGTGGTCCGACGTCGTCGACCTCTTCACCTCCGACGGCACTGTCCGGATCGACGGCGTCGGCGCCTACCAGGGCAGCAGTGGCGTCCGTCAGGCCATGGAGCGGATGGGGCCGGAAAACCTCTCCCAGGGCATCCTCAACGAGCGGCCGCTATTCGACACGATCGTCGAGGTGAGCCCCAACGGGCAGGAGGCCATCGCCCGGGGCATCGAGTTCGCAATGGTCGGTGACGCGAACACCCGCGCCGCCTCGTGGGAGTTCTCCGTCTTCCGCAACTCGTTCGTCAAGGACGGCGGGCTGTGGAAGCTCAAGGACATGGCGATCACCCCGCTGATCGTCGCCACCTACGCCGACGGTTGGGGCAACGGTGGCGTCGCCGCGCCAGCAACTGTCGTACCGGCGTTCCTCGACGTCGCCGGGCGCAGCGCGAAGCCGGCGGGGACCGCGCCGCCGAACACGGACCTCGCCGACCTCAAGCGTCGGCTGGACCGGTCGCAGGCGTTCGACGGCGCCGAGAACGTCTCGATGGCCTACACCGCCTATCTGGACGATCTGCGGATCCTGGAGATGTCGCAGATCCACGCGGCCAACGGTCACAAGCTCTCGCCGTTCGCCGGCTACTTCATCGGGCCGGAACGCATCGCGCAGGCCGGTCGCACCGTCTACGGAAACAACCCGTCGACGATGCGTAACAGCCTGTCCCTGCACTGGCGTCCGCAGCCCGTGGTGATCGTGTCGGAGGACGGCCGGTCGGCGACCCTGCGGGCGCGGCTGCTTCAGCCCCGTACGTCGATCAACAACCCGGGCACCTTCAACGGCGCCATGTACAACGACGAGTTCGTGCTGGAGAACGGCATCTGGCGGGTGTGGAGCCTGACCATCGACGAGTTCTACTGGCAGTCGGTCAACTGGGCCGGCGGCTGGGCGGCGGCGAACCCGCGCAACCCGGACCTGCCCGACCCGGCGCCGAGCACCCTGGTGACCAGGTACCGCCCGGACGTCCTGCTCAGCGAGATGGGCGTACGCGGGGAGGGCTTCCAGGGCGGCACCGGCAGGTTCATCGCCTGGCCGGCGATCGTGCCCATGTGGTTCCACTACCGCAACCCGGTGACCGGGCGGGAACCGGCGCACTACTGGCCCGACTGTGCTCCGTGCGAGGTACGCCCCGACTGGCGGATGACGGCCCACGGCTACCAGAAGCCGCCGACCGGGCCGCAGATCGACGGATGGGACCTGGACGCGCCGGCGCTCAACAAGGTCGCGCCAGGCATCAACGGCTCCGCACTGTGGGAGCAGCGCCTCACCGCCACGCCGGGCACCTGGAACGTCGACGGACTGTCGTTCGCGTACCAGTGGCTGCGCGACGGAGAACCGATCAGCGGCGCTACCGGGCAGCACTACACGGTGCAGCACGCCGACGTCGGGCACGAGCTGCGGGTGAAGGTCACCGCGACCGGCGCCGGACGTCCACCGGCGACCGCCACCAGCGGTCCGGTGACAGCCGCCTACCCGACGTGGGACGCCGGCACCGTCTACACCGGCGGTGACTACGTCAGCCACGGTGGCGCCGCACACGTGGCGCAGTGGTGGACGCAGAACCAGGCGCCGGGTTCCTCGCCGTGGGGTTCGTGGATGCAGGTCGGCGCGTCGACGGCGTGCGCGACAGGCACCCACCTGAGCTGGACCTCGTCGTGGGTCTACACCGGTGGCGAGACCGTCGTGCACGGCGGCAAGCTCTGGAAGGCCCAGTGGTGGACGCGTAACCAACTGCCCGGCACGCCGAACGGGCCGTGGCAGCAGGTCGGCACCTGCTGATCTGACTCCCCCGGGACGACACCGCACCGGGTTGGCTGGAACTTCAGCTGACCCGGTGCGGTTCGTGGTTGTGCCGTCAGGCGGTGAGGGCTATGTACTTCTCCTCGAGGAACTCCAGGATCCCCTCGGAGCCGCCCTCCCGGCCGAGGCCGCTCTGCTTGACACCGCCGAACGGTGCGGACGGATCGCTCACGACACCTCTGTTGACAGCCACCATCCCGGCCTCGAGCCGGCGGGCCACGGCGATGGCCTCGCGCTCCTCGCCGAAGACGTACGCCATGAGGCCGTAGATGGTGTCGTTCGCCATCCGGACCGCCTCGTCGACGTCGTCGAAGCGGACCACCGCGGTCACCGGCCCGAAGATCTCGGTGGTGGTGATCGTCGAGCCGTGGGCAACGTCGGTGAGCAACGTCGCGTCGTAGAAGGCACCGTCGGCCGACGACTGCCCCCCGCGCACAAGCGTCGCGCCCTCCGACACGGCGGTCCGCACGAGGCTGGCCACCTTGTCCCGCTCGTGCACGGAGACCAACGCCCCGAGGTCGTTGCTGCGGTCCAGCCCCCGACCCACCGAGACGGCGGCGAGCGCGGCGTCCATCCGCGCGACGAACTCGTCGTGCACGGAGCTGTGCACGTAGAAGCGATTGGCAGCGGTGCAGGCCGAGCCCCCGTTGCGCATCTTCGCCAGCAGGGCGCCCGCGACTGTGGTCTCCAGGTCGGCACCGGGCAGCACGACGACAGGCGCGTTCCCGCCCAGCTCCATCGAGGCGCTCACCACGCTGTCGGCACAGGCGTGCAGCAGCTCGCGGCCCACCTCGGTCGAGCCGGTGAACGACAGCTTCCGGACCTCGGGACGATCGATCATCCGCCGTACGAGTGGGCCGGTCGGGACCGGTGTGACAAGGTTGACGACGCCGCGTGGAACCCCGGCACGGCGCAGAACCTCGACGACGTACGCCGCCGTGAGAGGTGTCTCCCGGGCGGGCTTGAGGATCGTCGTGCACCCCGCGGCGAGCGCGGGGCCGAGCTTGCGGGTCGCCATGGCTGCCGGGAAGTTCCACGGGGTGATGAGCAGCGAGACACCGATCGGCTGCCGGTCCACGATGATCCGCTTGTCGCCTGCGGGCGAGAGCCGGTAGTCGCCCGGCACACGCACTGCCTCCTCGGCGAACCAGCGGAAGAACTCCTTCGCGTAGGTGGCCTCCCCGATCGCGTCCGCCCAGGACTTGCCGTTCTCGCGGACCATGAGTTCGGCGAAGACCTCGACCTCGGCGGTGAGGATCTCGTAGGCGGCGCGGAGCAGCTCGCCGCGCTCGCGCGGAGCGGTCGCCGCCCAGCCGTCCTGCGCGGCGGCCGCAGCGTCGACGGCGTCCATGCAGTCCTGCTCCGAGGCGACGGCGAAGCGGGCGATTGTCGACAGGTCGGCGGGGTCGACGACGTCGAAACGCTCACCGTCCGAGCCGGCCCGCCACTGCCCGTCGATGAACAGGTCCGCGTGCAGGGTCATTTGGCACTCCGATCCGCCAGGGCTCCCGCGTGGGCGCGTTCGAGGATGTCTAGCAGCAGCTCCCGCGACGGCGCGACAGGGGCTATCGCGATCAGGCGTGTCGAACCGAGTGCCAGGTCGGCCAGCCGCGGCAGGTGCGCGCGCTCGACGCCGATGTCGGCGAGGCTCGCGGGCACGCCGATCTCGCTGTTGATCCGCGCGATCCGGGCGACGGTCCGCTCGGCAGAGGCCTCACCGGGCGGGATCCCCTCGATCGCGGCGCCGAGCGTCGCGGTCCGCTCGGCGACGTCGGCATCGACGCGCAGAGCGTCGAGGACGTACGGGAGCATCAGTCCCGTGCCGAGCCCGTGGGGGGTCCTGGTGAGCGCGCCGATCGGGTATTGCAGGGCGTGACACAGGTGGGTGCCGGTCGAGCCGAACGCGATCCCCCCGAGCAGCGCGCCCATGGCGACCTCCTGGCGTGCACGCCGATCGGTGGGCTCCCGCACGGCCAGCGGCAGCCACGGGCCGAGGTGCCCCGCGGCGCGCAGCGCGATGCCGTCGACGAGGGCGTTGCGACCTGTGAACACCGGCAGGCGAGCGGACCAGTCGAGGTCGAAGGGCCGTGCCGTGTACGACTCGACAGCGTGCACGAGCGCGTCGATGCCGGCGTACGCGGTCACCGTCGCGGGCGACCCGATGGTGAGCTCCGGGTCGACGATGGCCGCTACCGGCACCAGGAACGGGCTGGAGATGCCCACCTTGAGGTCCCGCGTCGGGTCCGACACGACGGCCACGGGTGTCACCTCCGAGCCGGTGCCGGCCGTCGTCGGCACCGCCACGATCGGGACCACCGGGCCGGGCACGAGGTTCTCGCCGTAGTACCTGCTGAGCGGGCCGCCGTGGGCGCAGAGCAGCGCGATCAGTTTGGCCGCGTCGAGCGCGCTTCCGCCGCCGATCGCGAGGATGACGTCGGCGCCGTACGCCCGGGCCGTCGCGGCGGCGGTGTCCAGGGTGTCGACGGGCAACTCCGGTGTGATGTCGGAGTAGACGCGCACGTCGAGCCCGGCCGCGGTGAGCGCGCCGACGGTGTCGTCGAGGAACGGGGTCCGCACGAGGAACGGGTCGACGACGGCGAGCACCCGCCGGCCGTGGACACCGACGGCCTCCGGCAGTTGCGCCCGCGCGCCGTACCCGAAGTGCACCTGTGCGGGGAGCCGGAGGGTCCCGACGGTGCCGTTTCCCGGGTCAGGCACTGAAACCGCCGTCGACGGGCAGCACGACGCCGCTGAGGTGACTGGCCCGGTCGCTGAGCAGGAACGCCGCCGTGGCACCGACCTCGGTTCCGGTTCCCACCTTGCGCAGCGGCGTGGCGGCGACCCGCGCCTCCACACCGCCGGGGATGGCCAGCCGGGTCTTGGCGAGCATGGGGGTCTCGGTGGGGCCGGGCGCGATGACGTTCACCCTGATGCCGAGCGGGCCGAAGTCGTGGGCGGCGGTGCGGGTCAGGCCGATGACGGCGTGCTTGGTGGCCTGGTAGGCGCCCATGCCGGAGCTGCCGCGCATCCCGCCGATGCTGCTCACGTTGACGATGGAGCCCGCACCCTGTCGCCGCATGACCCGCACCTCCTCGCGGATGCACAGCCACGTGCCCTTCACGTTGACCGCCATGATCCGGTCGAAGTCCGGTTCGGAGACCTCGTCGAGGCGGCCGGCCTGCGTCATCGCCGCGTTGTTGAACGCGCCGTCGAGCCGGCCGAACCGCTCGACGGTGGCGTCCACGAACCGGGCGACGTCCCGGGCGTCCGACACGTCGCCGGTCGCATACGCGACGTCGTGCCCCGCCGAGGTCAGCTCGGTGGCGAACGCGGCGAGCGGTCCCTCGGTGCGTGCCACGAGCATCAGCGCCGCGCCGTCGGCGGCCAGGACGCGCGCCGTGTCGGCGCCGATCCCCGCGCTCGCTCCGACGACGAGCACGACCTTGCCGCTCAGCGGCGCAGCGTTCGTCTGTGCGTCAGTCATGGACCCTCCAACTCGTACGTCACGGTCCTGGCCGCGTCGACGGCCGCCTTCGCGGCGGCGCCGAACAAACTCGCGTCATTGCTCATGGTCGTGAACCGGAATCCCGCGTCCACTGCCGCACGGACGGCCTCCACCGTGGAACCGCCCGCGTTGCCTACCGGAACGCCGGCCGCGCGCGCCTGCTCGATGGTCACCGCTATCAGGGCGGCGATGGCCGGGTCGGATTCGGTCCGACCCTCGCTCACCGAGAGGTCCGCGGCGCCGACGAGCAACGCGTCGACACCCTCGACCGCGGCGATCGCCCCGGCGTTGCGCACGCCGACGGCGCTCTCGATCTGCGCGATGAGCACGACCTCCCGCTGGCCGTACCGGAGGTACTCCGCGCGGGAGCGGGCACCCCACGCGCCGGCCCGGCTGGTCGAGCCGACACCCCGCGACCCGAGCGGCGGGAAGCGCACGAGCGACACCGCCGCGCGGGCCTGCTCGACCGTGTCGACGTGCGGCATCATGATGCCCTCGGCGCCCGCGTCGAGCATCCGCTGCACCACACCCGCGTCGGTGCCCGGCACGCGGACCAGGGGCGCGACACCGAGATAGAGCGCGGTACCGATGAGCTGGTACGCCGATTCCAGCGTGATCGGCGAGTGTTCCAGGTCGATGACGGCGAAGTCGAAGCCGGCAAGCGCGACCAGCTCCATGATCTCCATCGCCGGGATCTTCACCCACGTGCCGAGGGCCGGCGCGTGGACGTCGGCGAGGGACTCGCGGAATCGGCTCGACTGCCCCGGCAGGCCGGTCACCGCATCGGGTAGTCGTCGGCGTTCAACACCCACCCCGAGGCGGAGAAATCCTCGCGCGGCGGGGAGAAGATGTCGATGAGCTGCTGGTGCGGGCCGACCCCCTGGGTCGTGTGGACTGTGGGCGGCGGGATGACGCAGATCGACGGGGTGGCGATCTCACGGCTCTCGTCGGGCCGCCAGCGCGTCGAGTCCGGGCCCCACGGGTAGCGGATGTGGTGCATGAAACGGCCCTTGACGGCCAGTGAGACCTGCTCGAAGTCGTCGTGGTGGTGCGGCGACAACTTGCGGACGTCGCGGGGCTTCGGCTCCTCGGCGAGGAAATTGACCATGAGGTTGGTGGTCCGGAAGATGCGACCGAACCGGCCCTCGGCGATCGGTGTGTCAGCCAACCGGTAGACGCGCAGCGCGAACCCGCCGACCGGGTCGGGCCAGGGCGCAAGTGGAGCCACCCGCTCGTCGGGTTCGGCGTACGCCGCGGCGTTGACAGCACTCGCGCACAGGTCCTCGGCCCGGTTGGAGAACAGCCGGATGAGTGTGCCGTCGCCGTCGACGCGGATCTCGCTGTCGCCCGGCGGTACGACGACGAACGCCTCCTCGGACACCGACTCCGTACGGCCGGCGGTGGACACCGTGACGGGGGCGCTGGACGAGTACATGAGGACCGTGTACTCGTCCGGTTGCGCGGCGCGGGCGAACACGTCGCCCGCCCTGGCCTCGGTGTAGGCGATCACCAGATTGGCGGCGCGGGCGATCCAGGTCCTGCTGCCGTTCGGCCCGACCACCGTCGGGGCGAAGGAGTGGAACTCGATCCACTGCGCGGGCCTGATGGGCGTGGACACGTCCACCGCCCGGGTGGGGGTCGAGGTCGTCAGGCGCGACCGGATGTCGTCTGCGGCATACGTACTCATGCGCGTGGGCTCCCTTCGGCGGTTTCGATGCCGCGCAGCGCGAGCAGCGCGCGGGCATCGGCTGGCGTGGCGATCTCCTTGCCGAGGTCCTCGATCACATCGCGGATCTTGCGGACCTGCTGCGCGTTGCTCTCGGCGAGCCGCCCCTTGCCGATCCAGAGGCTGTCTTCCAGGCCCACCCGCACGTGCCCGCCGAGCCAGGCGCTGTGCGTGCCGAACTGCATCTGGTCCCGCCCCGCTGCGAACGCGGAGAACGAGTAGTCGTCGCCGAACAGCTTGTCGGCGATGCGCACCATGTGTTCGAGGTTCTCGTGGTCGGCGCCGATGCCGCCCAGGATGCCGAAGACACCTTGGATCAGCAGCGGCGGCGTGGCCAGGCCCCGGTCGACGAAGTGGGCGAGCGAGTACAGGTGACCGATGTCGTAGCACTCGTACTCGAACCGGGTTCCGTTCGCGCCGAGCGTGCGCAGCGTGTGCTCGATGCGGTCGAACGTGTTGACGAACGGCTGGGAGTAGGTGTTGAGCACGTAGGGCTTCTCCCACGCGTACCGCCACTCGGTCACCCTGTCGGCGATCCCGGAGTACACGAAGTTCATCGACCCCATGTTCATGGAGGCGAGTTCGGGGCGGAACCGGACTGCCGCCGCGAGCCGCTGCTCCATCGTCATCGCCGACGAACCGCCGGTGGTGATGTTGATGACGGCGTCGGTGCGTTCGGTGATGCGCGGGATGATCTGCTCGAAGATCTCGGGTTCGAAGGCGGGCCGCCCGTCCGGATGCCGGGCGTGGATGTGCACGATTGCCGAGCCGGCCTCCACCGCCTCGACGGCGGCCTGCGCCACGTCCGCCGCCGACAGCGGCAGGTGAGGGCTCTGCGAGGGAACGTTCACCGAGCCTGTCACCGCCGTGGTGATGATGACCTTCTCAGCCGTACGCATCAGTTGGTCTCCTCGAGACCGAGCAGGTAGGCGGTGTTGCGGCAGATCATCTGGCGGATGGCGGCGGCGGAGATGCCGTGGTCGAGCAACTGCTGGACGATCAGGATGTACGCGTCGACAGGGAGCGGGTTGCCCTGCTGACCGAGGTCCGAGTCGAGCACTGTGCGCTCCGGGCCGATCTTGTTGATCCAATCGACGAGTCGCTCGATGGGCCAGCGGGGTGCGGGCACCTGTGGGTGGTACATCGAGAGCTCGTGCTCGACGAACGCGCCGTAGCCGAGCATCGTCTCGATGTCGGGTTCGGAGACGTCGACGATGAAGTCGGGGTGGTGCAGCAGGATGCGCTTGACCCCGTTCGCGCTTGCCGTCTTGAAGTAGGCGGACATCGACTCGCCGTCGAGGTGGCCCCCGGTCAGCAGGATTCCGGCGTCGGCGACCAGGCGGGTGACGAGGTCCGCCTCCTCGGACACGTCACCGGCGGCGTTGAAGATCGACACCTCGGATTCGTAGAGGTTGCCTGTGGCGCTCGGGAAACCGTCGTCGTGGCTGTGGGCGCGGATGTGCTGACCCGCCGACACGGTCGGCCCCCACACGCAGCGGCCACCCATGTTGATCGCCACCGCGACCGCCGACGGGTTGACGCCGCCGACCTCGGAGTTGAGGGCCACCCCGCCGTACATGGGCGTCGGCGCGTTCGCCAGCTGCGTTCGCATGGCGAGCAGATCCATCACGGTGTTGTGGTGGTGCGACTTGCACAGGATGGCGCGCATGTTGATCCGGGCCGCGTCGTACGACGCTTCCACGTGGTCGAAGCGGCGGGGGAAAGGGCTCGGACCGGAGTGGCAATGGAGGTCGACGGCGCCGTCCAGCACCTTGAGCAGCCCGGGCGTCGGCGTGCGCGTCTCCTCGGCGACGGACATGCGAGTACCTCCTTGAGTCGGTGGTGCGTGTTCGGGATGCGTAATGAAAGTTCAATATACGGATCACGCTCATGTGTGTCCACAGCCCCGAGCGCACTCCAGACCACCCGGAGGCACCGACGGCTGTTCACAATACGAAGTTGAGGGTTGCCCTATGAACTTTCGACTGCTCTACTTGCGACACAGCCCGGACACATGCACGACACATGCCCGACGTGACTCCCGGAGGCGGTGTGAGATGAGCGGCGAGCGTCACGGCCATCGCGCACGCCGCACCGGCAGGCAGGACCTCCCCGCCGGTCCGTCCCGGACGGCCACCATCCAGTCGATCGATCGCGCCGCGAGCGTGCTCGCGCTCCTCGACCAGGACACCGGCAGCCTCACGCCGGCGCTCGTGTCAGACAGGCTCGGCCTGAACCGGACGACAGCGCACCGGTATCTCCAGTCGTTGCAGCGTGCCGGGTTCCTCAACACCGCATTCGGACCGGGACCACTGCTCGACCAGCTCTCCGCGCTGGTGTCGGTGCGCCAGCAGATCCTCACCCTCGCGCCCGCGGTCATGCGTCAGCTCTCGGACGGGACCGGGCTCACCTCGGTGCTGAGTTTCCTCGGGCGGTCAGGCGCTGTGGTGACGCTCGTCGAGGAGGCCAACCAGGCAACAATCGTGCTCACCGTGCGCGTCGGCACCGTGCTCGAACACAGGGCGGCGCAGACCCGCGTCCTCCTGGCATTCCAGTCCGACCCGGCCGCTGTGGCCCGCGCACACGAGCGGCTCACCCCGACCGAGGCCGCAGTGGAGCGGCACGCGCTTGTCGACGTACGGCGCCACCGGGTCGCCTGGGCCGACCTCGACCGGGAGGGCTTCGTGTCGGTGGCGGTACCCGTCTTCGCCACCCGCAACGTCCAGGCCGCGATGGCGCTTCTCGGCACGACAGCGATGTTGCGCCCCGCGGACCAGTCGACCGAGCGCGTCCACGCGCTCGAGCAGGCGGCGCAGACCCTTGGCTCGCTGGTTGCGAGCTGACCCATGCAGGACACACGAGCCCGGGATGACGGGCGGAAGGCGGACGTGAAGATGCCAGGTCCCGCGAGGCGGCGCACCCCGAGCCCGCAGTGGCTCCTGCTCGTGCCGGCGTTCGCACTGATCACCGTGATCCTGCTCGTCCCACTCGGCCAGAGCCTCGTCCGCAGCGCCGGAAGTCCGGACTGGACGATCCAGCACTACCAGACGCTGTTCACCGACGGGGTGACGCTGCGGGTGCTCGCCCGCACCGCGATGACGGCGGCAATGGTCACCGTCATCGCCTTCCTGCTCGGCTACCCGTACGCGTACCTCATGACCCGGGTCGGACCGCGACTGCGCGGCGTCCTCCTGGTGATCGTCCTGATCCCGTTCTGGACGTCGGTGATGGCCCGCAACTTCGCGTGGATCATCATCTTGCAGCGCAACGGTCCGGTGCACTCGTTCCTGGAGCAGTTCGGCCTGGACATCGTCCTGTACGGGACGGTCGGCGGGGTGACGATCGCCATGAGCCAGGTACTGCTCCCGTTCATGGTGCTGCCCCTGTTCAGTGCGCTCAGCGGCATCGACAGGCGACTGCTGCTGGCCGCGCGCGGGCTCGGCTCGCATCCCCTCAGGGCCTTCTGGAAGGTGTACTGGCCGCTGTCGCGCGGCGGCGTCGTGGCCGGGCTGATCCTCGTCTTCACGCTGAGCCTCGGCTTCTACGTCACGCCGGCCCTGCTCGGCTCGCCGCAGCAGTCGCTCGTCGCCCAACTGCTCGGCCAGCGCACGACCCAGCTCCTCGACTTCGCCGGTGCCAGCGCGCTGGGGATGCTCGTGCTCGTCGTCACCCTCGTGCTCGTCGCCTGGGCGAACCGCCTCGGGGGCACCATCTCGGCTATCGGCGTCGTCGCCGCCACTCGTACGAAGGATCAGCCATGACCCGCGCGTTGCGTGACATCCAGACGGAGGCGGGCGAGACGACGGCGCCCCGCCCGCGCCGCACCCGCCGACGCGCACGGGGGGTGGACCCGATCCCGTGGTGGCTGACCGCCATCGTGATCCTCGTCGGGCTGTACTTCATCCTCCCCACCCTCATCGTCATCCCGATGAGCTTCAGCTCCGCGTCGACGTTCCAGTTCCCGCCGAAGGGTTTCTCGCTCAAGCTGTACGAGAACTTCTTCACCAACCCGGTGTGGCTGACCTCGCTGCGCAACTCGGTGCTTGTGGCAGTGCTCTCGGCCACGCTCGCGACAGTGGTGGGGACAGCCGCCGCGCTGGGCCTGCACAACCTGACCGGGCGGCTGGCGCGTTTCGCGCGGACCGTACTGATGATCTCGATCGTCACGCCGGCGATCGTCATCGCGGTGGCTGTCTACATCTCCTTCCTGAAGTGGCAGCTCGTCGGGACCATCACCGGCTACGTGCTCGCGCACGCCGCGATAGCCGTGCCGTTCGTGCTGGTGTCGGTCACGAGCGCGCTCGGCGGGTTCGACCCGAAGCTGCTGCGCGCGTCGGCGTCACTTGGCGCCCCGCCGCACCGCACCTTCCTGCGCGTGACGATGCCGCTGATCAGCAGGGGCATCATCACGGGCGCCATCTTCGCGTTCGTGACGTCGTTCGACGAGGTCGTCATCGCCCTCTTCCTGCGCTCTCCGCTGTTCCAGACGCTGCCCGTGCAGATGTACAACAGCGTCACCGTCGAGATCGACCCGACGATCGCCGCGTCATCCAGCCTCGTGGTCACCGCGGTCACCATCATCTGCCTCGTCCTGCAGTTCGTGGGTAGCCGAGGAAAGACCCGTTAGGAGTACGCATGCCTGCAACGCCGTCCCCCACTGTCGCGCCCGCGCCCGAATCCGTTGCGCCGCGGGCCGGTACGCAGATCCGCCTCAACGGTGTGACAAAGGACTACGGCCTGGCGGTTCCCGCCGTCGCGGACGTCTCGCTCACCATCGAACCTGGCGAGTTCATGACGCTGCTCGGGCCCAGTGGCTCCGGCAAGACGACGACGCTCAACCTGATAGCGGGGTTCGAGACGCTCACCGCGGGGACGATCTCGTTCAACGGGGCCGATGTCAGCGCGCTTCCCCCGCACAAGCGCAACCTGGGGATGCTCTTCCAGAACTACGCGCTCTTTCCGCACATGACTGTCGCGCAGAACGTCGCCTATCCGCTGCGCGAACGCCGGGTGTCCAGGGCCGAGACGGCGCGCAAGGTCGCCGAGGTGCTCGAACTGGTCCAGCTGACCGGCCGGGACGACAACTATCCCGCCCAGCTGTCCGGCGGCCAGCAGCAGCGGGTCGCGCTCGCCCGCGCCATCGTCTTCGGCCCGACAGCGCTGCTCCTCGACGAGCCGCTGGGGGCGCTGGATCGCAACCTGCGGTCCTCGTTGCAGCTGGAGATCCAACGGATCCACCGCGAGGTGGGGTCGACGTTCGTGTTCGTCACCCACGACCAGGAGGAGGCGATGAACCTGTCGGACCGCATCGCGCTCTTCAACGAAGGCCGCATCGAGCAGGTGGGCACGCCGGAATCACTCTACGAGGCACCGGAGACCCTCTTCACCGCGCGTTTCCTCGGCGACTCGAACGTCTTCCAACTGTCCGGCAGCGCCGACGACACCGTGGTGTGGGAGGACAACGTCTGGGCTCTCGACTCCCGCACCGTGTCGTCCCGGGCGAGCGCCGGCGGGCAGGTCGCCCTTGTGGTGCGGCCGGAGGACGTCCACATCGTCACCGACGGCGGCGCGGTGCCGGCCGGGGCGAACTCGGTGGCCGCGACCATCCGGGACATCGGCTACATGGGTTCCTACCGCACGGCCGCGCTCTCGCTGGGCCGCGGCGGGACGGTGGGGCGCGCGAGGTTCGACGCCATGCAGACGGACCTGAGCGTCGGCCAGTCGATCGTCGCCTGGTGGCGGATCGAGAAGCAACGTGTCGTAGCCGTCTGATCGTTCACTACGTGAACAACGGTCGACGTATTCCAAACATCGTGCCTGAACGGCCCTTGCACAGCCACGTCACCCTCGCTTAGCGTTCATATTACGAAGTCATGAACCGCACTTTGAACAATCAGGCTCGCGTACGGACCTATACCGAAGGAAGTGACGATGGTGACCAGAACTAGTCGCGGTCTCGCGACCATCAGCGCGATCACCGCCGTGGCCCTGCTGGCCGCCTGTGGCGGCGAGACGGCCTCTGCGACAGACCCGGACGGCCCGGTCAAACTGACGTTCGTCGCGTACGGCGGGGTCGGCCAGGAGGCGATGATCCAGCACTACCAGACGCCCTACACGGCCGCGAACCCCAACGTCACATTCGTCAATTCCTCACCGCCGGACGTCGCCCAGGTGAAGGCCCAGGTGCAGAGCAACTCCGTGCTGTGGGACGTGGTGGCGGTCGCCCCCGCGGCCGCCACCCAGAACTGCGGGACCCTCTTCGAGAAGCTCGACTTCTCCGCTGTCGACAAGAAGGACCTCGTCGAGGGCACCATCGGCGAGTGCTACATCGGCAACTTCATCAACGCGTCACCGTTCGCCTATCGCACCGAGGCGTTCCCCGACGCCAGCAAGGCGCCGAAGACGATCGCTGACTTCTTCGACATCCAGAAGTTCCCCGGCCGGCGCGGCATCCTCACCAACATCCAGAACGGCATCCTTGAATATCCGCTGCTGGCCGACGGCGTGGCCCCGAAGGACCTCTACCCGCTAGACGTCGACCGCTCGCTCAAGAAGCTCGACAGCATCCGCGACGTCACGACGTTCGCCCCGAACGTCGGCGCGCTGCAACAGGCGGTCGGATCGAAGCAGGTCGACATGTTCCTCCTTGCGGACTCGCGACTCGTACCGCTGATGGACGAGGGCACCGACGTCACGGTCGTCTGGGACGTGACGGTCGCCTCCATCAACGCCTTCGCGGTCCCGAAGGGCTCGGCGAACGTCCAGGCCGCACAACGGTTCCTGCCGACGGTGGTGAGCCCCGAAGCCGTCGCCGGCATCTCCGAGGCCCTCGGCACCGCGCCGGTGAACCTGGCCGCCAAGTCGAACCTCTCGCAGAACGCCAAGAAGGTAGAGGTCTACGGCCCCGCCAATACCGGCGAAACGGTCCTTCAGGACGTCGGCTGGTACGCCACCAACTTCAACGAGGTGACGACGAAGCTCACCAATTGGTTGGCCGGATGACGCCACTCCCCCACGGGTCACACTGAAACCTGAACGTTCCCTCTGTGAACTACGATTCAGCGATGGCGAACTTTGACCCGACCGAGGCTTCGAGCTCCGACATCCGGGCCGTTGCGCGCGTCGGCCAGATCCTAGCGCTGTTCGGCCCTCGGGTCCTCGAGCTCACAGCGGCGGACGTTGCCGAACGCACCGGCCTGAACCGCACAACGGCCTACCGGTACTGCGCATCGATGGTGGCCGCAGGCATCCTCGAACGAGGCACCCGTCGGGGAACGTTCGCGCTCGGCGGACTGATGCTGGAGCTGGGCATCCAGGCCCTGGGACGCCAACGCATCGTCGAGATCGCCGGCCCCCACCTGCGGAAGCTGCGCACCGCCGTCCGCATGACGGCGGTGCTCAGCATCCGCGGCGCCACGGAGCCGGTGGTCGCCCTCGTCGAGGAGGACACGAGTCGAATGGTCGTAGTGACCGTGCACGCCGGCTCGAAGCTCGACATGACCGCGGCCCAGACCCACTTGTTCCTCGCGTACGCCGATCCGTCAGCGCTTGACGCCGCCACCGAGGGAATGTCGGCGGTCGACAAGGCCCGGCTGGAGTCCGAGATCTACTCCGCCCGCCGGCAGGGGTTCAGCATCGCCCGGCACAGCGGCGGCCTGTTCGCCATGGCGGCGCCGGTCTTCGACGAGCAGGGAATGTGCGCCACCGTGGCGATCCTCGGCGCCGGGGAACTCGACCTTGCCACCGCACTCGACCAACTCCTGGCAACCGCCACCGCGCTCAGCGACGAACTGAAGGCTCCAGGTGAAGGGCCACATGCCGACCTATGACGAACTCTCCTCCGCGGACCCGCCCCACTCGAGCTGGGACGTCTTCGGCCGCGACGACGAACTGGGCACCATCAACCTCCTGACGCCCGAGCGGGTGGCGGCGGCCGCGCGACTCGTCCGCAGCGGCCGCAGGTTCAACCTCGACTACCCCGTCAACGCCTTCGACCCGTACCCGACCGGCACCCGCCCGGCCACGGCGCACCACGTGTTCGCCAACAACGAGTTCCACCGCGACGACTGGCTCGACTCGTTCTATCTCCAGTCCACGTCGCAGCTGGACGCGCTGCGCCACATCGGCCATCCGCGACACGGTTTCTACAACGGGCTCGCGGCCTCCGACAACACGAGCGACTCGATGCGGTTGGGCATCCACAACTGGGCCGAGTCGGGCATCGCGGGCCGGGGCGTGCTGCTGGACGTAGCACGCTTCTTCGCGACGCACGGCCGCGAGTACGACTGCGAGACGACAGTGGTCCTCGACGCGCCGACGCTTGACGCCATAGCCGCCGACCAGGGCGTCCAGTGGCGGGGCGGCGACATCCTGCTGCTGCGCACCGGCTGGGCCGAGAACTACGTGTCGAAGTCACGCCCGGAGCGCATCGAGTTCAACACCCGCAACCGGTCCCCCGGGCTGGCCCAACGCGAGCAGACACTGCGGTGGCTGTGGGACCACGAGATCGCGCTCGTCGCCAGTGACACACCCGCCGTCGAGGCCGACCCCGTCATCGACTCGGACTTCCGGGTGACAGGCGAACGCGCGCCCGAGCGCGGCGTGAACCACAGCGGCATGCTGCACCGACCGCTGATCGCCCTGCTCGGCATGGCAATGGGCGAGCTGTGGAGGCTCGACCAGCTCGCCGCGAGCTGCGCGCAGGACGGCCGCTACGACTTCTTCCTGACCTGCAAACCACTGAACATCCCGGGTGGGGTCGGCTCCCCGCCCAACGCGCTCGCCATCAAGTGAGCGCCCACCGCTTCTGAGGCCACGTCGGCGACGAGCGCCGGGCCGGACGCCTGCTGACGTCCGGCCCGGCGTTACGGTGCCGGCTACCTACAGCCGGGCGGCGCCCGCCGCGCTGGCTGCCCGCTCGGCCGAGGTACGGCGAACCTCAGCCCGCTGCTCGCCGGCCTCCTCCCGATCCGGGCCGGCCACCCGGGCGGCCCGGTTGGCGGTCGCGTCCGCCTGGTCACCCGTCACGCCGCCGCGGATCCGGTTGTTCTCGGCCACCTGGGCGGCCGGGTCGTTCGACGTCACCGTCAACTGGCCGTTGATGATGTTGTCGTCCACGGTGACGCCACCTGTGGTGCTGGTGATGCTGACGTCCGCACCCCAGTAGCCACCGGAGGCGCAGCTGTCGAGGACCCCGTTCGGGCCGAGCTGCACCCCGCCCAGGTTGCCGGCGAAGGTGGCCCGGCCCCGGACCGCACTGCCGCACACCACGCTGCCCGTGGAGCTGTTCAGCACCGACAGGGTGCCGTCGACGAACGAGTCGTGCACATCGGTGTAGTAGGTGCCGGTGCTGCTCAGGTTGCGCTGCACCTGGGTTCCACTGTCGAGCCGGACCTCACCGGCGCTCGCGTTGACGTGCCCGACGATCGTCGACTCCTCCACGAACAGGAAGCTGTCGATGGTCGCGGTGCCCTTCGGCCGCACCGTCACGGTGCCGGTCTGGGCGGCCTTGAGGAAGACGCCGTACCCTCCGGCGGCCAGCACCACCTGGCCGTCGACGCTCGTGTCGGTGGCGTCGAGGTAGCCGTCCGCGGCGACGCGTACCTCACCGCTGATGCGACCACCGGTGACCACCAGGTTGCCGCCGGCCGCGACTGTGACATTGCCGGTGATCGTGGTGCCGGTCAGCGAGCAGGACTTGCCGGCCGGCACGAGTAGGTCGTTGGGGACGGTCACCGCGCCGCCGGTGCCGATGCAGTGGGTGACCAGGTCGGCGTGTGCGGAGGGCGCCACCGCCAGCACCGAGGCGGCGACGACGGCGCTCACGGTGGCCAGCTTGACGACGGTACGTCCGGGCATCGTTGTACTCCCTGTCGGTGAGATTCGAGGACTCATGCGCCGACGTCCGATCGGGCCGCGGCCCGGACGATGGCGCCCTGCTGCCGCCGGTCGAGCGTGCCGGCGGTCACGAGCGCGGTGGTGACCGCCTCGACGTGCCTGACGAACTCGGCGTGGCCGGGGTGGTCGGCGTGTTCGTCGATCAGATCGTTGATGGTGCAGCCGTCGCCGGTGTCGACGTTTGCCACACCTGTGTCGTCGCCGTCGATGATCACCGTGGGCCGGGTGTCGGACTCGGGGCAGGCGTCGGTGCCGTCGGCCACCACCGTGAACGTCGTCGACTGCTCCGTGGAGGTGTTTCCGGCGGTGTCGGTCGCCCGGTACCGCACTGTGTGCGCGCCGACGGCACGGACGGTGACCGGCCCGGAGTACGTGGTCCAGGCTCCGGTGTCGAGCGCGTACTCGACCTTCGCCACGCCCGATTCGTCGTCGGTGGCGGTGACTGTGACCGTCGCACCTCCGACGTACGCGCCGTCGTCGTTGCGGTCACCGGCCACCGTGGCGGAGACCGTGGGTGGGGTGGTGTCCTCGGCCGGCGGTGCGACGACTGTGAAGTGCGCCATCTGCTCGGCCGACGTGTTTCCGGCGACGTCCGTCGCCCGGTAGTGCAGCATGTGCATCCCCACCGTGTTCACGACGACCGGATTCGCGTACGCGGTGAAGGCGCCCCCGTCGAGGGAGTACTCGATGGTGGCGACACCGGACCCCTCGTCGGTGGCGGTAAGCGTGGCGGTGGCCGTACCGACGTAGTTGCCGTCGCCGTCGCGGTCGCCGGTCAGCGCGGCCGTCACCACCGGCGGGGTGGTGTCCTCCTGGGTCGGTTCGACGATCCGGAACGACACCGAGCCGACAGCGCTGGTGTTGCCGGCCTGGTCGGTGGCGCGGAACTGCACCGAGTGGTCGCCGATCGCCGTGACGCGCACCGGCTGCGTGTACGGCTGGAAGCTCGTGTCGTCGACCTGGTATTCGACGGTGTCCACGCCGGAGCCCGCGTCGGTGGCCGTCACTGTCACCGTTGCGGCGGCGACGTAGTTGCCGTCCTGGTCGCGGTCACCCGACACGGCGCCGGTCACCGTCGGCGGTGTGGTGTCGTCGCCGCCACCGCCGTCGGTGACCACCAGTTCGCCGACCATCTGGCTGTGGCCGGGGATGGTGCAGAAGTAGCGGTAGCGGCCCGGGGTCAGCGTCACTGTCGCCTCGTGGCGCCCGTTGTTGACGTCGAACGGGTTGGCAAGGATGTTCAGCGTGACGTCGTGGTTGTAGCCCTCGGTGCTGGTGTCGAAGGTCAGTGTGTGCGGCATCCCTGTGGTGTTTCCGGTGGCCGCGCTGTTCTCCCAGATGATCGTTGTCGCACCGGCCACCGCCTGGGTGGGAGCGGACTTGTAGCGGGTGATGTCGTCGTCGGCGGTCCAGGTCAGCACCTGGTCCGCGGCGCGTGGGGCGGCGGAGGCGGGCGTCGCTGCCCACGGGGTCACCGTGAGCAGGAGCGCCGCCAGCGCTGCCGTCAGTCGTCGGGGCATCGTCTCTCCTAGAGTTCCCGCACGCGGATGTTGCGGAACTCGGTCAGGTCGTTGTCACCGTGGTTCTGCAGGCCGATGAAGCCGCGCAGGAACTGCCGCAGGTCCGTCGGTGGGTCGCCGGCGCGGGAGGACTGTTTGCCCGGCGTGTTGTCGAACTCGTTGATCACCACACCGTTGCGGATCATGGTGTAGTGCTGGCCGACCACGCGGATCTCGTAGTCGTTCCACTGGTTCTTCGGGGTGACGCCGGCCTGGGCCAGCGGCACGGGGTCGAAGTTGTAGACCGAGCCGGTCTTCTGCGGCTCACCGGTCTCACCGTCGTAGATCTGGATCTCGTGTCCGCAGTAGATGGCCATCCACGCCTGCGAGGTCCGGGCCGATCCGACGGTGCCGCAGCTGCCCGGTGGGCGCTGCTCCAGCGGGGTCCGCAGGTCGGGGAACCTGATGAAGACGCCGGTGTTGGCCCGATTGTCGCCGGGCGCGATGTCGCGGAACTGCACCCTCAGGGAGAAGTCCCCGAGTTCCTTTGTGTGCCAGAGCATGCCCAGACCACCGCTGGACCGCAACGACCCGTCCGGCTGGATCGCGAACGACCCGGTCGGCGCCTGCTGCCAGCCGCGAAGCGACTCGGGCGTGCCGTCGAAGAGCGGCTCGTAGCCGGTGCGTCCCTCCCGACCGATCTCCGACGCGGCGGCCAGACGGGTGAGCGTGCCGGCCTCACGGGCGTTGAGCAGGTCGTCGTCCCGCAACGCGTCGGTCACCGCTGTCACGTGCCGCACGAAGCTGTTGTGGTCGGGCCAGGCGCTCTCGTCGTCGAGCAGGTCGTTGATGGTGCACCCCTGCCCCACAGTGCGGTTCGGCACCGTGCTGTCCGTGTCATCGAGCCACACGGTCTGCCGGGCATCGGGCACCGCACAGCCCACAGTGACAGTGGACTGCACCGTCGCCGTCTCACCGTCGGCGTACGTGACTGTCAGCTTCGCCGTGTAGGTGCCGACAGTGGCGTACGTGTGCCGGGGGTTCGCCTCGGTGGACGTGGCGCCATCGCCGAACTCCCAGCGGTGGCTGACGCCGCCGGAGCGGGAACCGTCGAAGGCGATGGTCAGCGGCTTGTTCTGCACGGCCACCGAGTTCGCCGACGGTACGGGAGTGGGCGCCCCGCCGGTGTAGGTGATCCGGATCAGCTTCTGGTTGGGGTGCAGGCTGAAGAAACCGCCTCCGTAGTCCAGCAGGTAGAGCGCGCCGTCCGGGCCGAACTTGGCGTCCATCCAGCTCTGCAGCCGGGTGTCGCCGTTGCCGCTGGGGATGATGGCCCGCAGCGTCTCGGCGTACACCGGCGGGGTTGCCTGCGGCACGCCGGCCGGGTCGACGGTGACGGCGACGCGGTTGTTGGCGTTCGACTGGTCGCCGATGAACCACTTCTCGTCCCAGTACGCCGGCCAGGCCACGCCGCTGTCGGTGTCGACGCGGTCGCGGTGGTAGGTCGGACCGGACATGATGGCCTGTCCGCCGCCGCGCAGGTAGGGCTGGGTGTATGTGGCGTCGGCCGCGACGTACGTCGGCAGGCCACTGCCGTCGGTGCGCTTCGGGAAGACCGGTCCGCCACCGTCGGGCGAATACCAGATCATGTTGTCCCGGGCCGCCGGGATGTCCACCAGACCGGTGTTGCGAGGTGAGGTGTTCTTCAGGTTGTCGCAGTCGTACCAGCCGGTCAGCACGCTCGCGTCGGTGTTGCTGCGGTCCCGGTACGGCTGCCGGTTGCCCATGCAGTACGGCCAACCGTGGTTGCCGGCCTCGGTGATGATCGTGGCGGTCTCGTACTTGGCCGGGCCGAGGGTGGGGCTGGGCGACGAGGCGTCCGGACCGACCCAGCCGGCGGTCAGCCACTGGTGCTCCGGGTCGATCTGGAGTCGGGCGATGTTGCGCACGCCCATCACGTAGATCTCCGGACGGGTCTTCTCGGTGCCCGGTGGGAACAGGTTGCCCTCCGGGATGGTGTACGTGCCGTCCGCCTCCGGGTGGATTCGGATGATCTTTCCGGCGAGGTCGTTCGTGTTACCCGACGTACGGCGGGCGTCCTGGAACGAGATCCCCTGGTACTCCTGGGTCCAGTTGTTGCCGGAGTAGCCCTGCGACCCCTCGGAGGAGTTGTTGTCGCCGGAGCCGACGTACAGGTTGCCCTTGGCGTCGAACGCCATGCCGCCACCGGCGTGGCAGCAGCTGTGGATCTGCACCGGGAACTCCAGCAGATCCTTGCGGGTGGCCTGGTCGATCCTCTGCGCCTCGCGGTCGTAGGTGAACCGCGAGACGGTCCGCTGCCCGACCCGCTTCACCCTGTCGATCGACTCGTGCGGCATCCAGTAGACGTAGAGCCAGCCGTTCTCGGCGAACTTCGGGTCGGGCACGATGCCGAGCAGGCCCTCCTCGTTCTTCACCAGCTCCGAGCCGCTGCCCCGGTTGCCCATCACCTCGAGGGTGGTGAGCAGCTTTGCCTGTTTGGTACGCGGGTCCCACGAGTGGATGGTGCCGCAGCCCTTACCGACGTTCGGGTCGTTCCAGTCCGCGATCGGGCCGGTCGGGCAGGCCGCCTTGCCGACGTAGAAGACGGTGCCGTCGGGGGCGATGGTCAGCCCGTGCGGCTCGCCGATCTGGTCCAGCTGACCGGTCTGGTTGGCAGCGGTGAGTCGCTCCACCTTGTAGTTGGACGCGATAGTGGCCTGGCAGTCGCCGCGGACGCGGCCGGTGGTCCAGTTGAGGGCGCCGGCCAGGTGCGTGCGGAACGCCTCCTCGCCGTAGCTGCCCTCGGTGTGGCCCATGCCCGTGTAGAACGACCGGCCGCCGTCGTAGTCCCGGCACCAGGACACCGGGTGGAACGGCCCGTTGGCGCCCGGCCCGGGGTTGTAGTGCCGCTCCTCGACCTGGGCGAGGGTGTGCACGGTGCCGATCGGGTTCGGGTCCCAGTTGTCCCAGCGGTCCGACCGCGTGATCGTCATCGGCAGGGACTCGGTGGCCGGGTGGTGGCGGTCCAGGATGTTGACCACCGCCCGGTTCACCGGTGGGATCTGCGGCGCGCTTGTGTCGCCGGTGAACAGCCGCAGGTCGGCGAGCTGGATCAGAGGCTCCCCGCTGTTCGCTGTGATGTTCAGCCGGAAGTGCTTGAACTCCCGCGGGGTGGTGATGTCGAAGCGGCGGGTTTGGAAGCGCTCGGGGAAGACCTGACCGGTGCGCCGGTCAAGGTCGGTCCAGCTCTGGCCGTCCGCCGAGCCCTGGAGCGTCCAGTCCTTCGGATCGCGGCCGGTGAAGTCGTTCGCCGACGTCAGCGCGTACCCGGTGACCTGCTTCGGCGCGCTCAGTTCGTAGGCGACCCAGCCGGTTGCGGTGCGGACCAGCCACTTGGTGTTGGCGTCGCCGTCGGTGAGCTTCTCCTTTGTCTCGTCCGGCGGGTTCTCGCCGCTGGCGGTCACCCGGGCGACCGGCTCGGCCACCGGGATGGCGCCCGCCGGGCGGGCGCCGATCAGGCCTGTGAACCAGGCCGAGTCGACCTGCGCGCGGGCGGCGTCGGCGATGCCGACGAAGCCGCCGCCGGCCTTCATGTAGCTCTGTAGCGCCGACTCCTGGTCGCGGTTGAGCGCGGCGCCCGTCGCGGAGAGAAAGACCACGCTGCGGTACGCGGACAGCCCGGACGCTGTGAACACGCTGGGGTCACTGGTGGTGATGACATCGATGTCATGACCGGCGCCAAGTTGCCGGATGGTGTCCGCGGCGCGCGCCACCGGGTCCTGCTGCTCGGCCACCGGGCCGTGGAACACCAGGACCGCTGTCTTCTGCGGCTGCGCCGCCTGTGGTGCCGCTGCCGGTCGCGGCGCGGCTGCCGCCGACGTCGCCGGGATGAGTGTCGCGAGAGCCGCTATCGCGGCGAGTGCTCGTCGTACGTTTCTGGTCATGCCCGTCCCCACTCTCGGTTTCGGTCAGCTGCCATGCGTGTGGGTGTGGCCCTGGAACCTGTGGATCGCCTCCTCGGCGCCCGGCGGCATGCTGCCGTCGGCGTTGCGGACCAGGAAGATGCCGGCCATGCCACCGTCGGAGTGGAACTGCACGTGGCAGTGGTACATCCAGGCGCCGGGTCCGACGCCCTCTCCGGCGAGGACCTGGAAGCCGAAGGAGCTGCCCGGGTTGAGGTCCTTGTTGTCGATCACGAGGCTCGGGTCGGCCGGGCCCTCCAGCATGCCGGTGCGGTTGTCCGCCCAGCGGTGTGCGTGCAGGTGGAAGGTGTGGAAGGTGCCGCCGTGCCCGATGGCGATCCACTCCACCCGCTCGCCGAGGTTCGCCTCGAACATCGGGGTGTCCGGGGCCATCTTGTTGTTGATCATCATGTCGTTGAACACGACTGTGAACTGCTTGTCCGGCAGGATGTCGCCGCGCCGTCGGACGACCAGCGCCCCGTACAGGCCCTTTGCTATCCCGCCGGTGCCGTGGTCGGTGCCCATGGCGTGATCGTGGTAGTGCCAGTAGCCGGCGCTGCCCGGCATGTACCGCCGGCCCGAGGCGGCGAACATCTCCCGCGAGCGCCAGACGTACGTGCGCGTCTCACCGGGATTGTTGAACGAGGCGTTGAGCGGGCTGCCGTCGGAGTCGGTGCTGTAGTCCACCCCGTGCGGATGGATCGACAGCCGCTGGTTCGTGGTGTTGACGAGGATGATCTCCAGGGTGTCACCCTCGTAGATCTCCAGCACCGGTCCGGGCACTGTGGCCTGGCCGGGCGCCAGCCCGTACCCGAACAGGCCGCCGGGTAACTGCTCGGCGTAGAGGGTGATCTTCTTCGTGACGCCGGCGGCGGCCTGTGCGGGGCTGCCGCCGAAGGCGGTGCCGATCGCCGGGGCGGACGCGCCGAGCGCGCCGGCGGCCAGTGCTCCGGTGGCGATCAGCGATCTGCGGGAGAGCTGGCGGTGAGGGCCAGCAGCATGATCGTCCATGGGTCTCCGTTCCCGACCGGGCGAAGACGCGACGAAGGGCAGGGTGCATCAACCGCCGAGCACGGGGCGGAAGCACGACTGAGGTGAGGCTCGTCGCGGGCTTTGCTCGGAAGACTCATAACTTTCGGTGGATGACAGCAACTTATGTAATCCATCGACGAAAGTACAGGTCTGATTGCAAGAAGATTACCTTGACATCACGGCAACGGTCGATTGACAAGATCGAGCGGCGCAGGCCGTCCCCTCCGGACGGCGCCCGCAGAGCGCCCGGCCCGTGCCGCGGAAACCGCCCGCGATCAGTGGTTGAGTAACCGCCCAACCTGGAACGAGTAAGCCAGCGGTGCCCGACGACGAGGCGCTCCGGCATCGACTGCGAGAAGATCACATCAGGGCCACAGCCACGCCGAATCCGATCGAGTGCCGTACGCCGAGCACCACAGCACCGAGGGGGCACCTCCGATGACGGACACTACTCCCACGACGCCGCAGATGGCGTTCGCGCAGTTCGTTCGCCAGACCGTCGAGGACGCACGGGAACAGCACGGCTGGACGGTCGGCGACATCGCGCGACACACGGGCATCAGCCGATCGACGCTGTTCCGCTGGCTCGCCGGCGACTGGCAGCGCTACCCGGAACTGTCGAAGGTCCGCAGCCTCTGCGCCACACTCGGACTTCCCATCGCTGCCGCGATCCGGCCACTCGCGATGGCCGGCACCCCCGCCCCGGCCAGTCCTCCGGCGCTCACGCAGGTCGAGGCGGACATGGGCAGCATCCGCGAACGGCTGCTCGACGAGACCGTCCCAGCCTCGGACAAGCGCCAGATCCGCGCCCTGCTGCACCGCCTGGCCCGCCGCGACGTCCCGGTGAACGCCCGGCCGTCATCGATGCCGCAGGTCGCCCACCGCAACGCTCCACCCCAGCCGAGGGCGTCGCGCCTGTAACGCCGACGGTCCACCTCGGTTAGCGCCGTCCCCTTCCTCCCTCATCCCCGCGGCGTAGGACTCCGACCACGGTCGCCGCAACCCACCGCCGTGGATCCGCCTGAGCGCCGAGGTCGACCGCTCCCTGTGCCGCCCCATCGTCAGGTCGCCCATACCCATGCGATTCCTGTGGAGCTCCCCATGCGAGTCCTGCGGAGCTGCCCATGCGAGTCCTGCGGAGCTGCCCATGCAAGTCCTGTGGAGCTGCCCCACCGGTGGGGCAGGCGGCGGCGCCCCACCCTTGTCCGGATGTGGCTCAATCCGATACGAGCTGCGTCGCGCGCGCCCCAGATTTGGGGCAGCTCTACAGCGCGCCACTACACGTACCGAGGAGGCGGCCAGAGCGGGCAGGGCGGGCAGGGCGGCCAGAGCGGGCAGGGACGGCCCCGCCTCAGCGCGCGGCGCCGCCGGCCTGAGCGGTACCCCCGCCGGACGGTCGGTGCGCGATGCGGGGCGCCCGCACCGCGGAGGCGGTGCCCGACGCCGGGCGGAAGTCCCGCGCCGCCGAGGCCACCATCTCGTCCGGGTCGCGCTCAAGTGCCTTGCGGATGTGCGGCGGGACGATCTCGGACGTCGCCATCGCCAGTCGCACCTGCACCGAACGGTCCTCGACGAGGCGTTCCAGGTCCGCCTCGTCCAGCTCGACCGAGCGGACCAGCGCCGCACGGACGTCCACCACCGGGTCGTCGGCCAGCGCGCTGCGCTGCGCGGCGGTGGTCCGCCGGTTGCGGGCGAGCCCCTTGCGGACGCGGCCGGTGCGGTCAGCCATCAGAGCGTTGATCACGTCGGGGTCGTGGGTGTGGGTGGCGAGTCGTTCCCGCACCTCGGGTGAGACGTCGTTGACAAGCCGGGCAGCCAGGTCCGGCTCCAGCTCGCGGGTCTCGGCGAGGAGGCCACGAAGTTCCTTGTCGGGCGCCTCGACCATGGCCTGGCGTACCGACTCGTCGCAGGCCGGGTTGCCGGCCACCGCCCAGCGGACCCACCGGTCGGCGTCCTTGACCAGACGCAGCAGGTTGCCGACCGACGTCGACGGGTTCCTCGCCACGGCCTCGCGGACCTGGCGGTCGTGATCCCGGGCCAGGGGTCGCAGCGCCTGCGCGGGCGCGTCGCCGCGGCTCGCGACGGCCTTACGGACCGCCGGCGACGGGTCGGACGCCAGATCGATGAGGGTCATCTGCGACGTCGTCGGGTCCTGCGCCGCGGCGAGGCGCGCGTCACCGTCTGTCGCGTCGTGGCCGGTAGTGTCCGATCCGCTGTGCCGGTCGGATCCGCCGACGTGCTGCTGCTTGCCCATGCGGGCAATCATGGCACGAGCTGTTCGAGGTGCCTGCGTTCAGTGATCCTGGCGGCTTTTCCCGCCGCCGAACAGCCCAGGATGGCCGAAGAGCCCCGGCAGGCCCCCGGTGTGCAGGAAGACCACGTTGGCGCCGCGCGGGAAGCTGCCGGCCAGCAGCGCCGCCATGGCCCGGCCGGTGTACGTCGGGTCCAGGAAGATCCCCTCCTCGCGGGCGGTCGTTGTCAGCGCCTCCCGCACCCCGTCGGTGAGGGTGGCGTAGCTCGCGCCCACCTGTGACCCGTCGATCCGCAGCGCGGCCGGCTCGACCTCGCCGGGCAGTAGGCCGGCGACTGTCGAACGGGGATCGGGCAGGGCGCCGACGTCCACCCCGACGACCCGCTCGGCGCCGAGTTCGCGTACCAGCCCGGCCATCGTCCCGCCGGAGCCGAGCGCCACCACGACCTCCGTCGCGTCGATGTCCGGCACCTGGTCGCGCAGTTCCCGAGCGCAGTCCACATAGCCCTGGACCGACGCCTGTGAGGTGCCGCCGAAGGGGATGGCGTACGCCGACCGCCGCGTCGCCTCGACCGCCACCACCTCGGCCAGCGGGGCGTCTCCGGCCCAGACGACCTCCGCGCCCGCCAGTTCGTCGAGCAGCAGGTTCCCGCGCCGATCCGGCGGGCGTGGGCCGGCGAGCACCAGCACGCAGCCGAGGCCGAGTCGCGCGGCCGCCGCTGCGGTCAGCCGGGCGTGGTTGCTCTGTGGCGCCCCTGAGGTGATGAGCGTGGTGGCGCCGGCCGCGATCGCCTCGGCGCAGGTGTAGCGCAGCTTGCGGATCTTGTTGCCGCCGCCGCCGAGCCCGCCGAGGTCGTCACGCTTGAACCACAGCTCCGCCAGCCCGAGCCGGGCCGCGAGCCGGGGCGCGGCCTCCAGCGGAGTCGGCCACGTGCCGAGGGGAACAGGTGCGATCATTCCGACAGCTAATCACGGCGCTCGCCACGCCTGGCCGCACTGCTGTCGGTCACCTCAGCGTGGGCGCGGCACGACCAGGCCGCACTCGTACGCGATGACCACGAGTTGGGCGCGGTCCCGCGCGTGCAACTTGGCCATGGCCCGGTTGACGTGTGTCTTCGCGGTCAGCGGGCTGATCACCAGGCGGTCGGCGATCTCGTCGTTGGAGAGCCCACGCGCGACCAGTGCGACGGTCTCCCGTTCCCGGTTGGTGAGCCCGGCCAGGCCAGCGTGGGCACGCAGGTGGGGCGGCTCGGTGACGTACCTGTCGATGAGTCTGCGGGTGATCGACGGTGCGAGCAGCGCGTCGCCGCGTGCCGCGACGCGGACGGCGTGCAGGAAGTCCTCCGGCTCGATGTCCTTGACGAGGAAGCCGGCGGCACCGGCGCGCAGTGCGTGGAAGACGTGTTCGTCGAGGCCGTAGTTGGTAAGGATGACGACGTGCACCCCGGCCAGGGTCGGGTCCGCGGCGATGAGCCTTGTCGCCTCGATGCCGTCCATGACCGGCATCTGGATGTCGACGAGCGCGATGTCGGGCAGGTGTTGCCGGGCGAGGGCAACTCCCTGCCTCCCGTCGGCGGCCTCGCCCACCACCTCGATGTCGTCTTCGGCGTCGAGGAGCGCGCGGAAGCCGCTGCGAAGGAGCGGCTGGTCGTCGACAAGCAGGACGCGGATCATGGTGTCGGGCCGACGGGAAGCTCGGCGTGGACGCTGAAGCCGCCCTCGTCGCGGGGCTCGGCACGGAGCCGACCGCCGAGGGCGGTGACCCGTTCACGCATGCCGAGCAACCCCACACCGGGCGTCGGTGTCGTGCCCAGCCGGGCCGTGCCGTCGTCGTCGACGCGGATGGCGAGGGCACCCGGGCGGTAGTCGACGCGGACCGACGCCGTCGCGGCGGCGGCGTGCCGGGCGACGTTGGTGAGGGACTCCTGGACGATCCGGTAGGCGGTCCGGTCCACAGCTGCCGGCACCTCGTGTCGCTGTCCCTCGATCGTCAACGTCGCGTCCAGGCCGGCCATCCGGGCGCGTTCCACCAGTTCGGAGAGGTGATCGAGCCCGCACTGCGTGTTGCCGCCGTCCTCGCGCAGCGCCTCAAGGGTCGCGCGCAGCTCGCGGCTCGCCTCACGGCCGGCCTCCCGGATCGCCAGCAGCGCCTCCGGCACCGCCTCGCCGCGCCTGTGGGCCAGGTGGACGGCCACCTCGGCCTGCACCTTGATGATCGAGATCTGGTGGGTGAGCGAGTCGTGCAGCTCGCGCGCGATGTGCAGCCGTTCCTCGTCGGCACGGCGACGCGCGACCTGTTCCCGGGTGCGCTCGGCTTCGTCAGCCCGCCGCTCGGCCTGCCGCAACGCCTCGCCCGCGGCCGCGGCGGCGACAAGCCACGCCACCTCGAGCGCGCCGCGGGCACGTGTGAGCGCCTCGCCCACCGGAAGGTCCAACGGCCGGGCCAGGGCCGTGAGCGGCAGTGCGAGCAACATGAGTACGGCGGCGATGATCGTGACGGCGCGATGCCCTGCCCGCACGGCGGCGTACACGGCGAACAGGAAGGCGACGGCGGGTACGTCGAACCCCACCGCCTGGTAGCCGACGCCGCACAACCCGCTGACCGCGAGGACGGCGACGGGCGCCTGCCGGCGCGCTGCCAGAGCCAGACCGCTGGCCGCCAGGAGCGCGAGGCCGAGCAGGTCCAGGGAAATGTGGGCGCGGTCCTCGGCGAGCCCTGCGGCGAGCAGCGCCGCTGTCACGCACACGGCGATTCCGATGTCTCGGACACCCACCCGTCCCGTGCTCATGCCGGAACCGTAGCCCCGCGTACGCCGCCTGCGACTCCCCCTGGCGGACGAGCCACCACTACCGCGCCCGCTGTAGCGCACGCCGTGCCTGCCCCGACCGTGGCAGGCGGGTACGCCCTCGACGGCAGGCGAGAAGGCGTCCCGCCGCCGGACGACCGGCAGCCCGCCCGACGCCAGGATCGGAGCACAACGATTGACGACGAAGGAGTGGACACATGAACGCGTCAGGGAATCCGTCAACCGCCCGGCTGGTGGTCGCCGTCGTCGCGTCCACGCTTGCCGGCGGGCTCACCGCTCCGGCGGCCGCGTACGCGGCGACTCAGCCGGTCGCCGCCAGCGTCAGCATGAGTGCCGGGCGGCTCGGGGCCTCAGTGGCAGCCGTGGTGGCACTGGTCGGCGTCATCATCGGCGCGTTGTCCCTGGCCCGTCCCGCAAGTCGCGTCGGCACCGGCACCGGTCGGCTCGGCGCGGCCGTGGCGCTGGCGACAGGGCTGGTCGGCGTGGCGCTCGGCGCGCTTGTGGTGGTTACCTCGGACAGCGGGATCGGCACGGGCAACGGCCGTGGCGGCGCGTACGTGGCCCTGGTGTTGGGCGTGGCCGCGCTGGGTCTCGGTTCGATCGCGCTGAGCCGCTCCCGGCGCACCGTCTGACGTGGCCGGGCGCGGCTGTGCTCATCGACTGTTCTGGTTCTGCCGCAGGGCCTCCTCGAGTTGGTCCTCAAGGATGATGATGCGACAGGCGGCTTCCAGCGCCGTCCCCTGGTCGACCATCTCCCGGGCCCTCGCCGCGAGCCGCAGCTGGTAGCGGGAGTAGCGGCGGTGCCCGCCGGCCGAACGTTGCGGGTGGATCAGCTTGGCCTCGTCCAGCCTGCGCAGGAACTCCTGGGTAGTGCCGACGATCTCCGCGGCACGACCGATCGTGTACGCGGGGAAGTCCTCGTCGCCGAACATGTCCTCGGGTCCTTGGCCCATCTCACCTCCACGTCGAGGGCCCCGGCGCTGACGCGCCGGGGCCCAGGGTTACAGGGTCTGAAACACCATCTACCGACGAGTTCGTCGGCTTGTCCTTTCCGCACCGGCCTGCTGTGCAGACGTCGGTTGCGAGGATCGCGTAAGCGTGACCGGAGACCACCTCTCGTTCGATGGAAACTGCGGTGTCCGCCCGGCCCGAACAGCGACCGGCAGCGGGCGATCCAACGGTGTAGAACCCTCCCTTTCCTCTGCTTCCATTGCCTGAACTGCTCGCTGGCGTCGAGACCCCACGCAACTTCATGGCCTCGCGCCCGTGCGACGAACTGTCAGCTGGAACCCTGAACGTGCCTCGGCCCCACCTGCGACCCTCCGTCATGTCGACCGGAGCTTGCATACCTGCACTGCCATGCGGGCGGAAGCGGTGCTGTGCGCCGGCTTCCCGCCCTCTGCCCGTCGCGACCTCGCAACGGGTCAGGTCGTCCGCGTCTTTACGTTCCTCTGCTGTCAACGAGAGATACTTTAACCGGCCCGGTCGAGAATATCTACGACAACGGGCACAAGTTTTCTGGCCGCGAGGTGTCAGGCATCAGCCCGGCCGGCTGCTGCTGGCGATGCCCCGGATCGCCAGCAGCAGCCGGGCTCACTGCCGCTCGGCCTCGTCCGACGCACCGGTGATCATCGAGACGATCTCGTTGCGGCTGGTCTCCTCGATGTTGCGGACACCGACCTGGCGGCCGCGGCGCAGCACTGCCACCCGGTCGGCGATCCGGAACACCTGGTCGAGGTTGTGGCTGACGACGAGGACTGCCGCGCCCCGCTCCCGCAGCTTCATGATCAGCTGCTCCACCTTGGCGGTCTCGGCCACCCCCAGCGCGGCGGTCGGCTCGTCCATCAACACCAGGCCGCTCGCCCAGTGGGTGGCTCGGCAGATCGCCACCGCCTGACGCTGCCCGCCGGAGAGGTCCCTGATCGTCGCCTTCGCGCTGGGGATGCGGACGTCCAGGGCGTCCACAAGTTCCTGGGTCTCCCGCGCCATCCGGCGGCGGTCCAGCAGCCGCAGCGGGCCGCGGGTCAACTCCCGGCCGAGGAACATGTTCATGTAGACCGGCTGCGAGTCGGCGAGGGCCAGGTCCTGGTAGACCACCTCGACACCCTGCCGGCGGGCGTCGGAGGCGTCCCGGAACGTCACCGGTCGGCCGTGCATCCGCAATTCGCCCTCGGTCGGCTGGTACACCCCGGAAATGATCTTCACGAGGGTGGACTTGCCGGCGCCGTTGTCGCCGACCAGCGCGGTGATCTGACCGGCGGCCAGTTCGAGGTCGAACCGCTCGATCGCGACGACCCCGCCGAACTGCTTGCGGATGTCGCGCAGCTGCAACGGTGGGGCGGCCGTGCCGGCCGCGTCGCCGGCCGGGACGGTGTTCTGGGTGACAGTGCTCATGATGCCCTCCCTGTGCTGCCGGACGCGTGGGTGCGCGGGTCGCTGTCGTCGAGCCGGATCGGCGTCGACCCGTCGGCGGCGTAGACGCCGGTGACAGCCGGAACGCCGGAACGCACGCCGGTCACGCCTGCGGTCAGTGCCCGGGTGACGAAGACCTGCGGGCGGAATCCGAACAGGACGGTGTCACCGGGCGCGACGGACGGCACCGCGCTGACGTCGGCCATCGCGTAGTAGTCGATCGCCTCCGGCGCGGGCATCTCCACGTCGACCAGGTGCGCGTCGTCGAGACCACCGCCCCGGGGCACGATCAGGGCGCGGGTGCCGCCCAGACCCAGTACGGGGTCGACGTAGAGCCCGCCACCGAAGACGTACGCCCGGCCGTCCCACAGGTGGGACACCTCGCTGACGTAGAGCACGGCGGGCTCCTCGACCAGGTCGGTGACAGCGTGCCAGGGCGTCGTGCCGGTCAGCCCGTGACCGGGCTCGACCTGCGTGGCACCAGCCTCGGCGAGCATGCCCAGGATCGCGGCGGACGTCGTACCCGGGGCGTTGATCTCGACGTGGGACCGCCCGGCGGCGCGCAACGCGGCGGCGGCGGTCCGCAGGGTGTCGAGGTTCGCAGTCGGCACCACGCGGCCGGCGGCCGGATCGAACAGTTGGGTCGGGAAGCTCGTGACACCGGCGAACCGTGCCCCGGGAAGGGCGTCGAGCCGGTCGGCGACCGCGACGATCTCGTCGGCCGGGTAGCCGCCCTCGTGACCGCGATAGAAGCGGTCGCCGGGGGCGCTGATCCGGGCGAGCAGCGCCTGCTCCCGGCCGGCGGCGGCGCTGGCGGCCGCCGCCTCACCGGCCTTTGTGTCGTTGAAGACCGTCCAGAATCGCGGGGCGAGCGCGGCCGCGGTGGCTGCCTCGTGCCGGGGAATCTGCACCAGGTGACCAAGGTGACCGATGCCGAGCCCGCCGCGCCGGTCGGCCAGGGCGCACTGCAGGTCCACGCCGACGGCCTCGGTGATGCCGGCGTCGCGGATCGTCCGGCAGAAGTCGGGGTTGCGCCCGACCTGCTTGGTCATCGCGTACGCGGAGAGCCCGTGGCGGTCGGCCTCACGCCGGATGGCGGCAGCGTTCGTCGCCACGGTGTCCAGGTCCAGCGCGTAGCAGTTGGTTGGCAGCTCACCAGTGCCGTGCAGGTCCGCGGCAGCGGCCAGGAGGCCCGGGTTGCGGCGTCGCAGCAGATCCAGAAACATGCGTCAGCTTCCTTCCGGGTCAGCTGCGCCGCTCGCGCAGCGAGACGGAGACGGCAACGAGGATGATCGCGCCGCGCGCCATCATCTGCTGGGACACGGACAGCCCGGCCAGGATCAGGCCGTTGTTGAGCATGCCCATGAGCAGGCTGCCCAGCAGCGCTCCGACGATGGAGCCCTTGCCGCCGAACAGGCTGGTCCCGCCGACGATCACCGCGGCGATCACGGTCATCAGGTCGGCCTCGCCGAGGGTGTACCGGGCGCCCTGCAAGCGGCCGGCGTAGAGCAGACCGGCCATCGCGGCGCACATGGCGCTGCCCATCATCACCATGATCTTGACGCGGACCACGTTGATGCCGCTGACCCGGGCGGCGCCCACGTTGTCGCCGATCGCGAGAGTGTGCGCGCCGTAGCGGGTCTGGCGCAGCACGAGGTAGCCGACGACCGCTGCCGCCACCGACCAGAGCACCAGGCCGGGGATGCCGAAGATCTCGCCCTGGCCGAAGATCGCAAGGAATGCCTCGTTGCCGACCGGCACCGACTGGAGGCCGGTGACCTCGCGGGCCAGACCGGCCACCGCACCCATCGTGGCGAGGGTGACAAGGAAGGACGGCAGCCGCACGAGGGTGACGAAGACCCCGTTGACAAGGCCGACCGCCGCGCCGGCGAGCAACCCGGCCGCCGCGCCGAGCAGCATGCTGTCGGTCTCCCGCAACGTCACCGCGCCGACCAGCGCGGAGAGCGCGACGACCGAGCCGATGGACAGGTCGATCTCACCGGCTGCCAGCACGAAGACCAGGCCGACCGCCATGACCGTGATCGGCGCGGTCTGGATGATGATGTTCGTGAGGTTGCTGGTGGTGAGGAAGCCATTGCTGCCCTGCGTGATGGCAAAGAACAGGAACACGACGGCGAAGCCGATGTAGACCACGTAGTCGCGCCAGTTGAACCTGCTCCAGGCCGGTCCGCTTCTGGCCTTCACCGCAGCATCGGTCTGGGTCATCTATCGTCCCTCCGCTGTTTCCAAAGAGGCGGTCCAGCCGGGCTGGGTCGCAACGGGCCGCGCCGCCGAACCGAGGTGGGCGGGCAGGTCGTGGTGGGTCGGCGGACCGCTGTGGACGCCGGCCTCGGTACGGGCGACAGCGATGGCGCCGAGCAGGCCGGCGCGGTCGCCGAGCAGACTGGTCTTGATCTCCGGGGCGTCCGCGCTCAACGCGGCGACCCAGCGCCGGACCGGATCGACAAGCTCGACCCGGGATCCGATCCCGCCGCCGAGGACGACCGCCTCCGGGTCGAGGACGGCGGTGACCGCGACGATTGCCAACGCGATGAAGCGGGCCTCCTCGTCGATGGCCGTCCGGGCGACCTCGTCGCCGGCCGCGGCCCTGTCGAAGACATCGGGCACGCTTGCCTGCTCGCCGCTCACCGCCCGGTAGCGGGCGGCCAGGGCCGCGCCGGCCACCGCCTGCTCCAACGCGCCGTGGACCTGGTTCGCGGGGTCGAACGGGTCGGTACCCAGTGGCAGGTAGGAGATCTCCCCCGCCGCGCCCCGGGCGCCGTGGACCAGTTCGCCGTTGAGCACGATGCCCATGCCGATCCCGGTGCCGACTGCCACGAAGACGAAATGCCGATGGGTACGTCCGCTGCCCAGCCACCGCTCTCCGGCGGCTGCCATGTTGACGTCGTTGTCCAGCACGACCCTGTGACCCAGCCGGCTTGTCAGCTCGGCCCGGATGTCGAAGGACCCGAGTTCGGAGACGTTCGGGGAGAGGTCGACGGTGCCGGTGGCCGGGTCCGGGGCACCGGGCAGGCCGATAGCGCTGACCCGGACGTCGGACCACGGAACGCCACCCCGGACGGCGAGGTCGCGCAGCAGCGCGTCGATCTGCGCGGCGACGGCCAGCCCTCCGCGCGGGTCGGTGGCCAGCACGTCCTCGGCCACGATGTGACCGGTGAGATCCGCGATCGCGGCCCGGAGCTTGGTGCCGCCGAGGTCCACACCGGCGACGTACCCGGTCGAGTCGGACCGCGGGTTCGGGTGGCCGGCCATCAGCCGACCGTCAGGAGTCGGGCCGGGTTGGCCACCAGCATCGCGTCGAGCGCCTCCGGCGGCACACCGAGCCGGGCGAGACCCGGCACGATCTCCTGACCGAGGTACGAGTAGCCGAGGCGGCCGTGCGTGCCCGGGTTCAGGTACGCCTCCGCGCCGGTCAGGTCCATCGAGAGCAGGATCCGGTCGGCGTACCCGTCGCGGACCAGCCCCGCGAGCATGTCCAGGCGGGCGCGGTCGGGCCTGTGGTACGCCCGCTTGCCGAACTCGCCCTCGGGCGGGTTGTCCGGCAGCGGGGCGAGCACGAAGTCCCAGAACTGCTTGCCGAGGGTGTCGAAGGCGATGTTGACGCCGGTCGCGAGCACCGCCCGCAGGTAGTCCGGGTCGGGGTTGATGTCCAGGTGGCCGATGACGATGCGGGAGAGGTCGGCTTTCTCCTCGCGGAGGATCTCGACCTGCTCCAGCGCCATCGTGCCGTGCGTCGTGTGGGTGTTCACCGACAGCCCGGTGGCCACGTGGGCGCGGGCGGCGGCACGTAGGCACTTCTCCTCGTGCGGGGTGATCTCGTTGAGCCCGGTGGCCTGCTCGCCGAAGATGCCGACCTTGACTCCGGTGTCGCCCACCCCGATCGTGGCGTCGGCGACGAACCGCTCCCGCATCTCGTCCACGCTGGCGTTCAGCGCCCAGCCCGGCGAGTACGGCTCCAGGTAGATCGCCGATCCGGCGACGACGTGCAGGCCGGTGCGTTCGGCCACCTCGCGCAGCAGTGTGACGTCGTGGCCCACCACCTCGTACGGGGACAGGTCCACGATCGTGCCGAAGCCCAGTTCCGGCAGGCCACGTACGGCGTCGACGGCGAGGTCCGCGCGGTCGTCGCCGGCGCCGCCGGACAGCCACGGCCCGGGCACCAGCGCGCCGAGGTGCTCGTGGCTCAGCACCTTGCCGAGCGACTCGGGGGCCACTGGCCCGAGGACTGTCTGGACGTACCCCATCTGACTTTTCCTTCCATCGCGCTTCGCAGGGGGCTCGCGGACCCGGCCGTGTCGCGTGGCCGGAGTGAGGCCCGGGGTCCCGTCGGGGACAGACCCCGGGCCTCGCGTCACCTGCCGTTAGTTGGCGCGCACCTCGGCCGGCGGCTCCTGGCCGTAGTCGTCGCGCCAGGCCTCGGCGATGTTCTCCTTGGTGGCGGCCATCGGCGAGCCGACGACCAGCTCCGGCGCCTTCTTGCCGAGCAGCCCGTAGGCCGAGACGATGCCCAGGCTCTGGCCGAGCCGGGTGGAGCCGTTGGCGACGATGCCGGCGATGTTGCCGCCCTTGACCAGGTCGGCGGCGAGGTTCGCCTCCAGGTCGTTCGTGACGATCTTGACGTCGGTACGACCCTGCTGCCGGGTCGCGGCGAGCACGCCCTCGGCGGCGGTGGCCCAGGCGACGTAGACGCCGTTCAGGTCGGAGTGGCGGGTCAGCATCGCGGTGGCGATGTCCTCGGTCCGCGCCGGGTCGGAGAACCCGGTCTCCTCGACGATCTTGATGTCGGGGTAGAGGAAGTTCAGCCAGTCCTTGAACGCCTTGTCCCGCTGGTTGGTGAACCAGAAGTCGGCGTCGTGGTAGATGTAGCCGACCTTGCCCTTACCGCCGAGCGCCTTGCCGAGCATTTCCGCGTTGGCCTTACCGAACGCGGTCAGGTCGGCGGTGACGATGCCGACGATCTGCTCCCCGGCCTTGTAGCCCTTCGGCGGGGTGGTCATCACGACCAGCTTGACGCCGGCGTCGACAGCGGGCTTGAAGGCCGCCGCGGCCGCGGTGGGGTCGACAGCGATCGTGACGATCAGGTCGGGCTTGAGCGCCAGGACGGTCTGCAGGTTGTTGGCCTGCCGGGCGGCGTCGAACTCGGCGCTGGTGCTGGCCAGCACCTTGATGCCGAGCTGGTCGAACTCCTTGCGGACGCCGGACTCCACAGCCTTGGTCAGCGCGGAACCCTCGTGCCAGACGAACGCGGCCGAGAAGTTGCCGTCCTTGACCTTCTGCTGCTCCTCGGGGGTCAGCGAAAGCTGGTCGGCGGCGGTGGGCGTCTCCCCGCCGGGGCCGACGAACGACAGGCTCGGTTCGGTGCGAGGGCCGCTCGACGCGCCGCCGTCGTCACCGGACGTCTCGTTCGAGCAGGCGCTGACCATGAGCGCCAGGGCGCAGATCGCGCCCAGAACTGCCCCACGCCTACGGGTGAGATTCATAGCTCTTCCCTCCACAGCAACGGGCCCGGAGCCGGTGGCTCCGGACTGAGACGGGGTTCCGACGTGACCAGCACGGCACGTGACAAGGGACCCGTGCCGTCACCCCGGCTCCGGTCCGTACCGGCGGGGCGGCGGCCTCTATTTCCGTTCAGGGTGAAAGTATTAACGTCCCTGCTCACACCCGTCAAGAGGCCCGCTCGGAGATTTCGGCCACGCGGTTCGACCGCAAAGATGGGTATCTGTCCGGCTACGACGGAAATGCGGCCGACAGCGCGGGCTACCGGCGGTATCCCTGGAGCCGGGCGAACCGACACGCGCTCGGGTGTTGCGGCGGCCAGGGCGCAGCCTTAACATTCGGTCGGAAAGAAATAGGGGAGGTGGACGTGGAAGCACAGGCGCCGCGACGCGCGAACCGGTCGACGGTGCTGACGCACGTCCTCACCCACGGCCCGGTGACCCGCACCGCCATCGGCCAGGAGACCGACCTCTCCCCCGCCACGGTGTCACGCATCGTCGAACAACTCCTCGACGAAGGGCTGCTGACCGAGACCGACGGCACCCCGAGCACCACCCGGGGCCGGCGGGCGACACGGGTGGCGATCGCCGCCGGACGGGGCGTGGTCTGCGGAGTCGACGTCGGCGGTTCCAACGTCCGCCTGGTGGTGGCCGACCTCGCCGCCACGCCGCTGGTGGGCCGCACGGTCCCCACCCCGGCCGACTACGACGCCCCCCGGCTGGCCCACTGGCTGGCCGACCTCATCCGGCAGACCGTCGGCGATCATCTCGACCGGCTCGACTGCGTGGCGGTGGGGCTGCCCGGTGCCGTCCGGCAGCACGACCGCACCGTCCGTAACGCGCCGAACCTTCCCCAGGTCGAGGATCCGGAGTTCCTCCGCCTGCTGGAGAAGCGGCTGGCCACCGGCATCGAGGTGGACAACGACTCCAACTACGCGCTGCTGGGTGAGCTGCGCTTCGGCGCGGCGCGCGACACGCAGACAGCTGTGATGTTCACGATCGGGGCCGGGCTCGGTGCCGGCGTCGCCATCGAACGGCGGCTGTTCCGGGGCCGCAGCGGCATGGTGGGCGAGTTCGGGCACCTGCCGGCCGGCCCGCTGGGCGGCGCACTCGAACAGATCATCACCGGGCCCGGAATCCTCGCCCGCGCCCGCGACCTCGGCCTACCGTTCGACAACGCGGCAGACGTCTTCCACTCCACCGATCCCCGCCTGGTGCCGGTCAAGCAGTACGTCGAGCAGGCACTGCTGATCATCCTCACCGCCGCCGTGGTGGCCTACGAACCCGAGGTGATCGTCCTCGGCGGCGGCATCTCCCACGCGCTCACACCCGATCTCGGCCGATTGGGGAGTCGGCTGAGGGAGATCGTGCCCTCCGCCCCGGCGGTCGTCCAGAGCGCCGAACTCGGGGACCTCTCCGGCGCGTTGGGCGCCGTGGTGGCGGCGCTGCACAACGCGTACGGCCGGCTCGGGCTCGCCGAGGCCGACCTCGCCCACGTACCCCAGTCGGACGCGCTCGCCGGCTGCGACCTGCGCGCGTTGGCCGCCACGGCGGACGCCTGATCGTCAGACGCCGCCGGGCCGTGCCCCGACTCGGGGCTCCGGCCGGACGGCGCCGCTGATGGTGGGCCGACGACAGTGCGATCGCCGGCCCACCATGCCGAAGGGCTACCGCACCCGCAGCTGCTGATGAACGGCCGCGGTGGAGGCGTAGGTCGTGTCGCCGGAGTAGGCGACGTGGACCGGGTATCCCCCGGCCGACAGGCCGCTGGTCGGCAGGTTGACGACGGCCGCGCCATCGGTGAGCGACACCACCTGCGTGCTGCCACCGAAGGTCACGGCGATCTCACCTGTCACCTGCGGCGCCTTCTTGTGCTGGGTCTGCGCCCGCAGGTCGACGTCCAGTGTGAACGTGCCACCCCTGACGATCGACGCGGGCGCGGCCTTCGCCTTCACCACGACCCGTGCCGCGCCCGGGGGCGTCAGGGTGACCCCTGCCGTGCCCGCCTTGGTCGGGTCGACCACCGACGTCGCCACGACGGTGAGCGCCGACGCGGTCTCGTTCGCCGCCACCGAGAGCCGACCGTCCGCGGAGATGGTCGTACCCGCCGACGTCGCTCCCGTGACCGACCACGTGACCGCCGGGCTCACCCCGTCGTTGGTGGTGACCTGGGCGGCGAACTGCCGGGTCCAGTTCCAGCCCCGCGTCAGGGTCTCGGTCGCGGGGGTCACCGACACCGAGTCGACCCCCGACCACAGGAAGTCCCGCGCGAAGATCGTGAACAGTTGGCCGGCGGTCATCCCGTCGTGCGCACCGGGCACCTGGGTGGTGTAGGCGTCGTACCCGCGTGCCCGGAAGTTGTTCGCGATGCCGTTATGGGCGTTGAGGTTGCCCTCGAAGACGCCGTTGCCGAGAAACACGAAGAGATCGTCGTCGCCGACCGCCGCGGCGATGTTGTCGTAGTCCTGCGGGGTGAGGGACGGGTTGCCGGAGAAGTGCCCGTAGAAGCCGAACGTGGTCGGGTAGTTACGGATGACGAAGCCGCCGGTCGACCCGCCGTAGGAGAACCCGCCGTAGGCGCGCCCCTCCCGCTCGGTGGAGACGTTGTAGGTGGACTCGATCAGCGGCAGGATCGTCTGGACCAGGTTGTTCGCGGCGTTGGTCTGGTTGTACGAGGCGAACCCGAGGCTCGTACCCGTGAAGTGGTTGCCCATGGTGACGACCACCGTCGGCTCGATCTCGCCCTTGGCCGTCATGTTGTCGAGGATGTTCGGGACGTTCGCGGGGACCATGAAGTCGGTCTCGTCGCCGAAGATGCCGTGGGCGAGATACGCGACCTTGTACGGCTGGGCGCGGTTCGGGTCGTAGTTCGGCGGCAGGTAGACACCGAGGTAGTGGCCGCTGTCGCCGAGGATCGTGGTGTAGGGGATGTACCGGACGGTGCCCCGCCGCGCGGGGTCGGCCACTGGCAGCTCGTACTCAGAACGCGCCTTCAGCACCGGGTCGTTCTGCTTGTCGGCGTACGGCACGTACACGGCGTCGAGGACGTCGTTGTTCCGGACCCGGAACGAGGACTCACCCGGGGGCCGGGGGTTGGTCGAGGCCGGGTCCCAGATGCGCTTGTTGACCCAACCCTGGGTGGGGTCCCAGACCCGGTACCAGTAGCTGAGGCTGCCGGCGTGCAGCGGGAGCGAGACCGACCAGTAGCCGGCAGGGTCCCTGGTCATGTCCCTGAGGAACTCGGTGCCTCCGGAGTGGTACCGACCCGGCTGCCAGGCTTCCGGCTGGTACCGCGTGGTGCCGGTGCCGACGTCGAGCAGCGTCAGGTCGCCGGCCAGGCGGACCTGCGTGGCGTTGGGGTTGTGGTAGACGAACGTGACGGTGTAGCCGGTCGGTGAGGCGCTGTCCGCAGTGACGGTCGCACCTTCCACAAGCGCGGTCGTGGCGGCGGCGGCAGCCGGCGCGGAGACGATCGCGCTGGCACCGAGTGACGCGAACGCGAGCAACGCGACCGCACGCGCGAACCCGCGCCTTCCGATCGCCTTCCTCATCTGAGCACACACCTTTGTAGTCTCATATCACGGCCTTTCAGACCCACGGTTCTATTCGGACACTGTCGACTGAGGGCAGCACTGATCGAGCCCCAACCGGGGGCGCAGCGCTTGATTCGGCTCACTACCGGAGGAGCCACCGGAGCTGAAGGCGTCTGGGGACGGGACGCGGGTTGGTGGTGGTGGGACGTGAAGAGCCTCCTCCTGGGCCACCCGGGCTCGCGCCCGTCGATAACGACCCGTTCCGGCACTCTCTGGACCTGATGCTGCGCTAAATCGAATTAGCAAAATTAGTGTGGCCGCGCACACCTTCCGCTGTCAAGGGATCTAGCGCCCGCGCGCGGGCCCGACCGCCGGATGGCCGACGACGGTGCGGCCGTCGCGCGGGGCGAGTTCCACAGCCACGGCGAGGGTGCTCGGGCTGGCGGCCCTCGTGGCGAGGGCGCCGATGTCGACCCTCCGGCCGGCGCCGTCGGTGACGAAGCCGGCCTCCAGCCGCAGATCGCCGAGGGGTACGTCGAACACTGTCGACGCGGCCCTCAGGAGCCGTTGTCGGGCGATGGCAGCGGCGACCCGGATCGGCGCATAGGACGGCCCGCCGGCAGCCGGGGTGCCCGCACGTTCCGGCCGTGCGTCGGCAAGTGCGACGCGGATCCGTCCGCGCGGGACAGAGAGTTCCTCGGCGATCAGGGCGGCGGTCGAGGTGGTGGCCGTCTGCCCCATCAGGGCTCGGGGCACCGCGAACGAGACGGTTCCGTCCTCACTGACCTCGACGGCGATCAGTGCCGATGTGGTCAGCGCCACGGCGGTCATGATGTCGTTGAGGCCGAGCAGCTCCATCGGGTCCGACGACGGCAGCGCGGCAGCACCGGGGGTCGTCACCAGTTCCGCAGCGGTCACCAGCACCGGCGCGGCCAGCACGTACCCGGGGAAGCGTCCCCGGGAATTGCGCTCCACCATGGCCGTTCTCACTGCTGATCGGTGTGCTGTCTCGCGAACTGGGTGTGGTGCGTCGGCAGGGGTCGGGGACGCGACATCGGCCGCGTCCCCGACTGCGACGTGCACGATCAGGATGGACGGTTGCCGAGCGGGATCTCGATGTTGATCTGCTGCCCCTCGGACAGGAAGAGCAGGGCCAGCTTGCGCAGGAACTCGTCGAAGAGCCAGTACGACGGCGGCGCGAGGGGAAGCGGAAGCAGCGCCTCCCGGACGGCGATGAACGGCCCCCAGGCCGTCTGCAACAGGGTGTCCCAGAGCGGTTCCCGGGGGATCTGCAACCAGTTGGCGATCTGGTTGCCGAGCAGGAACCTCGTGAACGAGCCGAGGATGGGCTTGCTCAGGATGCCGGCGTCGATCTCCTTGCCGAGGTCGAGCAGGATGTCCGCGAGCGCGATGCCCTCGGGGGTCGGTGCCAGCACCGGGTCGAGGACCTGGTCGGCCTGGGCGTTGGCCTCACTCCACGTGGCAGGGATGTACTCGTCCTTGATGCCCAGCATGTGTGCGGCCACCTGCCACAGGTGGAGGAATGCTGTCGACTCCCGGGTGGGGATCGGAACCCGCCACGCATTCAGCTGGCGCATGACAGTGGTCGGCAGGCTGTGCCACGTGACCATCATGTCCCGCTGACTGATCGGGATGTCCTCCGGGGCGACGGCCACCCACCTCGGCGACTGCGGCAGGAGATGACGTACGCCGGCGTGGGCCAGCCGGGTCTTGACGGCCGTCACGATCATCGAGCCGGTGGGCTGGTAGGCGTTGGCCGTGCCGATGTCGTACCCGAGCTTTGCCGTTTTGGAGATGCGGTCCTTCATGTCCGCGCCGCCCTCGGAGTAGTAGACGGCGCGGGCCTCCTTCGGAATGACAGTGCTCATCATGCCGCTGGCCAGGCCGTACAGGACGCCGAGGTAGAGCCCCCGCTTCTCGTTGAACTGCACCGCGGTGGCGAGCTTGCCCTGGTCGACCCAGGACGGAAGCTGACGGGCACGTTGGATGAACTGGTGTACGTCAGCGGGCAGACCGTCCGGCAGCGGCTGCCCGTTCCTGGTCCAGGTCCGCAGCACCCGGTTGACCAACGGCGCGTCGCCCCTGTCGAGCAGCGAGGCGACCAGAGGGTCGGCCTCTTCGTCCCACACCCATCGCGGATCGGTGCCCGCCCCGGCGCCCGCGACCGAGCCCATTGGGGACCAGGACCATGGTGCGGCCTGCGCTGGCGTGGTGGCACTCAACGCGCCGAGCGCGCCCAAGGCCCCACCGACCTGCAACATCCTGCGTCTGCTGACTGGTTCCACGTTCACTCCTCGGGGTCGAGGCCATTGATACGGTGAAACAAATGTTGCGACTGTGTATCAGATGAGAGCACACTGTGCCGGTGATCACAAGGCCGAATGCGATGACGGTCGATGTTCGGCCCAACCTGAACTGCACGGACGCCACGCCGTCCGCAATCCCCACTGTGGCAAGGGGTTGCGGTGTTCCGTCGCGATCGGACGGTCCATGACCGAAGAGGCGCCCCGCGGAAATGGCCGGGCGGCAGAGGCGCTTGTGCACATGGGACAGCGCGTGGTCGACGGCGGGGCGTCGCGACGCTGGCTCGTGACGGACACCGTCGAGGAGAGGAAACGAGATGAGCGTGGTCGACGGGCAGCTTCAGGGCAAGGTCGCCTGGGTGACGGGCGCCGGCCAGGGCGTGGGGGCGGCGATCGCCGAAGGGCTGGCGGAGGCGGGCGCTTCCGTGATCCTCCAGTCGCGCCGGTTGGACGCGTTGGAGGCGGTGCGCGACAAGATAGTCGCCAACGGTGGCACGGCGGACATCGTGGCCGGCGACGTCACCGACGAGGCTGTTGCCGAAGCCGTCGTGACGTTGGCCCGGCGACGATGGGATCGCCTGGACATCCTGGTGAACAACGCCGGCATCAGCCCGGCGCTGCACCGCAGCGAGCAACTGAGCGTCGCGGACTGGCAGCAGGTGATCGACACCAACCTGTCCGGGGTGTTCATCTGCGCCCGCGCCGCCGGCGCGATCATGATCGAGCAGGGCGCGGGCAGCATCGTCAACATGTCCTCGGTGCACGGCCAGGTCGGTCTTCCGCGGCTGGCCGCCTACAGCGCCAGCAAGGGCGGGGTCGAGCAGCTCACCCGGACGCTGGCACTGGAGTGGGCGGCCGCCGGCGTCCGGGTGAACGCGGTCGCGCCCGGCTACCTGGAGACACCGATGACGGCAGGGCTGCGCAGCCACGACCAGTGGTCGAGGCGGTTGCGCGAGCGGATTCCGATGGGCCGCTTCGGGCTGCCGCACGAGGTCGTCGGCGCCGTCGCCTTCCTGGCGTCGGACGCCGCCAGCTATGTCACCGGCAGCGTCCTGCACGTCGACGGCGGGTGGACCGCGCAGTAACACCGGTCCTGTCCCGACGAGCGCCGCTGCGGCCGCCCCTGCCCGGGGCGGCCGTTTGGTTAGGCGAAGTTCTAGCGCGGGTCACGACTGCGATCCAGATTAGCCCGTGCGGACAGTCGGTCCTTCCCAGAAAGTTAGCCCTCGTTTACAGTGCTGTCACAGGCTGCGGCACCCTCGCCACCACCACGATGAGGGGTACACCGGCCTCACCCCACCAGGCCCGGTTACGGCTGAAGGAGTAACCCCATGGACCCCGCCGACGCTCTTGCCGACCAATGCGCCAAGACGGCCGCCAATCTGACTGTTCCCGTCCTGCTGCACCGCAACGCCACAGACTTCGCCGACCTGCCGGCGCTGACCACGCTCGACCGCGACGACACCCGCACGTGGGCGCAACTGCACGGCGAGGTCGCCGAGCTCGCCGGCGGCCTGGCCGACATCGGCCTGGAGCCGGGCGGCCACATGCTGATCATGATGTCGAGTCGGCCGGAGCACTGGCTTGTCGACCTCGCCGCAGTCCACCTGGGCGCGGTGCCCTCCACGATCTATCCGACGCTGAGCACCGACCAGATGCGCTACGTGGCACTACACAGCAGCGCCCAGGTGCTAGTGCTGGAGAACGCCGCCGCGCTGGCCCGCTGGCGTCCGGTCCTGCCGGACCTTCCGCACCTGCGCCGGATCGTGGTGGTCGACGCGGCCGAGCCCGACGATCTGTCCCCGAAGACCGTGCCGCTGTCGCAGGTGCGTTCCGTCGGTCAGGCCGCGCACCGGGCCGACCCCGCCGCCTTCGAGCGACGCTGGCGCGCGATCCGACCTGAGCAGCCGGTGACGTTGCTCTACACGTCGGGGACGACCGGTGACCCGAAGGGGGTCGTGCTCAGCCACCACAACGTGATCTACCAGGCCGTGGCCCTGGAGGCCAACGTGTTCGTCCCCGACCACGCGCCGTCGGTGGCCTACCTGCCGCTCGCCCACATCGCGGAGCGGTTCCTGGGCATCTACAACCCCATCTACCGCGCCGGCCACGTGACCATCTGCCCGGACCCCACCCAGCTCGTCAAGGCCCTGCGCACTGTCGCTCCGTTCTCGTTCTTCGGCGTCCCGCGAATCTGGGAGAAGATGGCCGCAGGCGTCCAGGCCCATCTGGCCGCCGCGGAGCCCGCCGTGCATGCCGCCTTCAGCGCCGCGAGCGCCGTCGCCCTCCAGGCGTACGAACTGCGCGCGGCGGGCGAGGCCGTGCCCGACGATCTGGCTGCTCAGTTGGCGCAGGCCGAGGCCACGGTGCTGCGCCCGATCCAGTCCACACTGGGCCTGCAGAACATGGTCTGGGCCGGCAGCGGCGCCGCCCCGATCCCGGTCGACGTTCTGCGGTTCCTGGCCGGGCTCGGCGTCGACGTGCTGGAGGTGTGGGGCATGACCGAGACCACCGGCACCGCCACCATCAACCTGCCGGAGCGTTTCCGTACCGGCAGCGTCGGCCGGCCTCATCTGGGCATGCAGGTACGCCTCGCCGACGACGGTGAGATCTTCGTACGCGGACCGTTGGTGTGCTCCGGATACCTGCGCGCCGACGGCAGCGTCGAGCCGGTCGTCGACGCGGACGGTTGGCTGGCCACCGGTGATGTCGGCACGATCGACGACGACGGCTTCCTCACCATCACCGACCGCAAGAAGGAAATCATCATCACCTCCAGCGGCAAGAACATCTCGCCGGCGTACATCGAAGGACTGCTTCGGGCACATCCGCTCATCGGTCAGGCCGTCGCGATCGGCGACCGGCGACCGTACGTGACAGCGCTGATCGTGCTCGACGACGAGGTCGCTCCCCAGTGGGCGCGGGCACGTGGCATCAGCGACGCGCAGCTGCCCCACCTGGCCTCGGACCCCCTGCTGCTCGCCGAGATCCAGGCCGCCGTCGACGCCGCGAACGCCAGGCTCGCGCGACCGGAGCAGGTGAAGACCTTCGAGGTGTTGCCGTCGAGTTGGACGCCGGAGTCGGGCGAGCTGACTCCGACGCTGAAGCTGCGCCGCCGGGTCATCGTCGACCGGTACGGCGACAGCATCGACGGCCTCTACCAGTCGACTGTCCCGGCGGCCGGGTCCACCACCGGATAGCCGTACACCACTGTCAGCGATCGGTCGGCGGCTCCGGCCCGGTGCTCGGCGGCGGCACCGGGCGGGCCAGCCACTTCGGGTCGAGGTCGGGCGGCGGTGGCGGTGCACCCAGGTCGGAGGGCTCGTACCCGTGCGGGTAGCCGGGGTAGGTGCGGTTGTCCGGCGCGATTGTCAGCCTGCTGGTGCCGCGCGGCGGCATCAGGCGTACCGCCGCAGCCCGGCCCCGCAGCCCGTAGGTGACCACGGCGGACACCCAGCGCGGCGCGGCCGGGAGCCCGAAGGCGGCGCGCAGCTCGGCGGGCAGCAGTGCGAGCACGCCGAGCCGCGCGGCGCGGCGCAGCGGGCGCGGGTACCAGGAGGCGAACAGATCCAGGGTGTGTGCGGCGATGCGCTGGTTGCTCGGGTCGTAGCGGAACGTGGCCCGTTCGTACTCGCGCTTGAAGTCGAGGAACGCGTCGAAGTCGTCCGGCACGTCGCGGATACCCATGCGCGCGCCGACAGCCCGGTAGTAGTGGAACGCGGCCAGCCGCTCGTGCTCGTGCAGCCGGCGCCAGCCGAACCGGTCCAGCCAGTCGATCGGCTCGTACACGAACGTGGACAGGACGTAGCGCATGTCGTCGTTGGAGATGGCGTACCGATGATGTGCCCGGTTGATGGCCTTGAGCGCCTGCCGGCCGCGCGGCGAGTCGTAGCCGTGCTCGGCCATCTCAGCCATCAGCAGCGCGGTGTCGTCGTACCGCCGCTGGGCGCGGAGCCGGAACTCGCCGGTGGCATCGAGCAGCGCCGAGATGCTCGGCACGCAGTACGTGCGCAGCAGTGCCAGCTCCAGCGCCCGCTGGTAGTCGAAGGGAAACTCGTAGCCGATCGAAATGCGGTAGATCTCGTGATGGTCGCGGACCGGATCGAGTGCCTCGATACGGCGCAACCAGCGGCGTCGGCCGCCATCAGCCATCGCGATCACCTCCCCAGCAGGTTCGGCGACGGCGCGGCCCGATGTCAAGGCCGCGTGCGGCATCCGGCCGGGTGCCAACGACCTTCACAAACGGCGAGAGGAAGCCACGATGAACACGAGCACGGCCCGAACCCGCTTCTCCGAGCTGCGCCGACAGGGCGGCCGGGTATCCGCCGCCGAACTCGACGACATCTGGGCCGCGTTGGACACGGTTCGCCCCGAGGAGATTCTCGGCGAGTGGAAGGGCAGCGCGCTCGACACGGGGCACCCCCTCAACGGGCAGCTGGACCGGGTCCGGTGGTACGGCAAGCGCTTCGTCTCCCGCACCGACGTCAAGCCGCTGATCTGCCGCGACGACAGGGGCGAGTTGTACTCCAACACCGTGCTCGGCAAGGGCGAGGCCAGCCTGTGGACCGTCGAGTTCCGTGGCGAGTCGACCGCCACCATGGTCTACGACGGGCAGCCGGTCTTCGATCACTTCAAGCGAGCTGACGAGAACACCCTCATGGGGATCATGAACGGCAAGAACGTCCCCGCCGACGGTCCCTTCTTCTATTTCGTCCTCGAGCGCGCGGCCTGAGGCTGACCGCTCGCGAAGGAGTCCGCCATGCGAATCCGAGCTGCCGTCACCGACACCCCAGGCGGGCCGTTCGTCGTCCAGGCCCTGGATCTCGAGGCCCCACGGCCGTACGAGGTGCTGGTCCGAATGGCAGCTGCCGGCCTGTGTCACACCGACCTCAGCATGCAGGCGAGCTGGCCCCGCCGGCTGACTCCCATGGTCTTCGGCCATGAGGGTGCCGGCGTGGTCGAGGAGGTCGGCGCGGCAGTGACCACTCTCGCGCCGGGTGACCGTGTCTGCCTGACCTTCAACAGTTGCGGTGCGTGTGAGCAGTGCGTGGCTGGTCATCCGGCGTACTGCCGTCGCCAAGGGGCCCTGAACACCTCCGGCGGGCGGGGCGACGGCACCACCCCGTTGTCCCGCGACGGCGCACCCGTACACGCGGGGTTCTTCGGCCAGTCCAGCTTCGCCACGTTCGCGCTCGCCCACGAGCGCAACGCCATCCGGGTCCCTGACGACCTGCCGGCCGTCGTCGCCGCGCCGCTTGGCTGCGGTGCGCAGACCGGGGCGGGTACGGTACTCAACCGCCTGCGCCCCGAGCCGGGGAGTTCCCTGGTCGTCATCGGTGCCGGCGGGGTCGGACTCACCGCGCTCATGGCCGCGCTCGTGCGCGGCTGCGCCCCTGTCATCGTCATCGAGCCGGTCGCCTCGCGACGCGCCCTGGCCGTCGAGCTCGGCGCCACGGCGGGCCTGGACCCGGAAGCGGCCGACCTCGTCACCAACGTGCGTGACCTCACCGGTGGCGGCGCACACCACATCGTGGACACCACCAGCCGTCCGGAGATGCTTCAACAGGCCGTCGCCTTCCTGCGTCCCCGGGGCGACCTCGCCCTCGTCGGTGTCGGTGCCACAGTCGCCTTCGACGTCATGAGCCTGCTCACCAAGGGGATCCGGGTCCACGGCGTGATCGAGGGCGACGCGGACCCGACGCGCTTCATCCCCGTACTGGCCGATCTTCACCAACGCGGCCTCTTTCCGCTGGACCGGCTCATCGCCGCCTTTCCCTTCGACAACATCGGTGACGCCGTGGCCGGCATGCGCGACGGCTCCGCGATCAAGCCTGTGCTCACCTTCGGTTGACCCGGGTCGCTACCCCTTGCCGACCGAGTTACGGTCCTCTATGTTAATAGAAAATCACACGCCCGGATAACTTGAAACCTGCTTGTAGCACCCACCTCAAGCTGGTGTTCAGGGCGATGTCCGGCTAGCCCGGAAAGCGGTGGCTAATGGAAAATCTCAGCAGACGAAGCGCCCTGACCCTCGGCGCGGCGCTGGGTCTGGTAGCCGTGACTGACGTGCCCAAGGCGTGGGCGTGGTCGTCGACCAACTCGATCGCCGGGACCAACGCGGTCACGGACCCGTGGGACGTGTGGGACGACGACACCGACCCGCTCGTCGCCTCCATGCTCGACAATGGCCAGATCCCGGCCGTCAACAACGCGTTCAAATCGTTCATCAAGAACGGCGACCCGGTGCCCAGCGGTCTGCCCCCCGCACTCACCACCTACCTCAGGCAGTTCAACAAGCTGCCGTCGTGGGCCGACCAGGCCAAGCTGGACCGTGCCGCCCAGTTCAACAAGCGCATGAGCATGTACCTGTTCCTGCTGTACGGGCTGGGCAGCGGCATCATGAGCACTGTCATCCCCCGCGAGGCCCGTAACGTCTACTGGTCCGAGGGCGGCGCCGACATGAAGTCACGCGCGGCGAAGACCTTCACCTACGGCTACGACCTGAACACCCCCGACGCCTTCAAGCCGACGGGCAACTTCATCACCACCTCCACCAAGACCCGCCTGACGCACGCCGCGGTGCGGCATCTGCTGCCGCAGTCAGCGGCGTGGCGGGGGGTCACCGACCATCCGATTCCGATCAGCAACGGCGACATCCTGATCACCTTCCACAGCCTGGGCACCTACGTGCACAGCAAGTTGGTGGAGTGGCGTCGCTACGGCCTGCGGGTCTCGGCGGCGGAGGAGGAGGCGTACCTGCACATGTGGCAGGTCGCGCTGCACCTGCTGGGCGTACGGGACGAGTTCATCCCCGCCACCTGGGCCGCCGCCCACGAGCAGTCGCAGTACGCGCTGACGCCGATCCTCGCGCCGACTCGGGAGGGGATCGACCTGGCCGACATCCTGTTGAACCTGACCTCGTCGCTCGACCTGGGCATCACCAAGGGATTCCAACGCGAGTTCGCGCGCTACGTGCTCAGCGACCAGATCGGCAACTGGCTGCGGTTGCCGCGCGACCTCATCTCGCGAGGCGTGATCGAAGCCGGATGGCCGACGTACATCATGTTCCGCGAAGGGCTGTCCCCGGTCATGCCGCGCACCTTCTCCACCTTCGACCACTTCGTGCGCGGCCTGGCGATGCTCTTCCTCAACAACGGCACCTCGGCGTCGCACACCCCCATCACCATCCCGGTGATGAACCGGCCCGGCAGCTGAGTCGGCCTGTGCTCACCGCGTCAGGGCACCGGTGACCAGAGCGGTGACCGCGTCCCGGTGGCCGGGCGCGTCCTGCCAGCGCAGGGCGCGCCCGGCCTCGACGACCACACCGAAGCCGGCGTGAACCAGCAGTCGGGCCTGTCGTGGGTCCAGTTCCGGGCGGACCATTCGTACCTGTTGCTCCCAGACGGCGATGTGCTCACGCTGCGCGAGGATCAGGGGCCGCCGGAGCTCGGCCGGCAGGCCGGCGACCTCGGCCTCGGCGACGCTGTTGAGCGCGTTGTGCTCGAAACAGTAGGCCACGTACGCCGCCGCCAACGCGACGACGGCCTGATGTGGATCGGTCGCCCGGTGAAGGCTCCGCTCCACCGCCTGGGCCAGCAGGCCCGCCGCCTGCAGGCAGGCGGCCACCAGAATGTCGACCTTGCCGGGGTAGTGCCGGTAGATCGCGGACGGGGCCAACCCCACCGCCTGGGCGATCTGCGCGTTCGTGACATTGGCGAAGCCGTCGCGCGCGAAGAGGGGGACGGCCGCCGCCAGGATCTCGGCACGTCGAGTGCGCGGGACGGGCTGGGCGGGCAGTTCGACAAGGCGCGCACTGCCCTCCGCCGTCGCCGGATCGGTGGCCACCACGCCCAGGGCGGACGCCAGCAACAGATCCTCGATCCGGCGTTGGGCGATCGAGGTGCGGTGCATGGTGATGGACCCGATCACGCCGAGGGCCGCCATCGCCCGCAGGCGCTCGTCGGGCAGCGGGTACTCGCGCCGTACCGTGTCGGTGACCCGCTCCACGACGTGCGCGAACTTCGTCCGCAGCAGCTGGCGGTCGGCGCGCTTGAGGTAGCGTGCCTCCCACCGGTAGAGGCCGCCGGACGCGCGGTGGGACACCGTTACCCGGGTGAGGGCGGCGAGCACGTCGGTCAGGGCAGCCTCGTGCGGCCACTCGTCGACGACCGCGACAAGCTTGTCGACGATGACGTTGGCGCACTCGGCGAACAACGCGTACTTGTTCGGGAAGTGCCGGTAGAGGGCTGCGGCGCTGATGCCGACGACGGCGGCGATCTCCTCCATGGACGCCGCGTGGTAGCCGCGCTCGCTGAAGACCTGACCGGCTGCCTCGAGGATGACCTGCCTGCGGTTGCGAGGTCGGGTGGCCGCGGTCGGCCCGGTGGTCACCGGATCAGTCGATCAGGCGTCGGAGGAGACAGGAGCACGCCTGCTAGTCAATCACAGCGCTGTCGCGACCCGTGCTCACCGCCTGGCCGGCGTACCTGGGCGCCACCGGGCGATCGGCCCTGAGGTGTCCGGCCCGGATGCCTGCTGGTCAGGCGTACAGGACGGCGAGGGCCAGGTGGGCCGTCTGGGTGTCGTAACCCTCGGCACTGTCGAAGCGGCCGAGCCGGCCGATGTCGGTGATGACGTTGAGAGCGGCGTGGACGAGCACGCGGGCGTCGGTCGCCGGCAGGTCCGGTCGCACCGCGCGGACGAGTCGTACCCACTCCTCGACGTGCAGGCGCTGCGCCCCGCGCAACTGGTGGCGGTCCTTGTCCGGCAGGTTGTTGTTCTCCGCGAGGTAGACCGCGACGAGGTTGCTCTGGCCGAAGGCGAAGGCGACGTAGGCCCGCACAACTCGGCGCAGGGCGTCGGCCGGGTCACTCGCCTCGGTGATCGCCTCGCTGGTGGCTCCGGCGAGGCGGTCCGTGGCGCGGTAGTAGGCGGCTGCGAGCAGGTCGGCCTTGCTGGGAAAGTACCGGTACACGCTGGATGCCTGCATGCCGGCGGCGCGTCCGATGTCCTCGACGGCTACGGCGTGGTAGCCGTGGCGGCGGAAGAGGCGGATAGCCTCGATGAGCAGCAGTTCCCGGCGCGCCGCCGGGCGCACCGGCGCGGTGCCCGGCGTGCCGCGCGGCGGTGGCGGCAACTGCGGCGCGTCGCCGCGCAGCAGGGTCCAGGCGACCCGGGTGAGCAGTCGCTCGGTGCCGGTGCCGGTGGTCGCCGCGCGGTAGGTGGTCACACTGCCGAAGGCGCTGAGAGCCGCGTTGACGAGCAACTCGGCCTGCTCGGCGGTCAGTTCGGGTCGCAGCTCGCGCAGTGGCCCGGCGAGGCGGCCGACAAGCGTGGTCAGAGTCGCGGCGAACTCCTGCCGATGCTCCGGGGTGAGGTAGCGGCCCTCCCACTGGTACAGCCCCGCGACGCGCCGCTTGCTCACCGCGACGTCGGCGAGCCTGCCCAGCAGCACGTCGAGGACGCCCTCGGCGGTGACCGCCGGTGGGTCGGCGGTCGCGGCGAGCAGCGCGCCGACCATCTCCCGCGTGGCGTGCACGAGGATGGCGTACTTGTTCGGGAAGTGCCGGTAGACCGCCGGGCCGCTGATGCCGACGACGGCGGCGATCTCGTCGACGGAGACGCCGTGATAGCCCCGCTCGCAGAACAGCTCGGCTCCGGCCAGCGCGATGCGGTCCTTGCGATCCTTGGGACGCTTCGTCGCTGCGGGACCGGTGCCGCTGGCTGCTGTTCGCACCCCTACACGTTAGCGCCACCTCGCAGGATTGCGGCGATGGCCCTCAGCCGCCTCGCTTGCCGACATCGACCCAGGCCGAATGCGGCCAGCGGGCATGAGGGGCGGATGTTGCTTGACAAGCGGCCGCGAGCTCAACGAAAGTTAGGCGGGATTCGCATTGAGGTGAGTAGCGAGGAGCTTGGCTATGACAACCGAGGCGTTCATCTACGACGCACTGCGCACACCGCGTGGTCGGGGCAAACCGAGCGGATCGCTACACGGGGTTAAGCCGGTTTCGCTCGTCACCGGCCTGATCGAGGAGACCCTGCGGCGGATGCCCGGTCTGGATCCGGCGCTGATCGACGACATCGTGCTCGGAGTGGTGTCCCCGCTTGGTGACCAGGGCGCCGACATCGCCAGGACGGCCGCCGTCGTCGCCGGCCTGCCCGACACCGTGGCCGGCGTCCAGCTCAACCGCTTCTGCGCCTCGGGCCTGGAGGCGGTGAACATCGCCGCGCAGAAGGTGCGTTCGGGCTGGGAGGATCTCGTCCTCGCCGGCGGCGTCGAATCGATGTCCCGTATCCCGATGGGTTCCGACGGTGGAGCCTGGGCACTGGACCCGGAAACCAACTACACCACCGGTTTCGTGCCCCAGGGCATCAGCGCGGACCTCATCGCGACCATCGCAGGCTACGACCGCGACGTGGTCGACGGCTACGCGCTGCAGTCGCAGGTCCGGACCGCCAAGGCATGGGCCAACGGCTACTTCACCCGCTCGGTCGTCCCGGTGCGGGACCGCAACGGGTTGACAATCCTCGACCGCGACGAGCACATCCGGCTGGACTCGACAGCCGAGAGCCTCGCCTCGCTTCGTCCATCCTTCGCCGGCATCGGGGAGCAGGCCGGCTTCGACGCGGTCGCGCTCCAGAAATACCACTGGGTCGAACGCATCAACCACGTCCACACGGCGGGCAACTCCTCCGGCATCGTCGACGGCGCCTCGTTGGTGGCCGTCGGCAGCGAGGCCGTCGGCGCGGCCGCCGGCCTCGTCCCGCGGGCACGCATCGTCGCCACCGCGATCAGTGGCGCCGAACCGACGATCATGCTCACCGGCCCGGCGCCGGCCGCGCGCAAGGCGCTGAGCAAGGCGGGTCTCGGCGTCGACGACCTCGACCTGGTCGAGATCAACGAGGCGTTCGCGGCAGTGGTCCTGCGGTTCGTCGCCGACATGGGCCTGAGCCTGGACAGGGTCAACGTCAACGGCGGCGCGATAGCGATGGGGCACCCCCTGGGAGCGACCGGAGCCATGATCCTCGGCACCCTCGTCGACGAGTTGGAGCGACGCGGTGGCCGCTACGGGCTCGCCACCCTCTGCGCCGGCGGCGGCATGGGCATCGCGACAGTCATCGAACGAGTCTGAGGAGTCACGAATGGTCAACACGATCCGGTGGGAACGCGACGACGACGTCGTCCTGCTCACCCTCGACCACCCCGGCCGTTCGGCGAACGTGATGAACAGCGAGTTCGGTGCGAGCCTCACGGCGACAGTCGACCGGCTCGAGGCCGAACGCGACCACATCGCCGGCGTGATCATCACCTCGGCCAAGAAGACCTTCTTCGCCGGCGGCGACCTGGACGCGCTGCTGCGGCTGACGCCCGCCGACGCCGAGGCGTCGGAAGCGGAAACCCGCCTGCTCAAGGACACCGTACGCCGCTTGGAGACACTCGGCCGTCCGGTCGTTGCCGCCATCAACGGCTCGGCCCTCGGTGGTGGGCTCGAACTCGCCCTGGGCTGCCACCACCGCATCGTCCTCGACAACCCGGCCATCGAGACCGGCTTCCCGGAGGTCACCCTCGGCCTGCTGCCGGGCTGTGGTGGCGTCGTGCGCAGCGTCCGCCTGCTGGGCGTGACCGACGCGCTTAGCAACTGGCTGCTCCGCGGTCAGCGGCGCCGACCGCAGGACGCGCTCTCGCACGGGCTGGTCGACGCGATCGCCGCCGACGAGGCCGACATGATGGATGCCGCCCGCGCCTGGATCGCCGCCAACCCCGACGCGATGCAGCCGTACGACCGCAAGGGCTACAAGATTCCCGGCGGCACCCCGTCCACCCCGGCGCTCGCCGCCCAGTTGCCGGCCGTGCCGGCCATTCTGCGCAAGCAACTCAAGGGCGCCCCCTACCCGGCTCCCCTCAACATCGTCGCCGCCGCCGTCGAAGGCGCACAGGTCGACCTGGACACCGCCCTCACCATCGAGGGGCGGTACTTCACCGAACTCGCCACCGGCCAGATCGCCAAGAACATGATCAAGGCGCTCTTCTTCGACGTACAGGCCGCCGGCTCGCGGGACATCGGTGCGGACCATCCACCGCTGGGGCGGGTGGCGGTCATCGGCGCGGGCATGATGGGCGCCGCCATCGCGTACGTGTGCGCGCGGGCCGGGATGCGGGTCGTTCTCAAGGACGTGACCGTCGAGGGGGCGTTGCGCGGAAAGGCGTACTCGGTGGGCGTCCTTGACAAGGCTGTCGCCCGGGGCACGTCCACGCCGGACGAGCGCGACGCGATCCTGGCCCGGATCGAGCCCACCGAGGACATCGCCGACCTCGCCGGCGTCGACCTCGCCATCGAGGCGGTCTTCGAGGACCCCGCGCTCAAGCAGAAGGTGTACGCCGAGATCGAGCAGGTCGCACCGGAGGCGCTGATCGCCTCCAACACGTCCACACTGCCCATCACACTGCTCGCCGAGGGCGTCAGCAAGCCGGAGGAGTTCATCGGGCTGCACTTCTTCTCGCCGGTGGACAAGATGCCACTTGTCGAGCTGATCCGCGGCGAGCGCACCAACGAGGCCACGCTCCAGCGGGTCCTGGGCCTGGTACGTCGGATACGCAAGACACCCATCGTCGTCAACGACAGCCGCGGTTTCTTCACCAGCCGGGTCATCGGGACGTTCACCAACGAGGGCGTGGCGATGCTGGCCGAGGGGATCCCGGCGGCCACCATCGAGCAGGCCAGCAGCCAGGCCGGTTATCCCGCGCCGGTCCTCGCGCTGATGGACGAACTCACCCTCACACTGCCCCGCAGGATCCGGCAGGAGACGGCCGCGGCGACGGTCGCCGCCGGTGGCACCTGGCAGCCACACGCCGCCGACGCGGTCATCGACCGGATGATCGACGACTTCGGTCGACCGGGACGCTCGGGTGGCGCGGGCTTCTACGACTACCGCGACGGCAAACGGGTCGGTCTCTGGCCGGGCCTGCGGGACAACTTCGGCGGAACCAATCTCGACACACCCTTCGAGGACCTGAAGGAGCGGATGCTCTTCATCGAGGCGGTCGAGTCGGTGCGGTGCCTCGCAGAGGGGGTGCTCACCTCGGTGGTCGACGCCAACGTCGGTTCGATACTGGGCATCGGCTACCCGAGCTGGACCGGCGGCGTCCTGCAGTACATCAACCAGTACGAGGGCGGGCTGCCGGGCTTCGTGGCCCGCGCGCGGGTGCTCGCGGAGCGCTACGGTGACCGGTTCAGCCCGCCCCCACTGCTGTTGGCAATGGCCGACCGGGGCGAGCGGTTCGAATAGGCGGTCAGATCCCGGCGGCGAGTCGTTGGGCGTTCATGTACGCGATGGCCTCGACGGAGATCATCGGGTTGACGCCCAACGACGCCGGGAAGGTGGACGCGTCGACGAGGACCAGGTTCGGGACCTCCCACGTGGCGCCGTCGGGCCCGGCGACCGACGTGGCCCTGCTGCCGCCCATGCGGGCCGCGCCCATGATGTGCAGGGCGGCCATGGCGACCTGACCGGGCGCGGTGCCCAAGGTGTCCGTCTGGCGGATGAAGTCCTCGATGGATCCCTTGCCGCGTTCCCAGATCCTGCCGCGCTGATGGCCGGAGAACAGCTTGCGGGCACCGGCCGCCTCGACGATACGAGCCGCACCGGCGATCCCGGCCCGCATGTGGGCGGCGTCGTAGGCGGAGAGGCGGTAGTGCACCACCGGCTCGCCGTCGCTGCCGACCTTGACCTGTCCACTGTCGCGGTCGCGGGTGATGATGCCGACCCCGCTGAGGTTCGGCAGCGACCGCATCTGGTCCAGGTGGTTCCGGGCGCCCGTCCAGCTCATGAAGGACACGGCGGTGGCCGGGTTGGTGGCGGCGGTCTCGTAGATGACGCCGTAGCCGAGGCCGTCGAGATCGGCGTGTTCGGTGGAGTAACGGGTCTGCATTCCGCCCTCCCACGGGCGGACCTCCTCGGCGAACACGCCCCAGACGCCGGTGGCCGGGTGCAGATGGAGGTGCCGGCCGATGTTCGGGTTCGTGAGGCCGGAGCGGCGCAACAGGGCCGGCGTCTGCACGCTGCCGGCCGCGGCGACCACCGCGCGGGCACGAATGGTCACCGGGTGACCGTCGGCGGTGTGGCCGGCGACGCCGGTCGCCCTGCCGGCCGTGATGGTGACCGTGCGGACATCGACGTCGACGAGGAGGCGCGCACCCGCGCGCTGGGCGTCGACGAGCCAGGTCTTTGTCGCGGATTTCTTGGCGCCGATGCGGCAGCCCAGACCACACCGCCCGCACTCGACGCCGGTGTCGCAGCCGTCGACGTTGCGGGGCATCTCGTCGACATGCCAGCCGAGCGCTGTCAGTCCGCGCTCCATGAGCGCGTCACGAGACGAGATCCTGCCGTGGTCGCTGTTGACGCCGAGCCGGGACCACACCGCGTCGAGGCAACGCTCGTACTCGTCAGTGACGAACTGTGGCACGCCCAGCGCAGCCCACTCGTCGCGAACCCGCGGCGGGGTGCGGAACGACGTGGTGTAGTTGACGACGGTGCCGCCACCGAGGCACTGTCCCTGGAGGATGCTCAGCTGGCCCTCCGCGGTGGCCGAGGGCCTGGGGCGTAGAGCCGCGACAATCCGGACAGCTCTCCGCCGTCGAAGTCCCTGTCGTCGTAGTACCCGCCCTTCTCCACGACGATCACGTCGAGACCGTGGCCGGCGAGGACGGCCGCGGCGGTGCCGCCGCCAGCGCCCGACCCGACGACGACGACATCGCAGTCCAGGGTGGTCGGCGCGGACGGGCGGATCGGCGCCAGGGCGGGCTCGGGGGCGTCGGTCCTGGTGCCGAGCGGGCCGGGGTAGCCGATGGCGGACCACACCGGCGATCGGCCGGTCGGCCCGGGCGCCATGTAGTAGGACAGGGTGGCCGCGCCCTTGAGCGCCTGGAAGAGCGCCCGCTTGCGGGTGACGTTCGACTCGGCCAGGGCGAGCAGCATCCGCTCGCGGCGCTGCTGGGTCTGCCGGGAGAAGCGCCGTGCGCCGCCGCCGAGGATCAACTGGGTGGCGCGGGAGTCCCACAGTTCCAGCAGTTGGAGGAACTGCTTGACCTCGGCGGCGCGAGGGTTGTGCAGAACCAGCGCGGCCATGATGTCGACCGCGCCGAGCTGACTGGCCGGCGGGAGGTCAGCCCCGTCGCCCGGTGTGAAGGTGTCGCAGATGCTCGCCAGGGCGGCGCGCTGTTTGGCAGATAATTCCATTATTTTTCCCGTTCAGAGCGGTGGGCGGGATCCCGCGTGGCCGGCGCCAGGCGCGGGGCGGTGCCGAAGTAGGCCTCGGCGACGGCGCGCCGGTCGGCGCGGAGTTCGGCGACGGACCCGGTGAGCACGACTCGGCCGTGATGAAGCACCATCGCCCGGTCGGACCGGCGGTGACAGGCGATCGGCCCGCGATCGTTGGCGCGGGCACCCTCTTCGTGCTTACGGCACTGTAAATCACACGTAACTTCTTGGGAAGAGTTCTGGGCCTCGCACTGATCGGCATAAGTGCGCGCGCGGCCCCCTGCCCACCGGAAGGTGGGGACGACGAGCGGGTGATGTCGAACCATGCCTAACAAAACACCCCGGCCGGCGAGTGTTCGGCACACTCGTCGGCCGGGGTGTCCGCCGATGGACGTGCCATCGGCGGCGTATCGCTTGAGCCTTACCGCATGTGGTCGGACAACCCGTACGTCTTCGCGATGATCTCGCGCTGGATCTCGCTGGTGCCGCCGTAGACGGTGGAGACGACCGAGGATCGGACCAGGCGTTCCATGTCGAACTCGGTCGCGTACCCGTAGCCGCCCATCATCTGCATGGCGTCCAGGGCGACGCGACGGGCCGTCTCGGTGGCCTTGAGTTTCGCCATCGAACTCTCCCGGGGCAGCACCTTCTCCGGGGCCCTGTCGACCTGGGCCGCGGTGTTGTAGATCAGCAGCCGGGCGCACTCGATCTCGGTGGCCAGGTCGGCGAGGCGGTGCCGGATCACCTGGAACGACCCGATGGGCCGGCGGAACTGCTGCCGGTTCTTGACGTATTCCATGACGTCGTCGAACGCCCGCTGCGCGGTGCCGAGCATGACGCTGGCCAGGATGAGTCGCTCCATGTTGAGCCCGGCCATCAGTTGCCGCCAGCCGTTGTCGACCTGACCGACCACGGCGTCGGCGGGCAGCACGCAGTCGGCGAAGTAGAGGTCGTTCACCTCCCGGCCGCCCATTGTGTCGATGCCGGAGATGGTCAGTCCGGGCGCGTTGGCCGGGACCAGGAACATGGTGAGGCCGTGGTGGTCACCGGCGCTTCCCGACGTCCGGGCGACAAGCAGGATGTGCTCGGCGAGATGGGCGTTGGAGCACCACGTCTTCTGGCCGTTGATGACGAAAACGTCGCCCCGGTGCTCGGCGCGGCAACTCAGGTTGGCCACGTCCGAGCCGGCCTCCGGCTCGGACATCGCGACCGCCTCGACGACGCCACGGGCCACCCCGCTGAGGATGCGCTTCTTCTGCTCGGACGAGCCGAAGCGCTCGTAGGTGGCGGCCACGATGATCGACGTGGTGAAGCCGCCGATCGGCGCCATCGCCTTGGCCGTCTCCTCCAGGAAGAGGCACAACTCCACCATGCCGGCCCCACCGCCGTCGAACTCCTCCGGCAGCGACAGGCCCAGCCAGCCGAGGTCGGCCATCTTGCGGTACAGCTCGGGACTGTGGGGCTCCCGTCCGCCGTTCGTGAGGTGCTGCCGCTGCTCACGAGTACCTGCCTCGCGACGACAGAAATCCTGCACGGCGGCGACCAGTGATCGTTGCTCGTCGCTCCATTCCACAGCTGTACCTCCAGCGTCGCAAAGGGATTGACAGCAAGGCTAAACTATCGAATATCAAATGTCAGGAGCTGCGGATGACATCCCTCGTTGAGCAACCTCGCCGGTTGCACCTCGTCGACCCGATCACCGGCGAGTCCCGCACCGACTACGACATAGCTGACGCAGCTGTCGTACGCGCCGCCGTCGACAGGGCACGCGAGGCGGCAGGCTGGTGGGCCGGCCTGGACGCGCGGCAACGCCGGCAGCACCTGCTCACCTACAAGGCGGCAATCGCGAACCGCATCGACGAGCTGGCCGAGCTGATCCGCAGCGAGACAGGCAAGTCGATCGCCGGGGCTCAGCTTGAGGTGATGCTCGCCGTCGAGCACCTGGACTGGGCCGCCCGGCACGCCCGACGCGTGCTGAGGCGACGCGGGGTCTCCTCGGGCCTGCTCGCGTTCAACCAGGCCAGCTCCGTGGAGTACGTGCCGTACGGCGTCGTCGGAGTGATCGGGCCGTGGAACTACCCGGTCTACACGCCGATGGGAGCCATCTCGCACGCGCTGGCCGCCGGCAATGCGGTGGTCTTCAAGCCCAGCGAGTTCACCACCGGCGTCGGCGTGTGGCTCGCCGAGCGTTGGAGTGAGCTGCTCCCCGATCGGCCGGTCCTGCAGGTCGTCACGGGTGACGGCACGACCGGGGCAGCACTGTGCCGCGCAGGGGTCGACAAGATCGCGTTCACCGGGTCGGCGGCGACAGGCCGGACGGTCATGGCCGCCTGCGCCGAGAACCTGATCCCCGTCGTGATCGAGGGCGGCGGCAAGGACGCGCTCATCGTCACGGCCGACGCCGACCTCGATGCCGCCGCCCAGGCGGCGGTCTTCGGCGGCCTGGGCAACGCCGGGCAGACGTGTGCCGGTGTCGAGCGCGTCTACGTGGAGCAGGCCGTTTACGAGCCGTTCGTGGCCAAGCTGGCCGAGCTGGTGCGGCAGGTCCAGCCGGGCGCCGAGCCGGACGCGCCGTACGGGCCGATGAGCACGCCGGCCCAGCCCGGCATCGTGCTGCGCCACATCACCGACGCCATCGACCGGGGTGCCCGCGCCGTGGTCGGTGACGCGAGTTCGGTGCGGCCACCGTTCGTCGAGCCGGTCGTGCTCACCGACGTCCCCGAGGACAGCGCGGCGGTCACCGACGAGACGTTCGGCCCGGTGCTGGTGGTCAACCCGGTGCCCGACGTCGACGAGGCGCTACGTCGGACGAACGCGACACGGTACGGCCTCTCCGGCTCCATCTTCACGCGGCATCGCCGCCAGGGGCTGGCACTCGCGGCCCGGCTGCGGGTGGGAGCCGTGTCGGTCAACTCGGTGCTCGGGTACGCCGGGGTGCCGTCGCTGCCCTTCGGCGGCGTGGGCGACTCGGGTTTCGGACGGGTCCACGGCGCGGACGGCCTGCGCGAGTTCAGCCGACCGCGCTCGGTCACCTGGCAGCGGTTCCGGCCGCCGATCGACGTGATGGCGCTGCAACCCGCCGCTTCCGCCATGCGGACCTCGCTGGCGATGTTCAAGTGGCGTCATGGTCGCCACTGACTCACTCGCTCCACACCCCCAGACCGTCCAGGTGCTTGACCAGCCGCTCAGCGCCGTCGGTGAAGTGGCGGGCCATGACCGGCCGCACGGCGACCGGGTCGTGGGCCTCGAGGGCGTCCAGCAGAGCCTCGTGGTCGGCGATCATGCCCGCCCGCCACTCGGCGTCGGTGGCGTAGAACCGCGACGGCGTGTAGCGCGTCGCGGTCCGCAGCAGCCAGGACAGCTTGCGTGCGCCGGCCAGCCGGTTGATGCCGCGGTGGAACTCGAACTCGAGCTGCTCGACCCGGCCGACCTGCCGGGCCTGGGCGGCCCGGCGCAGCCGCTCGTGCTGCTGCCGCAGGTCGTCGAGCTGGGCCTGGGTGATGCTGACGGCGACCCGGGCGGCGAGCTCGCCGGCGATGTCGCCCTGCAACGCGAACACGTCCACGATGTCCTGACGGAACAGCGGCGCGACCACGTGGCCACGACGTGGTTGCAGCTCGACCATGTCCTCGGCGCGCAGCATCAGCAGGGCCTCGCGCACCGGCGTGATGCTCAGCCCGGTCTCCTTGGCGACCTCCTCGAGGCGGATCCGCTCACCGGGGCGCAGCTGGCCGGACATGATCCGGTCGCGCAGCAGGCTCGCCACTGTCTCGGAGAGCTGGGGATGAGATACGTCTTGGACCTTGCTCCGGGTTGCCACCCAATAACAGTATCAAATATCAGATATCACAAGGGACGCGCCGATGTTCTCCGTGCTTGAGGCCGAGCCGGCCGGTTGTGGTCTGCGGGCCGCGACCCACGCCGGCGTACGCACGATCTGGTTCGACCGGCCCGCTGAGCGGAACACGATGACGCTCGACATGTTCCGCGACTACTACACGGCGCTGCTGGCAGCCGACGGCGATCCTGAGGTGCGGGCCATCGTGGTGACAGGTGCCGGCGACTGGTTCTGCGCGGGCGCCGATCCGGGGGCGCTGGAGGCGCTGCTCGACGAGCGTCACCGCGACCAACTGACCAAAGAGTTCGGCTTCGAGCCACATCTGCCGATCACGCTGGGAACGCCTATCGTCGCGGCGGTCAACGGCGGCGCCGCCGGCCTCGGGCTGGTCCACGCCCTGTACGCCGATGTGCGGTTCATGGCGACGCAGGCGCGCCTGGCCACGGCCTTCAGCCGGCTCGGTCTCATCGCCGAGTACGGCAGCGCCTGGCTGCTCCCCCGGCTGGTCGGCGTCGGCAACGCGCTGGACCTACTGATTTCCGGTCGCAAGATCGACGCGGCGGAGGCGCTCCGGATCGGACTCGTGCAACGCGTACTCCCCCGCGACGAGGTGCTGGCCGAGGCGCAAGCCTACGCCGCCGACCTTGCCGCACACTGCTCGCCGGCCTCCATGGCGGTGATCCGGCGGCAGGTGTTCGCGGGCCTGGAGTCCGGGATCGCCGAGGCGGCCGCCGACGCCGGTCGACTCATGGCCGCCTCCCTGGGCGGTGCCGACTTCGGTGAGGCCCTGGCCAGCCAGGTCCAGAGGCGTACGCCCCGCTTCGCGCCCCGGGCCGGCGCGTGAGCGGGCCACTGGCCGGGGTCCGGGTCCTGGAACTCGCCGGGATCGGCCCCGGCCCGTTCGCCGCGATGCTGCTGGCCGACCTCGGCGCCGACGTCGTCCGGGTCGACCGACCGGGGCCGGGCGCGCTGCCGGCCGGCGACCCGAAGCGCGACCTGCTCAACCGTGGCAAGCGCTCGGTCGTCGTGGACCTGAAGCATCCCGACGGGGCCGAGGTGGTCCTCGGACTGGCCGACCGGGCCGCGATCGTCATCGAGGGCTGGCGTCCCGGGGTGGCCGAACGACTCGGCGTCGGCCCGCAGGCCGCGCTGGAGCGCAACCCCAGCCTCATCTACGGACGGATGACCGGATGGGGGCAGCACGGGCCGCTGGCCCACGCCGCCGGCCACGACATCGGCTACATCGCCGTCGCCGGGGCTCTGCACCCGATCGGCCGCTCCGGTGGGCCGCCGCAGATCCCGCTCAACCTCGTCGGCGACTTCGGTGGCGGCGCGCTGTACCTCGTCGTCGGCTGCCTGGCCGCGCTGCACACGGCCCGCAGCACCGGCCGCGGGCAGGTCGTCGACGCCGCGATCGTCGACGGCACTGCCCACCTCACCACGCTGTTCGCCGGACTGCTCGCCGACGGCGCCTGGCAACCCGAGCGCGGCCGCAACCTGCTCGACGGGGGCGCACCGTTCTACGACGTCTACGCGACAGCCGACGACGGGCACATGGCGGTCGGCGCACTGGAACCCCAGTTCTACGCCGAGCTGCTGCGAGGGCTCGGGCTGGCCGACGCGGACCTGCCGGCGCAGCACGACGTCACCGGATGGCCGGTGCTGCGCGCGCGCTTCGCGGAGGTCTTCGCGGGCCGTACCCGCGCCGAGTGGACCGAACTCTTCGAGGGTGGCGACGCCTGCGTGGCGCCGGTGCTGTCGCTCGCCGAGACGCAGCACCATCCGCACCTGGTGGCACGCGCGACGTTCGAGGAGCACTTCGGCATTCGCCAGCCCGCTGTGGCACCCCGCCTGTCGCGGACACCCGGGGCGATCGGCGGCAGCCCGCCGGAGCCGGGCGCGGACACCGCGACAGCCCTCACCGACTGGGGCCTCGGCGCCGACCTGCCGCGGTGGCTCGACAACGGCGCCGTCAGCCAGAGACAAGGAGACCACTGATGCGTATCGCGACACCCCTGGCCTACGCCACGGACCCCAGAAGCGGGGCGGACGCCGTGGCCACCTGGGAGCAGGATGGCCTCGACGTGGTCTGGGTGTCGGAGGCCTACGGATTCGACGCGCCGACCATCATGGGCTACCTCGCCGCGAAGACCACACGGTTGCAGGTCGGCTCCGCCATCCTGCCCATCTACTCCCGTACCCCGGCGCTGCTGGCCCAGACCGCGGCGGGGCTGGACGCGGTATCGGGTGGTCGCGCCATCCTCGGCTTGGGCGCGTCCGGGCCGCAGGTGATCGAGGGATGGCACGGCGTCGCCTACGACCGGCCGCTCACCCGCACGCGCGAGGTGATCCGGATCTGCCGGCAGGTGTGGCGACGCGAGACGCTTGTCAACGAGGGCATCTACCGGCTGCCGCTGCCCGCCGAGGAAGGCACCGGGCTCGGCAAGCCGCTGAAGATCCTCACCCGGCCGGTCCGCGACAGCATTCCGATCTACGTGGCGAGCCTGGGCGACAAGAACGTACGGATGACCGCCGAAGTGGCCGACGGGTGGCTCCCGTTCCTCTACGACCCGGAGCGCGCGGCCGACATCTGGGGCGCGGCGCTGGCCGCCGGGCAGCGCAAACGATCCGCCGATCTCCCGCCGCTGGAGGTCGTGGCAGGTGGTCCACTGGCCATCGGTGCCGACGTGACAGGCCTGCGCGACCTGGCCCGACCGCTGATCGCCCTGTACGTCGGCGGTATGGGCGCAAAGGGTCGCAACTTCTACCACGACCTGCTGTGCCGCTACGGGTACGCCGACGACGCCGACCGTATCCAGGAGCTGTACCTGGCGGGGCGCAAGACGGAGGCCGCCGCCGCCGTCCCGGCCGAGCTGCTGGAGCACACCAGCCTGATCGGGCCGGAGAGCTACGTACGGGATCGCGTCCAGGCCTACCGCGACGCCGGAGTCACGATCCTCAACGTCACACCGCTGGGACCCGACCCGCGGCGTCTGATCGCCACAGTGAAGGACATGGCCCGGTAGGGCCCGTGCGGCAAGGAGCTGACACCAATGGTGAACCGTCCCATCCTCACCGCCGACCACCTCGCGTTCGCCGAACTGGTGCGCGCCTTCATCGACAAGGAGATCGCACCGCACCACGACCGCTGGGAGGCCGACGGCATCGTCGACCGCGGCCTGTGGCGGGCCGCCGGCGCGACAGGCCTGCTGGGCTTCTCCGTCGACGAACGGTACGGCGGAGGCGGCGTGACGGACCGGCTGTTCAGCGCCGTCCTGACCGAGGAGCTTGCCCGGGCGGGCGCGAGTGGCCCGGCGTTCGGCCTGCACAACGACATCATCGGGCCGTACCTCACCGACCTGACGAACGACGAGCAGAAACAGCGCTGGCTGCCGGGCTTCTGCTCCGGGGACCTCATCACCGCGATCGCCATGTCCGAACCCGGCGCCGGCAGCGACCTCCAGGGCATCACGACCACCGCGGTACGCGACGGAGACTGCTACGTCCTCAACGGTCAGAAGACCTTCATCAGCAACGGCATCCTGGCCGACCTGGTCATCGTCGTGGCCCGCACCGACCCGGCAGCGGGGCACCGGGGCATCAGCCTGCTGGTGGTCGAACGGGGCATGGCCGGCTTCGAGCGGGGCCGCAACCTCGACAAGATCGGGCAGAAGGCGCAGGACACCGCCGAGCTGTTCTTCGCCGACGTACGGGTGCCTGCGGCAAATCTCCTCGGCGAGGAGGACAAGGGCTTCGGCTACCTGATGCGCAACCTCCCCTTCGAACGGCTGTCGATCGCCGTGGCGGCGCTCGCCGGCGCCGAGACGGTGTTCGAGCAGACCCTCGCGTACTGCAAGGAACGCCAGGCATTCGGCCGCCCCATCGGCAGCTTCCAGCACAACCGGTTCCTGCTTGCCGAACTCGCCACCGAACTGCGCCTCGGCCGGGTCTTCATCGACCAGTGCCTTGTCGCGCCGGATCTCACGGCGGAGACGGCGGCGATGGCGAAGTGGTGGTGCACCGAGCTACAGCACCGCACCGTCGACCGCTGCCTCCAGTTGCACGGCGGTTACGGCTACATGCGCGAATACCCGGTGGCCCGGGCGTACCTGGACGCTCGCGTGCAGACCATCTACGGCGGCACCACGGAGATCATGAAGGAGGTGATCGGCCGGTCACTCGGCCTGTGAACCGTGCTCCAGCATCGGTACGAGGAACCGCCGGGCCACGGCGCGCAGCTCTTCGGTGTCATCGAGGTCGATGACGTGGCTGGGGATGAGCAGGAAGGAGCAGGACAGCCGGGTCATCAGCTCGGCGACGACCTCGACGTCCACCGCGTCGGAGATGGTGCCGGCGCGCTGTTCGCGACGGAGCTGGCCGGCGACGAACCGCTGCACAGTGGCCAACGTCCGCCCGCCGTCGCTGATCATCGAAGGGACGAGCATGTCCGGTTCGGCGTCCATCAGCCCCCCGATCAGCGGGTTGCTGCGGATGGCCTGCAAGGCGCTGACGAAGCCCAGCACCACCCGGTCGCCGACGGTCGCGGCCCGCTGGATATCGACGAGGAACTGGTCGAAGTAGCGCCGGAACTCCCGGCGGACCACCTGCTCCACCAGCCGGTCCTTCGTGGCGAACCGGCGGTACGCGGTGATCCGTGAGACGCCGGCCCGCCGCGCCACATCTTCCATTGTGGACCGACGGACGCCCATGCGGCGGAACTGCTCGTAGGCGGCGTCGAGAAGCCGCGTGGTGGTCTCGTCGTTGTCCTCGGAGGGCTCGAGCGCCTCGGTGAAGGCGCGTTCCAGCAGCGACTCCGAGCGGGGCGCGGCCCCCGGCGGTGCCGCTACAGGCCGGTCGTGGGCCGCCTCGGACATACCGGGGATTGCTGCGTTCGCGGAAACGGTCCGGGCCATCGTTGCCCTCTCGTGAGATACGTTGACGCGCGCCTTGCATCACGGTAGCAATCAGGGACCCGAAGTTCCGAGACGGTGATGGCGACGCGGTGGGACCGCTGGTGTCGGACGCCCGCTACGGCCCGGCCACTACTCCACCAGGGCGGCCCGCAGGGCGTCGAGGTCGTCGGCGCCGAAGCCCTGCGACGCCAGCCAGGCGGCGACGCCGCCGTGACGCTCCTGCACAAGCGTCAGGAAATGCTCCATGCTGGCTGGTTCCGCGGTGTGCGCCTCCTCGGGCAGGCTCGCGATCCGCTTCTCCCACTCCGGCAGGAGCCGCGCCTGGTTCCAGATCGCCACCAGGTGCTCACGGGTCCGCGCGTAGTCCTCGACCACGTTGCGCGCGGGGACGCCGAGCGCGGCGAGCAGCACGGCGACGACAACGCCGGTGCGGTCCTTGCCCGCTGTGCAGTGCACGAGAAGAGGGTTCTCGCGGGCGTCCACAGCGTGCCGCACCGCCGTGGTGATCGTCGCGGCGGACACGACGAGCATGTCGGCGTAGTGCTCGGCCAGGCGCACACCGGGGTCCGGATGCACCGGTCGCAGGGTCGATCGGCCGAACGGCAGGTGCATGATCCGCAGACCGCCTGTGAGCCGGTCCCGTTCGCTGGTCTCGGCGATCTCCCGGCGGCCCCGCAGGTCGACACGGACCCGGATGCCTGTCACCTCGCGGAAGGTCTCCGCCTCGTCCGGGTCGAGGAACACGGGGGTGGCGCTGCGGTACACCGCGCCGGGGCGCACCCGCCCGCCGTCCACGGTCGGCAGGCCACCGAGGTCCCGGAAGTTCAGCGGCGCGTGGACGCTCATCGGGCGGCGAGCAGGTGGTCGATGAGTTCCTCCCGCTGCGTCGCCGGCCCGTCGAACAGCAGCTCGCTGCTCTTGGCCCGCTTGAAGTAGAGGCCGATCGGATGCTCCCAGGTGAAACCGATGCCGCCGTGCACCTGGACAGCCGTGGCGGTGACCCGGAAGTACGCCTCGGAGCAGAACGACCGCACGGTCCGGGCCTGGACCGCGAAGGCGTCGTCGTCGAGGGTGTCGTCGACCGCGTGGACGAGCGACCGCATCGACTCCACGTCGAGCAGACGTTCGGCACACAGGTGCTTGATCGCCTGGAAGCCGCCCACCGGGCGGCCGAACTGCTCCCGGGTCAGCGCGTGCTCGACCATCAACTCCAGCGCGCGGGCCGCGCCGCCGGTCTGCTCCGCGGCGAGCGCGACCATCGCCTGGTCCCGCACGCGGGCCACCACCGCCGCGGCCTGGCCGGGTCGTCCGAGCCGCCGTGCCGGGGCTGACCCGAAGCGCACCACCGCCTGGCGGCGGGTCGGGTCCAGCACTGGCGACGGCTGCACTGTCACCCCCGCCTCGGCCGGGTCCACCGCCAGGACGTCGACACCGTCCACGGTTTCGGCGACCACGAGCAGGAGCGTCGCCGCCTCGGCGTCGACGACGTGCGTCGCTGTGCCGTCGACCACCCAGGTCCCGTCCTCGCCGGCCCGCGCACGCAGGTCGCCCCGCAGCGAGACGGCAGTCCGCACGGACCCGTCGGCGATCCGGGGCAACACGTCGGCGCGTGCCTGCTCGTCGTCGAGCCGCAGCAGCAGCTCGGCCCCGAGGGCCACGGTAGCGAAGTACGGGCCGCCGTAGAGGACCCGGCCGAGTTCCTCGACCACGAGCCGCAGCTCCGCTCCCCCGAAGCCCTGCCCGCCGTACGCCTCGGGGATGGCCACACCGGGCAGCCCCAGCTCGACCGCCATCCGTTGCCAGACAGCGGGATCGAAGCCGACCGGGGCCTCCATGAGCCGCCGTACCTCGGATTCCGGTGACGCCTTCGCCAGGAAGCCGCGCAGCGACTGGCGGAAGTCGGCTTGGTCGTCGCTCACCGGGTCGCCTCCCAGGTGTCCCAGTAGACGACCGACTCCAGCGGACGTCTGCGGGCCTCGCCCCAGCGGCCGGTCGGGACGCCGACCGGGATCAGCGCCCAGGTGATCGCGTCCGGTGGCAGGCCGAGCACCTCCCGCACCTCGTCGGCGGCGTGCCGGTGCGTGGTGGTCAGCGTCGTGCCCAGGCCCAGCGCCCGCGCCGCCAGCATGAGGTTCTGCACCGCCGGGAACACCGACGACGGCTCGTCCACGGTCGTCACCGGAACGATGAGGACCGGCGCCTCACCCATGTGCTCGGCCAGGTGGTCCGCCGACCGCAGCATCCGTGCCTGCTTCTCGGCCGCCTCCGGGTCGGTGGGCACGCGGTCGTCGTAGCGCCGGCGGACCGGCGCCCAGCAGGCCCGGTAAATCTCGCCGAGTCGGGCGCGTCGTTCGGCGTCGGTGACCACCACCCAGCGCAGCCACTGCGCGTTGCCGCCGGAGGGCGCGCAGTGGGCAGCGCCCAGGATGGTCCACAGTTGTTCGTCGGTGACCGGCACCGTGGGATCCAGCCGCCGCATCGCGCGCGTCGTCCGGATCGCCTCGAAGACGTCCATTGCTCAGGCTCCTTCGGCGGAATGCATCAGGCGACGTTCCAGGCTGGGGGTCGCCGCGATCAGGGCGCGGGTGTAGTCCGACTCGGGTCGGGTGAGCACCTGCTCGGTCGGCCCGTGTTCCATCACCTTTCCGTTGCTCAGCACCAGTACCCGGTCGGCCAGATGGCTCACGACGGCGATGTCGTGCGAGATGAAGATCATCGCGATGCCGAAGTCCACGCGGACCCGGTTGAGCAGGTTGAGGACCGTGGCGCGTACCGAGACGTCGAGCGAGGACACCGCCTCGTCGCAGACCAGCACGGCGGGCTTGGCGGCAAGCGCCCGGGCGATCGAGACGCGCTGGCGCTGACCGCCGGACAGCTGTGTCGGACGGCGGTCGGCGTCGGCGTCGCTGAGCCCGACGTACCGGACGTACTCCATCGACGGCTCGCGGAACCGGCGGGTCAGCCGCCGGTTGACGGCCGTGACCTCGGCCATCGAACGCCAGACCGGCAGCCGGGGGTTCAACGCCCCGGCCGACTCCTGGACGATCATCTGCACCGACCGTGGCCCGCCGGCGAGGTGCTCGACGCTGCCTCCGCTCGGCGGCAGGAAGCCGGCGACGATCCGGCCCAGCGTCGACTTGCCCGAGCCGGACTCACCGACGACGCCGAGCACCTCGCCGCGCGCCAGCTCCAGGCTGACGTCGGAGAGAACGCGGTGGACGCGGCCGCGGGAGCCGTAGTCCTTCGACACCTTCGACACCCGCAGGACGTCGCTCACCGCAGCACCTCCGTTCGGCCGGCACTGCCGGCGGGAGCCGCCTCACCCAGCGGATGCCGGCAGCGCACCAGGCTCTCCTGGACAACCCGCAGGTCGGGATGCTCCCGACAGTCGTCGGCGGCACGGGGGCAGCGGGCCGCGTAGTTGCACCCACCGCCGGTCCAACCGCCCGCCTGGTCGGCGGCGATCTCCGGGAAGGTCCGCAGCCGGTCGCCCCCGAGCCGCGGCACGCAGTCCAGCAGCGCCTGCGAATAGGGGTGCTGCGGCCGGCTCAGCATCGCGTCCACCGCACCGACCTCCTTCACCTCGCCGCGGTAGAGCACCATCACCCGGTCGCTCACGTCGCCGAGAACACCCAGGTCGTGGCTGATGAACACGGCACTCAGGCCGCGCGAGGCGACCAGTTCCCGCAGCAGGACGAGGATGTCCTTCTGCAACGAGACGTCAAGCGCCGTGGTGGGCTCGTCGGCGAGGACCACGTCGGCCTCGCAGCTGAGCGCCATCGCGATCATCACTCGCTGGCACATGCCGCCGGAGAGCTGGTGCGGGTAGCTGCCCATGACCCGATCAGGGTCGAGCCGGACGTCGTGCAGCGCCGCCACCGCGCGCGCACCGGCCTCGGCCCGACTGCCGGGCAGGTGCGCCCGGATCACCCGGACGATCTGGTCACCCACCCGGCGCATCGGATGCAGCGCCGAAACGCTCTCCTGGAAGATCATCGCGATCCTCCGACCGCGAATCGCGCGGAGCCGGCGGCCCCGGAGCCCGACCAGCTCCTGGTCGCCGAGGCGGATGCTTCCGGTCACCTCGGCGTCCGGCGGCAGCAGTCCCAGCGCGGCGAGGGCGATAGAGGATTTGCCGCTGCCGGACTCCCCCGCCACGCCGAGGACCTCACCGCGTCCGACAGTGAACGAGACGTTCCGCACCGCGGGCTCGGGGCTCCCCGCGAACCTGATTCCCAGGTCGCGGATCTCCAGGGCCGCCTGCTCCGCGCTTGTCACTTCCGGGCCACCGTCGACATGTCCGGCCGGCCGCTGGCGTTCGGCTCGTAGCCGTCGACCTGGTCGGACAGACCGACGATCATCGGTACGGTGAACAGCGGCGCGAACGGCGCGACCTCGGCCACCTTCTTGGCGAGGTCGGTGGCCGCCGCCTTGCGCGGCGCGAAGTCGTACGTGGTCAGCAGCTTGTCCTGCAGTTGCGCGGTGCCGAAGTCGGTCTTGCCGGCGTTGTAGAAGGAGTCCGGGTTGAGCAACCGGCCGTAGGTGATCGCCGGGTCGGCGTGGCCGGTCCAGCCGGACAGGAAGCAGGGTGCCTGGCTCTTGGCCCAGAAGGCCTCGGTGGCCGCGGCGGCGGTCTCGGACTGGATGGTGACGTCGATGCCGATCTTCTTCAGCGAGTCGATGATGATCGGGCCGCTGGTCTCGTAGTTGAGGCCCGGGAAGGTCAGGCACTTCATGGCGACCCGCTTGCCACCGGTGGCCTGGGCGACGAGCGCCTTGGCCTTCGCCTCGTCGTACGCGTAGGTGGGTGTGATCGACGCGTCGTGGTACGGGTGCGTCGGCGGCAGCGCCGTCCAGGTCACCTCGGCGGCGTCACCGCTTGCCGCCTTACGGATGACCTCGCGGTCTAGCGCGTAGTTGATGGCCTGCCGGATCTCCACCTTGTCGGTGGGCGCCAGCTTCGCGTTAAAGTTGATCATGGTCTCGGAGTACGCGGGACCGACCACCACCTGCTTGCCCGGCACCGTCTTGAGCTTCTCGACACTCAGCGGCGGCACCGAGATCGCCACATCGACGACGTTGCTCTGGAACGCCGTCACCATGGCCTGTGGGTCCTTGAACACCTGCCAGTTGAGGGTGGGCGCCTTGCCCTTGTCACCCCAGTACGCGTCGTTGCGCTTGTAGTTGACGGCAGCCCCGGTCTGCAGGCTCTCCAGCGTGTACTTCCCGGTGCCGACCGGACGGGCGGCGAAGTCCTTGCCCTCCTTCTCGACAGCGGCCGGCGAGACGATCATCCCGGCCCGGTCACTCAACGCCGTCGGGATCGAGGAGTCCGGCTTGCTCATCGTGAGCACCACTGTGTTGGCGCCCTCGGCGGTGATCGCGGAGACACTGGCGATGTCCTGGCCGTTCGCGGACGCCTTGAACCGGTCCATGCTGGCCTTCACGGCGGCAGCGTCCATCGTCGTACCGTCGGAGAACTTGACGCCCTCGCGCAGTTCCAGGGTGATCGAGGAGCCGTCGTCGGCGACCTTCCACGAGGTGGCCAGACCGGGGCCGAGCTCACCGGTCTTGGGATCGCCGACCAGGAGGCGGTCGTAGACCAGGTTGAGGTGCGGGTAGTCGTACCCCGAGGAACTCACTGTCGGGTCCAGCGAGGTCGGGAAGTTCACCGTGCCGATCTTCAGGGGTGCGGCGGCTGTCGAGTCGGTTCCGGAGTCGCCGGATCCGCAGGCGGAGCCGGTCGCGAGAACGAGGATGCTGACGGCGAGGGCGGTGGTGGGTAGGCGGCGTGGGCCGAAGGTGGACATTGCTGCTCCTCATCGAGGGAATTGGTGAGAAGAAAGGAGCGGATGACGGGACGGCTCATCCGATCCGTAGGCGGTCGCGCAGGCCGTCACCGACCTGGCTGATCGCGAACGCGGTTGCGGTGATCAGCAGGCCGGGGGCGACGGTGAGCAACGGGTTGACGTAGAAGTCGGCGTAGGCGCGGGCCAGGTCCGGGCCCCAACTGGGTGCCGGCGGTTGCACGCCCAGGCCGAGGAATCCGAGCGCGGCCTCGATGATCAGCGCGGTGCTGGCCAGGCCGCAGAGCTGGACGACGACAGGTCCCATGGCATTGGGCAGCACGTGCCGCAACGCGATCCGCCAGCCGCGTACGCCGAGCGAGCGGGCCACAAGCACGAACTCCGCCTGCCGCAGCGCCAGCACCTGCGCGCGCAGCAGCCGGGCGACGATCGGGGCGAAGACGACACCGACGGAGAGCATCGCGGTGAGCAGGCTCGGGCCGAGCGCGCCGGTGATCGCGATGGCCAGCACGATGCCCGGGAAGGAGATCACGGCGTCGGCGAGGCGCATCAACACCTCGTCGACGGGCCCGCCGACGTAGCCGGCGACGAGGCCCCACAGGCTGCCGAACACGCCGGCCACACCGACGGTGATGGCGATTCCGCGGAAGCTGGAGGCCGAACCGTGCATCAGTCGGGACAGCACGTCGCGGCCGTTCGCGTCGGTGCCGAGCCAGTGCGCGGCGAACGGCCCGGCGTACGGGTCGGCCGGGTCGATGGCCAGCGGGTCGTACGGCGCCAGCCAGGGCGCGAGCAGACCGGCCAGCAGCACCAGCACGACGACCGCGGAACCGATCCAGAAGGCGACCGCGCGCGGGCCGCTTGCCGACCGCGGCCGTCGGGCGCCCAGCCCGACACGGACGCGCAGCGGCGTGGCCGCGGTGCGGGGGTCCATCGACGTGGTCATCGGTCTTCCTCCTGCGATCGCGCTACCGGGGCGGCCGGCCCGCGCTCGGCCGGGTCCTGCTGCTGGTGCGGGGCGAGCCCGAGTTCGGTGAGGATTTCCGCCGTGTGTTCGCCGGTCCGCGGCACGGTGAGCGCGCCCGGGCGGTCGGTGAGGCCCACGCGCACCGGCCGGCCGGGCACCCGCACCGGGCGGCCGTCGGGGCCGTCCACCGTCAGCACCATGCCCGTTCCGGCCATCGCCGCGACGGCCTCCCCGACCGGGCGCATCGGTCCCGCCGCCACGCCCGCGGCGTGCATCGCGCCGAGCACCTCCGCGACGGTGCGGCTGGAGGTCCAGTCGCCGACCACCTGTTCCAGGCGCTCCCGCGCCTCTCCGGTGGACTCGTCGTAGCTGACGTCGGTGCCGCCCAGCACCGCCCAGAACCGCTGCCAGGCGGCGTCGCCCAAGGGTGCCAGGAAGACCTGCCCGTCCCGCGCCGCAAAGACGTTCGCGAAGGCGGTCTGGACCTGGTTGCCCCAGCGTCCACGGGGGACGCCGGCGGCCGCCAGGCCGACCTCGTGGGCCAGCATGGCGGTGTACGAGTCGAGCATGCTCACGTCGACGGACGTTCCGACGCCAGTGATCTCGCGCTCGCGCAGCGCCATGAGCACGGCGATCGTCGCGTGGTACGCGGCCACGTGGTCGGCCACGAAGGCACCGACGAACGTCGGCTCTCCGCCGGGTTGCCCGGTGAGGTCGGCGATCCCGCTCATCGCCTGGATGACGCCGTCGTACGCGGCCCGGGGCGCGTCGGACGCTCCGGAGCCGAAGCCTGTGACGTGCACCATCACCAGCCGCGGATTGCGGGCCCGGAGCACGTCGTAGGACCAGCCCAGTCGCTGCGGCACGTCGGCGCCGTAGTTGGTGAGCACGACGTCCGCGGTGTCGCACAGCCGGAGCAGCAGCTCCAGGCCGTGTGGGGTCTTGAGGTCCAGGCAGACGCTGCGCTTGCCGCGGTTGTGCGAGGCGAAGTAGACGCTCACACCGTCCACGACGGGCAGGGCGTCGCGGGACATCTCCCCCACCGGCGGCTCGACCTTGACGACGTCCGCGCCGTGGTCGGCGAGAATCTGCGCGCAGTGCGGGCCGGCGATCGCGTGGCCGAGCTCGATCACCCGGACGCCGGCCAACGCACCGGCTGCCGTGCTCACGCCGCCGCCGTCTGCCGCGCTCACGCCGCTGCCACCACCGGCTGCCGTGCTCATGCCGCCACCCGCCGATCGAGCCGGGCGAGCACGAGGTCGGCGACAAAGTTGAGGATGAGCACCAGCAGCGCCATCAGCAGCACAGTGCCCTGCAAAGTCGCGTAGTCCCGGTTGTCCACCGACTGCACGATGAGACCGCCCAGGCCGGGGATCGCGAACACGTTCTCGACGACCACGGAAGCGCCCACAAGTGTGGCCACGAGCAGCGGCAACAGGGTCACCACGGCGGGCGCCGCCGAGCGCAGCGCGTCGCCGAGGTACACCTGCCGGGGCGTGAGGCCCATGGCCCAGGCCGTCCGGATGTGCGGGCTGTCCAGCGCCTGACCGACGGCGCTGCGTACGTGCCGGCAGACGAGCGCGCCGGTGGCGAAGGAGAGCACCAGGACGGGGAGGATGATCGAGCGGATCGTCTGCACCCAGTCGTCGCCGAGCGGCGTGTAGCCGACAGCCGGCAACAGTGCCAGGTCGAGGCCGATGAAGCCGGCCGCGATCGTCGCCAGCCAGAAGTCCGGAACAGCCAGGCCGATGCCGGACACCGCGAGCACCGAGCGGCCGTCCAGGTGGCGACGGCGGGCCGCCGCCCACAGTCCGGCCCCGCCGCCGATCACCAGGGCCAACACAAGGGCCGACACCACGATCAGCATTGTCGGTTCGAGCCGGCGGGCGAGCAGCGTGTCCACCGGCTCCCGGCTGAAGTACGACGTGCCGAGATCGCCGCGTACCAGGTTGCCGATCCAGGAGGTGTACTGCTCGATCAGCGGGCGGTCCAGCCCGAGCTGCCTGTTGATCTCGTCGATCGACTCCTGGGTCGATCCCGCGCCGGCGATCGCCTCGGCGGGGCCGCCCGGCACGATCTGTTGCAGCCCGAACACCATCAGGGTGATCAGCAGCAGCGTGGGCACGAAGGTGGCCAGTCTGCGAATCAGGAAGGCACGCATCCCGTCACCTCTCTCGCGTTAATCCTGGGAGACCCGCGACGCGCGTCCAGCAGGGGAGTTAGGGTTGACTCTGACGTCGGGGTCAGATTCGCTGCACAGGACGGTAAGACGAGGCACTACCCGGTGTCCAGGATTTTCTATGATTCGGTTCACACGGCCGGTCGACAGCGACCGACCGGGCGACACGAGATCGAATGGGGCGACGAGTGACAAACAGGACCACCACGCCGGCGAGTCCGGACGGCGCGGCGACGCAGTCGAAGCGCTATCTCGAGCGTCGCGCCAAGCTGGTGGAGGGCGCCCACCGGGTCTTCGAGCGGGACGGGTTCATCGATGCCCGGATCACCGACATCGCGAAGGAGGTCGGCCTCGCGCACGGCTCGTTCTACACCTACTTCTCCTCCAAAGAGGAGATCTTCCGGGTCGTCGCGGAGCAGATCCAGGCCGAGATGTTCGACGGCCAGCGCGGCGGGTCGGCCGACCTCACCCCGTACCAACGGATCGAGGCCGCCAACCGCCGCTACCTGGAGTCCTACCGCCGGCACAGCCGGATCATGGCGATCATCGAGCAGGTGTCCACGTTCAACGACGACATCCACAAGATCCGTGAGTCCCGGGCGCAGCAGACCATGAGCCGGACCGAACGCTCGATCCGCAGGCTCCAGGCCGACGGCTTCGCCGACCCGGACCTCGACCCGCACCTGAGCGCCGTGGCCCTCACCTCGATGCTCAGCCGCTTCGCGTACCTGTGGATGGGCGCCGACGCCGGCCCCGACTACGAGTTCGACCTCGACGCCGCCGTCGACGGCCTGACCCGCCTGTGGGCCAACGCGATCGGGCTCAAGAAGGACTGACCTCAGCCGGGGCCTGCCGGTCGCACCTCCTTCGGCATCCCGAGTAGGCGCTCGGCCACCACGTTGCGCAGCACCTGGGTGGTGCCGGCGTAGATGGTTCCGGGTCGCGCGTTGTAGAAGATGTCGACCCAGGAGGCCGAGCTGATCGGCGCGCCGGCCGCGTCCGGGCCGCCGTAGCCCAGCTCCAGCACACGCCCGGTCGGCGTGGTGGCCTCCGGCCCGAGGATCTCCAGGGCCAGCTCGGTCACCGCCTGGTGGTGCGCGCTCCACTGCAACTTGAACAGGGCGGCGTCCCCCGCCGCGTCGGCACCGGTGAGGCCGCCGCCGGCCAGCCGCCGGCCGAGCGCGTCCATCACCTCGATCCGGACGTACGCGGCGGCAAGGCCGTCGCGTACCCAGGCCCGCTCCAGCATGCCGTGCTCCCGGGCGGTACGGACCAGCCGCTCCCACTCCGCGCGGTACCGGATCGCCTGGGTCGTGGCGGACTGCCCGCGCTCATGGCCGAGCAGCGCCATGGCCACCGCCCAGCCCCCACCGACGGCGCCCACCACGTCGGCGGCCACCGCGTCGGTGAAGAACACCTCGTTGAAGTGGGAGGCGCCGGAGAGCTGCCGGATCGGGCGTACCTCGACGCCCGGCTGGTCCAGCGGCACGAGCAGGAAGGTCAGGCCACGGTGCCGTTCGGCGCGGGTGCCGGTACGGGCCAGCACGAAGATCCAGGACGCCAGGTGCGCGTTCGACGTCCAGATCTTCTGCCCGGTGAGCCGCCAGCGCCCGTCGGCGCCGAGCACCGCACGGGTCTGCACCGCTGCCAGGTCGGATCCGGCACCCGGCTCGGAGAAGCCCTGGCACCACACGTCGGTGCCGTCGAGGATCCGGGGCAGGTAGTGGGCCTGCTGTTCGGGCGTACCGAGGGCGAGCAGGGTGTTGCCCAGCATGTCGATGCCGAACGGGTCGTTGCCGCTGCCGCTTGGCACTCCGGCCCTTGCGAACTCCTCCTGGAGCACCACCTGCTGGTCCGGGGCGAGACCGAGCCCGCCGTGCTCGACCGGCCAGCCGGGGGCGAGCAGGCGGTGCCGGGCCAGCACCGCTCGCCAGCGCGCTATCCACTTGTGCAGTTCGTCCTCCCCGAGCGCCCCGAGCCCGCTCCAGCCGGGCGGAAGTTCCCTTTCCAACAGCGCGCGTACGGAGGCCCGGAACTCCTGCGGCCCGGCGGTCGTGTCCAGGGTGCGGGCCGGCAGGTACCGCTCCCGCAGGCGGTTCTTGGCGAGCTTGCCGGTGGGCAGTCGCGGCAGGGCCTCCACCACGAACACCGACCGCGGAATCTTGTGCCGGGCCAGCCGACCGGCCAGGTACGCGAGCAGCCCGGCCACGAGCTCGTCCCGGTCGGCGGCCGGGTCGACGGGCTGGATGACCGCCACGACCTGCTCGCCGAGTTCCTCGTCCGGAACGCCGAACACGGCGACGTCGACCACCGGCTCGTAGCCGATCACCGCGTTCTCGATCTCCTGGGGCGAGATGTTGACGCCCCCCGAGATGATCAGATAGTCCCGTCGGTCGGTGAGGTAGAGGTAGCCCTCGTCGTCGAGGTGGCCGATGTCGCCGAGCGTGGACCAGTCCGGGCGTATCGGGTGGCGGGCCGCCGAGCTGTCGGCCCCGCCGACGTACTCGAAGTCGGACCGACCGCCCTCGGCCTCGAAGTACACAAGGCCGTCCTGCCCGGCCGGCAGCTCGTCCCCCTCGGGGCCGCAGATGTGCACGCGGCAGCCGGCGATGGCGCGGCCCACCGACCCCGGGTGCGTCAGCCACTCCTGCGAATCGATGAATGTGGTGCCGTTGTCCTCGCTGCCGGCGTAGTACTCCAGCAGGATCGGCCCCAGCCAGTCGATCATCTGGCGTTTGACGTCGACGGCGCACGGTCCGGCACCGTGGATCACGACGGACAGCGAGTCGAGCACAGCGGCCTTACGCCGCTCGGCGGGCAGCCGCAGCAGCCGGACGAACATCGTGGGCACCATCAGCGCGTGGGTGATGCCGTACCGCTCGATCGCCGTGAGCGCCGCGTCCGCGTCGAACCTGCGCATCAGCACGACGGTGCCGCCGGCCGCCGTGACGGTGCTGGAGAACGAGAGGGGCGCGGCGTGGTACAGCGGGGCCGGAGTCAGGAACACCGAGTCGTCGGTGAACCTCCACAGCTCCCTGAGCCAGCGCAGGAAATGCGGGTGTCCCTCCTGCACGGTGCGGCCGGACAGCTCGCGGCGTACCCCCTTGGGCCGCCCGGTGCTGCCGGAGCTGTAGACCATCGCGACGCCCAGCGGCTCGTGCTCCAGCGGCTCGGCCGACGACGCCGCGAGCGTCTCGGCGTAGTCGTCGAAGCCCGCCAGCGGGCCACCGACGGCAAGCCTCAACACCATTGCGGGTACGGCGGCGAGGGCGCCCGCAGCGGGTGCCGCCGCGTCCACCACAAGGGCTCTGGCCCCGCAACTGTCGACGATCCAGGCCGCCTCGTCGGCGGTCAGCGAGGTGCCGATCGGGGTGAGGACCAACCCGGACCGCATGGCCGCCCAGTACACCTCCAGGAAGCTCAGGTGGTTGGCCATCATCAGGGCGACGTGGTCTCCGGGGCGCAGGCCGGCGTTCCACATCGCCCGCGCCAGTCGGCGGGAGGCGTCGTCCAGCTGACCGTAGGTGAGGGTTTCGCCGGTCTCGGCGATCACCACCGCCGGCCGGTCCGGCCACCGGAGCGCGTGCGCCGTGGGGTACGTCATCGCGTCACGCCATCCGCTCGACAGCCATGGCCATCCCCTGCCCGCCGCCGACGCACATGGTCTCGACGCCGACCGTACCGCCGGTGGCCTCCAGCCCGTTGAGCAGCGTCGTCATGATCCGGGCGCCGGTCATGCCGAAGGGGTGACCGAGGGCGATCCCGCCGCCGTGCGGGTTGAGCTGGTCCTCCACCGAGATCTTCAGGGCGTCCACGACCGCCAGCACCTGCGCCGCGAACGCCTCGTTGAGTTCCAGCACGTCGACGTCTCTGATGGCCAGCCCGGTGCGGTCGAGCAGCCGGCGTACCGCCTCGATCGGCCCGACCCCCATGATCTCCGGTGCCAGGCCGGTGGTGGCGCAGCCCAGGATCCGCGCCAGGGGTTGGATCCCCAGGTCGCGGGCGCGCTCGGCGGACATCACGACGACCGCGGCCGCGCCGTCGTTGAGTGGGCAGGAGTTGCCGGGTGTGACCCGTCCGTCGACCTTGAACGGGGTGGGAAGCCCGGCCAGCACGTCGAGGTCGACGTTGGCGCGCGGGCAGTCGTCCTGTTCCACGAGCGTGCCGTCGTCCAGCCGGTACGGGCTGATCTCCCGGGCGAAGAAACCACGGTCCCGGGCGGCGACCGCGCGGTCCTGGGAGAGCTTGGCGTACTCGTCCATCCGGGCGCGGGAGATGTCGAACTGGTCGGCCACGTTCTCGGCCGTGCGCCCCATGGTGACGTAGGCGTCCGGCAGGGGGTCGGTGCCGAACCGCGGGTTCATGGCGGCGTCGTCGATGTGTGCGCTTGAGGTCCGGGAGACGCTCTCGACGCCGCCCGCGACGTACACGTCGCCCTCGCCGGCCACGATGGCGTTCGCCGCGATCCGGATCGCGTCGAGCGAGGAGGCGCATCCCCGGCTGACTGTGGTCCCGGTGACGGTGTCGGGCAGCCCGGCCAGCAGCGCGGCCAACCGTCCGACGTTCAGGCCCTGCTCCCCCGCCGGATTTGCGGTACCGACGATCACGTCGCCGATCTGGTCAGGGGTGACAGCGGGGACCTTTCCCAGGGCCTGCGCGATGGCGAATCCGGCCAGATCGTCCGGCCGCGCCTGGCGGAGCGACCCCTTGTGCGCACGACCGATCGGCGTCCGTGCGGTGGCCACGATGACTGCTTCGCGGGCTGGCGCCACGTCGTCTCCATTCGTCGCGAAAAGGTCCACCAACGGACCTGTCCGATTTCTTGACGCCGACGTCGACGTCGGCTCTAATTTGAGCACCGGTACCGGGCCGACGCAACCATCCGGATCGTCGGAGACCCGGACTCACCTCCGCTTCCGACCCCGGTCCGATCGACGACGCTTGGAGCTCTCCGTGGACTTCGCCTACTCGCCCACCTCCGCCGCCCTGCGCGAAACCCTGCTGACGTTCATGGACGAGTGCGTCTACCCGGCCGAGCCGGTCTATCGGCAGCAACTCGCCGACAGCGGTGACCCGCACTTCTTTCCTCCGGTGATGGAGGAGCTCAAGCGCGAGGCACGCGCCCGTGGCCTCTGGAACCTGTTCCTGCCGCACAAGACCCAGTGGACCGAGGGCCTGTCCAACCTCGACTACGCGCCGCTTGCCGAGATCCTGGGCCGCTCGCACATCGCCTCCCAGGCGCTGAACTGCTCCGCCCCGGACACCGGGAACATGGAACTGCTCACCATGTTCGGCACCGAGGAGCAGCAGAAGCAGTGGCTCCAGCCCCTGCTGGAAGGCGAGATCCGTTCCTGCTTCGCGATGACCGAGCCGGCGGTGGCCAGCTCCGACGCCCGCAACATCCAGTGCTCGATCGTCCGCGACGGCGACGAGTACGTCATCAACGGCCACAAGTGGTGGATCTCCGGTGCCGGCGACGCCCGGTGCAAGATCGCCATCGTGATGGGCAAGACCGACCCCGACGGCCCCACCTACCGGCAGCAGAGCATGGTCCTCGTGCCGCTGGACACCCCGGGCGTCACGCTCGTCCGCAGCCTCACCGTCATGGGCTACCAGGACCAGGAGGGGCACTGCGAGATCACGTTCGAGAACGTCCGGGTGCCGGTGACGAACCTGCTGGGCGAGGAGGGCGGCGGCTTCGCGATCGCCCAGGCGCGGCTCGGACCGGGCCGGATCCACCACTGCATGCGGTCCCTCGGGGCGGCCGAGCGCGCCCTGGAGCTGCTCTGCCAGCGGGTGACGTCCCGCGTGGCGTTCGGCGGCCCGCTGTCCGAGCAGGGTCAGATCCAGCGCTGGATCGCCGACGCGCGGATCGAGATCGACCAGGCGCGGCTCTACACGCTCTACACCGCCTGGCTGATGGACACCCAGGGCAACAAGGCCGCCCGGACCCAGATCTCCGGGATCAAGGTCATCGCCCCCAACGTCGCGCTCCGCGTGCTCGACCACGCCATCCAGGCGTTCGGCGCCGCCGGCCTCGGACCGGACACCCCACTGCCCAGCATGTACGCCCACCAGCGCACGCTGCGCTTCGCCGACGGCCCGGACGAGGTGCACCGGCGCTCGATCGCCCGTGCGGAGCTGAACGCTCAGACATCAGCCTGACCGGAACGATGGCGGCGTGGGCGACAAGGCAGAGGAGCTGACCGTGGGGATCTACCCGGACCGCGTGCTGGTGGCCAACCGGGGCGAGGTGGCCGTCCGTGTGCTGCGGACGCTCGCCGACCTCGCCGTGCCGTCGGTGACGGTGTACGCCGCCGACGACGACCGCTGCCTGCACGTACGCCGGGCGGACCAGGCGGTGCCGCTGCCCGGCGCCGGAGTCGGGGCGTACCTCGATCACAACGCGCTGATCGAGGCCGCCCACGCGGCCGGAGCCACGGCCGTGCATCCCGGCTGGGGGTTCCTGAGTGAGAACGCCGAGTTCGCGCGCCGCTGCGCCGAGGCCGGGTTGGTGTTCGTCGGTCCGGCGCCGCAGGTGCTGCGGGTGCTTGGCGACAAGACCGCAGCCCGCGCGGCGGCGGAGTCGGCAGGTATCCCTGTGGTGCCGGCGACCGGGCCGGCGACGTTCGACGAAGCGGCGAAGTTCCTGGCCGGCGCGCCGGAGGGCATCATGATCAAGGCCGTTGCCGGTGGCGGCGGGCGCGGGATGCGGCCGGTCACCGACCCGGCCGACCTGGCCGCCGCGTTCGAGCGCTGCCGGTCCGAGGCGCTCGGCGCGTTCGGCGACGGCACCCTCTACGCCGAGCATCTGCTCACCGGCCGCCGGCACATCGAGGTGCAGATCGTCGGCGACGGCACCGGCGCGGCCGTCGCCCTCGGCGACCGGGACTGCAGCCTCCAGCGGCGCCGGCAGAAGGTGGTGGAACTCGCCCCGGCGCCCGGACTGACCGCTGGACTGCGCGACGCGGTGCACGACGCGGCGGTACGCCTGGCCGCCGGACTCGGCTACCGCGGGGTCGGCACCGTCGAGTTCCTCGTCGGCACTGACGACTTCGTCTTCCTGGAGGCCAACCCGCGCCTGCAGGTCGAGCACACGGTCACCGAGCAGGTGTTCGACGTCGACCTCGTGGAGATCCAGCTGCGCCTGGCAGCTGGAGCGAGCCTCGCCGACATCGGTCTGGACGGGCCCTCGCCGAAGCCTGCCGGAACGGCGATCCAGCTGCGGGTCACCACCGAGACGGTCCGCCCCGACGGCGGCAGCCTGCCCGCCACCGGCGTACTCACCGCCTTCGACCCGCCCGCTGGCCGGGGCGTACGCACCGACACCCACGGCTACGCCGGCTACCGGGTCGGCACCGGGTACGACTCGCTGCTGGCCAAGGTGGTCGTGCACGAGCCCGGCGGTGACCCGTCGGTGCTGCGGCGCAAGGCGTCCCGGGCGCTCGCGGAGTTCCGCGTCGAGGGCGTGGACACGAATCTGGGCGTACTGGGGCGGCTTCTGGAGCATCCGGAGGTGACCGACGGGACCGCGACGACCGCCTTCCTCGACGAGCACGCCGCCGGGCTGGCCACCGCGCCGGCTCGGGAGCCGCTGTGGTTCCCCGGCGCCGACGTCGATCCGGCCGCCGCACCCGAGCCGGAGGAGGGAACGGACGGCATCGCGGTCCGGGCACCCATGGAGGCCACTGTCATCGCGGTCCCGGCTGCCGAGGGCGACCAGGTGACAGCGACGTCCGTCCTGGTGGTGCTCGAGGCGATGAAGATGGAGCACCAGGTCGTGGCTGGCGCGAGCGGCGTGGTGGACCGTCTGCCGGTGACCGTCGGCCAGACCGTGCACCCCGGCACGCTGCTCGCCTCACTGCTGGCCGGCGAGGTCGCGGCGACGACTGTCGACACGGTGGCCGAGGCCGACCCGGACCTGATCCGCCCCGACCTGCGGCGCGTCCTGGACCGGCAGCACAAGACCCGGGACGAGGCGCGGCCGGACGCCGTGGCGAAGCGGCACGGCCGAGGGCACCGCACCGCCCGGGAGAACCTCGACGACCTCTGCGACGCGGGCACCTTCTCCGAGTACGGCTCGCTGGTCCTTGCCGGCCAGCGGGCGCGGCGCAGCCTCGACGACCTGATCGACCGGACCCCCGCCGACGGCCTGGTGGCCGGTGTCGGCCAGATCAACCGCACCGGCTGCGTGGCGATGGCCTACGACTACACGGTGCTGGCCGGCACCCAGGGCTACAACGGGCACCGCAAGAAGGACAGGCTCTTCGAGCTTGCCGAACGCAACAGGTGGCCGGTCGTCATGTTCGCCGAGGGCGGCGGCGGGCGCCCCGGCGACACCGAGAACCCGGGCGTGGCCAACCTGGACACCCGCGCGTTCGCCCTGCTCGCCCGGCTCAGCGGGCTCGTGCCGACGGTGTCGGTGGTGACCGGCAAGTGTTTCGCCGGCAACGCCGCCCTCGTAGCGTGCAGCGACTTCATCGTGGCCACCCCGGACGCCAACATCGGGATGGCCGGACCGGCGATGATCGAGGGCGGCGGCCTCGGCGTGTACCGCCCGGAGGAGATCGGGCCGACAGCGGTACACGCCGTCAACGGCGTTGTCGACCTTGTGGTCCCCGACGACGCGGCGGCTGTGCGCGCCACCCGTCAGTACCTCTCCTACTTCCAGGGTCGGCTCGACACCTGGGAGGAGCCGGACCAGCGGGCGCTGCGCCACGCGGTGCCGGAGAACCGGCGGCGCACGTACGACGTGCGTACCGTGATCGACACGCTGGCCGACCGGGACTCGGTGCTGGAACTCCGGCGCGAGCACGGCGTCGGCATGATCACCGCGCTGATCCGGGTGGCGGGCCGCCCGGTGGGGCTCATCGCCAACAACCCGCGCCACCTCGGCGGTGCCATCGACGCCGAGGGCGGCAGCAAGGCGGCCCGGTTCATGGAGCTGTGCGACGCGTTCGACCTGCCGATCGTCTCGCTGTGCGACACACCGGGCTTCATGGTCGGCCCGGCGGCCGAGGAGAGCGCGCAGGTGCGGCACTTCGGCCGGATGTTCCTCGCCGGCGCCAGCCTGACCGTGCCGATGGTGACGGTGGTGCTGCGCAAGGGGTACGGGCTGGGCGCGCAGGCAATGGCTCGCGGCGGCTTCTACGAGCCGGAGCTGACAGTGTCCTGGCCTACCGGCGAGTTCGGCGGAATGGGCCTGGAGGGCGCGGTACGGCTCGGCTACCGCAAGGAGCTGGACGCGGTCACCGACCCGGACGAGCGCGAGGCGCTCTACCAGCGGCTGGTGGCGCAGATGTACGAGCGCGGCAGCGCGCTCAACATCGCGAGCGTGTTCGAGGTGGACGACGTGATCGACCCGGCGCAGACCCGCAACCGGATCGTCGGCGTGCTGGAAGCGGCTCCGCCGCCAGCACCCCGGTCCGGGAAGAAGCGACCCCTGGTCCCCGCATGGTGACCGGGCCGGCACGACGAGGAGGAGGTCGGATGAAGGCGTGGCAGGTGACCCGGTTGGGCGAGCCCACGGACGTTCTGGAGTGGACCGACGTGCCGCAGCCCCCGGCACCCGACGGCGCCCTTCGGGTGGCTGTCGAGGCGGTGGCGCTGAACTTCCCCGACGTGCTGCTGTGTCGGGGCGAGTACCAGGACAAGCCGGCGCTCCCGTTCACGCCCGGCGCTGAGGTGTGCGGGCGCATCGTGGACGGGCCGCGGGCCGGCGAACGGGTGCTCGCCGCGCCCGAGTTGCCGTACGGCGGGCTCGCCGAGCAGGTGGTCGTCGCGCCGCACCGGGTGTTCGCCATCCCTGACGACATGCCCGCCGAGAAGGCGGCCTCCATGCTGATCACCTACCAGACGGGGTACGTCGGCCTGCACACCCGCGCCCGCCTGCAACCCGGCGAGTGGCTGCTTGTGCATGCCGGGGCCGGCGGCGTCGGGTCGGCGGCGATCCAGATCGGCAAGGCCGCCGGTGCCCGGGTGATCGCCACGGCGGGCGGACCGGACAAGGTGAAGGTGTGCCGGGACCTCGGCGCGGAGGTGGTCGTCGACTACCTGTCGGAGGACTTCGTGCCGGTGGTCAAGGAGGTCACCGGCGGGGCCGGGGCAGACGTCATCTACGACTCGGTAGGCGGCGACGTCTTCGACAAGAGCCGCCGGTGCGTCGCCTTCGAGGGCCGGATCGTCGTTGTCGGCTTCGCGGGCGGCCGGATCGCCCAGGCGCCCACGAACCACGCCCTGATCAAGAACTACAGCGTTGTCGGCCTGTACTGGGGGCTGTACCACGTCAAGAACCCGGCAGTGATCGCCAGCACCCACGAGCGGCTTGTCGAGCTGTGGCACCAGGGCCTCGTCGATCCCCTGGTCAGTGAAGTGCTCCCGATGAGCGCCGCACCGTCTGCCCTGGCCAACCTCGGCGACCGTCGCACCGTCGGCAAGGTCGTGCTCGTCAACAACCCCATCTGAGGACGTACCTATGAGTGAACAGGATCTGGTCCGCGACCGGTGCGTGGTGGTCACCGGCGGCGGCAACGGTATCGGCCGGGCGATCGCCCGGAAAATGGCAGCCCAGGGTGCCCGCGTCGTCGTCGGCGACCTGGACTCCGCCGCAGCCGAGCGGGTCGCGGCCGAGGTCGGCGGCGTCGCCGTGGGCGGCGACGTGTCGACCGACGAGGGCGTGGGGCGGTTGCTGAGCGCCGCCGCCGGACGCGTCGACATCTTCTTCGCCAACGCCGGAGTGGGTGTCGGAAAGGGCATCGACACCCCCGACGCCGACTGGCACACCGCCATCGAGGTGAACGTCCTGGCGCACGTCCGTGCGGCCCGCGCGCTGATCCCCGACTGGCTGGAGTCCGGCGGCGGCCGGTTCGTGGTGACCGCCTCCGCGGCGGGACTGCTCACCATGCTCGGCAGCGCGCCGTACTCGGTGTCGAAGCACGCGGCCGTCGCGTTCGCGGAGTGGCTCTCGGTCACCTACGGGCATCGCGGCATCACCGTCCAGGCGCTCTGCCCGCAGGGGGTACGGACGAAGATGCTCGACGACTCGGGCGAGTTCCGGGATCTGCTGAGCCATGACGTCGCGTTGGAGCCCGAGCAGGTCGCCGAGGTGGTCTGGGAGGCGCTGCACGACGACCGGTTCCTGATCCTGCCGCACCCCGAGGTCCAGCGGTACTACGAGACCCGCGCGGGCCGGACCGACGCCTGGCTGACCGGCATGCGCAAGCTCCAGAAGCGCTTCGACGACGCGGCGGTGACCCACAATGGCTGAGCGCAAGGTAGCTGTCGTGACCGGCGCGGCACGCGGAATCGGGGCGGCGGCGGCCACCCGGCTCGGCGCTGACGGTTTCGCCGTGGCCGTGTGGGACCTGGACGCCGACGGGTGCGACAAGATGGTGGCCGACCTGGGCGAGAAGGGCGTTCCGGCGTACGCGGTGGTCGCCGACGTGTCCGACGAGGCGGCAGTCGTGGCCGGTGTCGAGCAGATCGCGCAGCGGCTGGGCCCGCCAGTGGCGCTTGTGAACAACGCTGGCGTCCTGCGTGACAACCTGCTGTTCAAGATGTCCTCAGCGGACTGGGACACGGTCCTCGGAGTGCACGTCCGGGGCGCCTTCCTCATGAGCCGGGCGGTGCAGGCACACATGGTCCAGCAGCGGTGGGGACGGATCGTGTCGTTGTCCAGCACCTCGGCGTACGGCAACCGTGGCCAGGCGAACTACTCGGCGGCGAAGGCGGCGCTTCAGGGCCTGACCAAGACGCTCGCCGTCGAGCTGGGCCCGTTCGGCATCACCGCGAACGCGGTGGCGCCCGGCTTCGTGCAGACCGAGATGACCGCCGCTACCGCGCGGCGGATCGGCCGCCCGTTCGACGAGCTGATCGCCGAGGCGGCCGCCGGGATCCCGGTACGCCGGGTGGGGCAGCCGGAGGACATCGCCGAGGCGGTCTCGTTCTTCCTCGGGGAACGGGCCGGCTACATCAGCGGTCAGGTGCTCGACGTGGCGGGCGGGCCGCAGCGATGAGGGTCTTCACGGGCATCGAGGAGTTGCGCGCGGCCGTCGGCGAGCACCTGGGGCACAGCGACTGGCACCTCGTCACGCAGCAGCAGGTGGACACGTTCGCCGAGGCCACCGGTGACCACCAGTGGATCCACGTCGATCCGGAGCGGGCAGCCACCGGGCCGTTCGGTGCGACAATCGCGCACGGTTTCCTCACCCTCTCCCTGATTCCGACGCTGGCCGCACATGTGTACCGGGTGGACGGGATGAGCATGGGCGTGAACTACGGCTCGGACCGGCTGCGGTTCCCCGCGCCGGTGCCCGTCGGGTCGCGGATCCGTGCCGGGATCACCCTCACCGGTGTGCACGAGGCCCGTCGCGGTTTCCAGGTCACCTCGGACATCCAGATCGACCTGGAGACGGGCGGACCGCCGGCATGTGTGGTCGCCGCCATCTCGCTGCTCGTCCCCTGATCCGCAACTCAGAAACAGGAGCGAATCGCGTGCAGAATTCTTTCGAGGGCCGGACCGCTGTGGTCACCGGCGCGTCGCGCGGGATCGGTCTCGCCGTGGCCCGCCACTGGCACGAGCAGGGCGGGAACGTGGTGCTCACCGCCCGCACCGCCGAGGCCGCCGAAGCCGCCGCCGCGACGCTCGGCGAGCGGGCGCTCGGCTTCGGCGCGCACGTCACCAACCAGGACCGCGCCCAGGCGTGCCTGGAGACCACACTGGAACGCTTCGGACGCATCGACCTGCTGGTGAACAACGCCGGCACCAACCCGGCGTTCGGGCCGGTGGTCGAACAGGACCACGGGCGCTTCGCGAAGCTGATGGACGTCAACCTGTGGGGTCCGCTGCTGTGGACCTCGCTGGCCTGGCGGCTGTGGATGCGGGACAACGGTGGCGCGGTCGTCAACGTGGCGTCGCTGGGCGGGCTGGCGGTGAGCCCCGATCTCGGTCTGTACCACGTCTCCAAGGCGGCACTGATCCACCTGACCCGGCAGTTGGCTCTGGAACTGGCACCCGGGGTACGGGTCAACGCCGTCGCGCCGGGAGTGGTCCGGACCCGGCTGGCCGAGGCGCTGTGGAAGGAGAACGAGGCCGACGTGAACGCTGTGACACCGCTGGGGCGGATCGGCGAGCCCCTCGACGTGGCCGAGCTGGTGGTCTTCCTGGCCTCCCGCTCGGCGTCCTGGATCACCGGTGAGACGGTCCTCGTCGACGGTGGGCAACTGCTCACCGGCTCCGCTGTCGAGCCGGTCGGCGCCTGAGATGGCAGTGGATGTCGTTGCGCTCGGGCGCTGGCTACGGCAGTCGGGGCAGCCCGTGGTCGAGCCGCTGACCGCGACCCGGATCGGCCTCGGCCAGTCCAACCTCACCTATCTGCTGACCGACGCGGCGGGCTGGCGTGCCGTGGCCCGCCGGCCGCCGCTCGGGCACCTCCTCGCCTCGGCGCACGACGTCGCCCGCGAGCACCGCATCCTCGCCGCGCTGGGCCGGACCGACGTGCCGGTCCCCCGCGTCCTGGGTCTGTGCCGCGACGAGCAGGTGGCCGATGTCCCGGTGCTGATCGTCGAGCACGTCGAGGGCCTCGTCGTGGACAGGGTGGAGACCGCGGCGGCCATGACGCCCGAGTTGCGCAGCGCCGTCGGCCTGGAACTGGGCCGGGTGCTCGCCGACCTGCACGCCGTCGACCCGGCCGAGGTGGGCCTGCACGACCTGGCCAGCCACTCCCCGTACGCGCCACGGCAGTTGAAACGGTGGTCCCGGCAGTGGGCCGCCAGCCGTACCCGTGAACTGCCCGAAGTGGAGAAGCTGACAGCCCTGCTGCACGATCGGATTCCCGAACCCGGCGACCTGGTGCTCGTGCACGGCGACTTCCACCTGGTCAACCAGATCGTCGATCCGTCGTCCGGTGCCGTCCGCGCGGTGCTGGACTGGGAACTCTCCACTCTCGGCGACCCGCTGGCCGACCTCGGCAGCCTGCTCGCCTACTGGCAGGAGCCGGACGACCCGCCCCTGGGCCTGTTCAACGCCTCCCGCCTGCCCGGGTTCCCGTCAAGAGCCGAGGTGAGCGCCGCGTACGCCGAACGGTCCGGCCGTGACCTGGCCGCGCTGCCGTTCTGGCACGTGCTCGGCCTGTGGAAGGTCGCCATCATCCTGGAGGGCGTGTACCGCCGCGCGCTCGACGAACCGGCGAACGCCGCGCTGCCGGGCTCCCTGCCGGACCGTGCCGTCGTCGACCGTCTCGTCGCTCAGGCCTGGTCGGTGGCGTACGAGACGGGGCTGGCCGACTGAACGGGGCGATCCCGCACGCAGGCCGGGTCAAACATCGCAGGATGGTGTCATGTTTCACCGTGGTCTTCTCCGGTAGGCCGCTGTGACCACCCGGTAGTCTTGATCGGGTCCAGACTGTACGTATATGTCCCGCACCGGAGGGGTGACCATGCCCGATCGCATCGACGTCACACGCCTGCAGGAGACGCTCGACGGGCCGTGGGCAAAGGTCCGCCACGCGCATCGGGAGCACCTCGACGAGCGCTTCCTTCCGGTGTACGGCGAGACAGGCGATCAGGCACGTGAGCGGATCACCCGGCTACTCGGCGAACTCCCCGTCGAGCTGGGCATCGCGTCGGCCTTTCCCGCCGAGTACGGCGGCGGATCCGACGTGGGCGGCTCGATCGTCGCCACCGAGATGCTGGCCCAGGTCGACCTGTCGCTGATGGTCAAGGCCGGCGTGCAGTGGGGCCTGTTCGGCGGCGCGGTCGCCGCCCTGGGCACCCGTCGGCACCACGACGCCTACCTCCGGGACATCATCTCGGGCACGATCTTCGGCTGCTTCGCGATGACCGAGACCGGCCACGGCTCCGACGTCCAGCAGCTGCGCACCACCTGCACGTACGACCCGCAGACGCAGACCTTCGACCTGCACACCCCGCACGAGGCGGCCCGCAAGGACTACATCGGCAACGCCGCCCGCGACGGACGGATGGCTGTGGTCTTCGCACAGCTGATCACGAACGGTGAGGGGCACGGCGTACACGCGTGGCTGGTCCCGATCCGCGACGCCGAGGGCAACCCGCTGCCCGGCGTGACGATCGGCGACGCCGGCCCCAAGGCCGGTCTGCTCGGTGTCGACAACGGCCGGTTGAGCTTCGACCACGTGCGGGTGCCCCGCGACATGCTGCTGGACCGCTACGGTCAGGTCGCCGAGGACGGGACGTACTCCAGCCCCATCGAGAACGACTCCCGCCGTTTCTTCACGATGCTCGGCACCCTGGTCCGTGGACGGGTCAGCGTGGGCGGTGCCGCGGCGGCGGCCACCAAGTCGGCGCTTGCCATCGCGGTGCGCTACGGCGACATCCGCCGCCAGTTCGGCACGCCCGACTCCGACCGCGAGGTGCTGCTCAACGACTACCTTGCCCACCAGCGCAAACTGCTGCCCGCCCTGGCCACCACGTACGCGCTGCACTTCGCGCAGGCCGAGCTGGTAGCCGCGTTGCACGAGGTGCAGGGCAGCGACGGGCCGGTCGACGAGCACCGGCAACGGGAGCTGGAGTCCCGGGCGGCGGGTCTCAAGGCCGCACAGACCTGGCACGCGACCCGCACGATCCAGACGTGTCGCGAGGCGTGCGGCGGCGCCGGCTACCTGGCCGAGAACCGGCTGCCCAGCCTGAAGGCCGACACCGACGTCTTCACGACGTTCGAGGGCGACAACACGGTGCTGCTGCAACTGGTCGCCAAAGGGCTGCTCACCGGCTACCGGGACGAGTTCGGCTCGCTGGACGGCTGGGGGCGCGCCTCGTTCGTCGCCGAGCAGGTCCGCGAGATGGTGCTGGAGCGCACCGCCGCGCGGTCGCTCATCGAACGGCTCATCGGCGCCGTGCCCGGCCGCGACGAGGAGGTCGCCGTCACCGACCGGGGCTGGCAACTCAAGGCGTTCGAGGACCGCGAGAAGCACCTCCTGGACGGCGCGGTCCGCCGCCTGCGCGGTGGCGCGACCACGAAGAAGGACCGCCCCTTCGACATCTTCAACGACGTCCAGGACCACGTCCTCACCGTCGCCGCCGCGCACATCGACCGCGTCACCCTGGAGGCGTTCGTCGCCGGCATCGAGGACACCGCGGACCCGGCGGTCCAGGCGCTGCTCTCCCGGGTCTGCGACCTGTACGCCCTCAGCGTCATCGAGGCCAACAAGGGCTGGTTCCTGGAGCACGGCCGGCTCACCCCGGCCCGCGCCAAGGCGATCACCGCGGTGGTGAACAGTCTGCTCAAGGATTTGCGCCCGTACATGCGCACGCTCGTGGACGGTTTCGCCATCCCGGACGCGTGGCTGCACTGCACGATGCTGCGCGAGGAACCACGCCGGCAGGACACCATGGCAGCGCATGACGCCGCCGGCGATCCCCACGCGGCCGCGGCGTAGGGGCGGCGTCACCGAGTCGGAGATCGGACGCACAGCGCGTCGATCGCAACCTCTGTGGACCTGTGGACGTGTTGTGGGAAATCGCCGCCCCTGCCGATCCCGGAGGAACAATGACCCCGACCGCGCTCCGCGCCCTCGCGCCCCTCGCCCTACTGGCGGGCCTGGCCGGCCTGGCGGCCTGCACCAGCGCCTCCTCCCCCACTGCCGGGGCGAGCGCCACACCCACCTCTGGTGTGGCGCTGCCCTCGGCCACCGGCGACGCGGCACCGACCCGCGGCGCCGCGTCGCCTACGCCCGCCGCCGCGTCGCCTGGTGCCGGCACGAAGATCTGTCCGGTCAGCGCGGCGACCCTGCAGCGGGCGTCGGGGCTTGCGAGCACCACCCACCGGATCGACCCCGATCACATCAGGTGCGCCGGGCAATGGGCCACGGCTGGCGTGATCGCCGTCGACCCCGCGCAACAGGGCGACGGGGTGCTGCTCTTCACGTACGCCGACGGCGGGTGGAAGAAGCTCGGTGAGGGCAGCGCGCTGGAGTGCAGCCCCTTCGGCATCCCGCCGGAACTCGGCGACCAGCTCGGCTGTCTCGACCGCTGAGAGGCCGGTGCCACCGCTCGTGGGGCTCGTCAGCCACCCACGCCACGGACCGCGTCGATGATCGTCTCGGCGACCTCGCTCGGTTGGGACACCGCCATCGCGTGGGAGGCGCCGGCGACCTCACGCTGACCCCGAGCTGCCGCGCGTTCGGCCATGAACCGGTGCGCGGCGACCGGGATGTTCATGTCGGCGTCGCCGAACACGAACCAACTGGGCAGCGATCGCCAGGCGGGGTCGCCGGAGAGCCCGTCACCCAGTGCCTGCTCGGTGATCGGCCGCTGGGTCCGGGCCATCAGCGCGGCCATGTCGTCCGACACGTCCGCGGCGAACTGCGCATGGTAGCGGTCCTGGCCGATCGCCACCTCGTTACCGCCAGTGGACACCGGATACTGCACGAGCGTGTCGGCAAGCGTGCTGCCGGGGAACTTCCCGGACAGCGACAGCGCCGAATCGCCGGTGTCCGGTGCGAGGGCGTTGACGTACACGAGGGCTCGCACCGACGGATCGTCGGCTGCGGCCTGCGTGATCACCATGCCGCCGTAGGAATGACCGACGAGGATGACCGGGCCGCCGATCCAGCCCATCACGTCCCGCAGGTACGCGGCGTCGGACGGGACGCTCCGCAGCGGGTTGGCGAGGGCCACCACGTCGTACGCGGCACCTAGGTGATCGATCACGCCGTTCCAGCTCGCCGACTCGGCGAACGCGCCGTGGACGAGGACAATTGTGGGCTGCGGATCGGTCATGGCGTGCGCTCCTCACGTCGTGGCTGGTCCACCCGCCGGCCGCGGCGGTCCGCATGAGTACCCAGGACGCGAAAGTGAAACCTCCCCTCCACCTGTGGCCGTCAGCCGTGCCCTGCGGGCAGGACGCCGGTCAGGGACCGGCCGGCCGGCCGCCCTCGGGGTCGCGTCGGGCCGGATCCTCCGGGACCGGAACCGCCCGCCTGCCCGCCTCCGTCGACCGCGCCGCGTGCTGGGTCGGCAGCCGTGGCCCCTCGCCTGCCTCGGCGGCCAGCCGCTCGGTTTCCTGCACCAGGTAGTGCGGTCGGCGCTTGGTCTCGTAATAGATCCGGCCGATGTACTCACCGATCACACCCAGGATCATCATCTGGATGCCGCCGAGCCCGATCACGCTGACGATGATCGTGGTGTAGCCCGGAACGTCGATGCCCTTCTCGATGGCGTCGGCGACCACCCAGGCCATGTAGGCCACCGCGATGAGGGTGAGGAACAGGCCGCCGTAGATCGCCAGGCGCAGCGGCCGGTTGTTGAACGACAGCAGGCCGTCGAACGCGTAGTTGAACAGTTTGCTGAGCGTCCACCTGCTCTTTCCCGTCTGGCGGGTCTCGTTCTGATGCGCCACCACCACCGTCCGGAACCCGATCCAGGAGAACAGGCCCTTGGAGAACCTGTTGTATTCCGGCATCGCCAGGATCGCGTCCACCGCGAGCCGCGACAGCAGCCGGAAGTCACCCGCGCCGTCCTGGAGGCGTACGTCGATCCACCAGTTGACCACCCGGTAGAAGGACCGGGAGGCGACCATCCGGATGAACCGGTCACCGCGCCGGTCCCGGCGGGCGATCACCTGGTCGAAGCCCTGCCGGTACAGCGCGACCATCTCGGGCAGCAGCCGGGGCGGGTGTTGGAGGTCGGCGTCCATGATGACGACCGCGTCGCCGGTGGCCCGTTGCAGGCCGGCGAGCATCGCCGCCTCCTTGCCGAAGTTGCGGCTCAGCGACGTGTAGCAGACGGTGGGGTCGGCGGCGGCGAGCCGGCGCAGCGCCGCGAGGGTGCCGTCCTCGCTGCCGTCGTCGACGTACACCACCTCGATCTCCACGTCGGACAGGTCGGCGAGCGCGGCGGTCACGCTCTCGTGCAGCCGCTCCACCGACTCTTCCTCGTTGAAGCAGGGCACCACCACTGACAGACGCATCGTCGTCACCCCGCCCGGCCCGCGCGCGGGCCTCCGTCGGCACGCGGTCGGTCAGAGGCGGTAGACAAGCGCACCATCATGATCCTCCCGGGTGATGCCGAGCCCGTCCACGGGCCGGGCCTCGATACCCTCCCACGGCGTCCCCGCGGCGCGGCTCGGCACGGCCAGCACCGACCGGACGCCGATCCCCCGCAGGTACGCCACACTGCCCGCGTCGGGGAACGACGCCACAGCGATCCGGGTCTGCGCCTGGGTGACCGGCTCGAAGCCCCCCAGCCCGTTCGTCACCCGGGGAAACCCGTCGGTCGTCCACAGCATGACCGTCAGGTCGCCCACACCGCCGGCAGGGAGCACGAGCATCGGCTCCGGCGCCGCCTGCATCGCGGCCGGCGGCCGTGGCACCGTCGGGTGAGGTGTCCGGTTGACGCCCTCCAGGGTGACAAGGGCCAGCGGCACCAGCAGGAGCACCGGCATGAGCATCCGCGTCCAGCGCCGGGGCGACGACTGGTCCGGCAGCGGGTCCGATGGCGAGTCGGACGACTGGTCCGAGGGCTGCTCCGACGCCTTGTCCGACGCCTTGTCCGACGACGGGGCCAGCGCGGTCACCAGCCCGGCGGCCAGCACCGCCAGCAGCAGGCTCGTCCAGTGCATCATCCGGCCCGGCGTACGCAGCGCGTCCCAGCCGGGCAGGAGCGTGGACAGGGTCAGGTAGCCGGGATCCCCGTCGCCGCCGAGGGTCGCGCCCAGGCCCAGCAGCACGGTGCCGAGCACGCCGAGCCCCAGCGCGATCCGGTGCCGGAACGGGAACGCCGAGACGAACAGCCCCGCCGCCGCCAACCCGATGACGGTCATCCCCGGCAGCAGCGCCATCTCCGGTGGCCAGGACAACTGCTCCCGTGCGGCGGCGTGGCGCTCGCCCCACAGCCACGAGTCCGCTGGCGCGGTGACGAAACCGATGAGCGGAGGCGAGAACATCTTCGTCCAGTCCAGCGTTCGCTCGGCCTGGGGATTGAGGTCGACCACCCGCAGGTAGACGAGGCCGAGCAGCAGCGTCACCGCGCCGAAGACGGCCCCACCGCCCAGGTCCGCGAGCAGCAGTCGCCGGCCGAACGGCGGGCGTTCCCGCTTGCGCCACCACGACCAGCCGTAGCAGCCGGCCGCCACGAGCACGGCGGCCAGCAGGAAGTAGACGAGCGGCAGCCCGATACCGAAGCCGAGGCTGATCTGCCAGGCGGCGACGAGCCACCCGGCAAGTGCCCAGCCGGGACGTCGTCGCTCCGGCCGGTATCCGTGGCGCAGCGACCAACCGTGGCCACGGGCCAGCATCGCCAGGGCCAGCGCGATCCCCCCGCTGGACAGGATGTTCAGGTGGCCGGAGTGCGCCAGCCGCCACGGCGCGTACGCCCACGCGATGCCCGCGAACGCCCCGCCCCACCGGTTGGCCCCGAGCTGCCGGGCCAGCGCGTACGCGCCAAGGAAGGCAAGCGCGTGCAGCAGCACGTAGAGCACGTTGTACCTGATGACGGCGGCCTCGAAGCCGGAGCCGAGCATCCCGAACGGGGCGTACCCGAGCAGGGTGTCGCTGTAGGCGTACGTGTATCTCTCCGGATAGAACGTGTTGGAGTTCCAGAGGTTGGTGGGGTCGCTGAGCAGAGCGTGCCCGGACCAGGCGACCTGCCAGGCCTGCAATGTCGGGTCGCCGAGGTCGCCGGGGATCGTGGTCGCCGGGTGTCGCAGCGTCGGCCAGGTCAGCACCACCGCCAACAGCAGACTGCCAAGCGTCGCCACTGTCCATTCCAGGCGGGGCCAGCGCCATCGACCCCGATCGCCAGGTCTCCGGTCATCGGAGGCCTGCTCGGGTTTCGCGTGCTCGTCTGTTGGTGGGGCGCCGGTCGACCGGGTTGTCATGAAATAGATGATCCGCAATCCTCTCGACCTTGTCCATCGGCTGTCCGAGTCGTGGATCCACGCACGGTAGGCGGTCGGCACGATATCGGTCGAGGAGCACCCTCGGTGCGGCGAACGGCGGTCCACGGAGACCGACCCCGGCCAGATCCCCACAAACCCGGCCGGGGTCAGCTCCACCCCCTGAGAAACGCCACGCGGCGTACGGCTGCGCTCGCGACCGCCGCTACGAGGTGATGAAGTCCAGCAGGTCGGCGTGGAACCTCGCCTGGTAGGGGCTGCCGACGATGCCGTGCGGCGCACCCTCGTACACCTTCAGGGTCGCGTCCTTGAGCAGCTCGGCGGTCTTCACGCCGGAGATGGCGACCGGCACGATCTGGTCGTCGTCGCCGTGCACCACCAGGACCGGGATGTCGATCGTGGGGAGGTCGGAGCGGAAGTCGCTCTCCGAGAACGCCGCGACGCAGTCGTACGCGGCCTTCAGGCCCACCTGCATGCCGGCCAGCCAGAAGGCGTCGCGCGTGCCGTCCGAGATCGTGACGCCCTCGCGATTGGCGTTGTAGAACGCGGTGGGCAGGTCCTTGTAAAACTGCGAGCGGTCGCTCTCCACGCCGTTCCGGATGCTGTCGAAGGTCTCGATGGGCGCGCCCTCCGGGTTGTCAGCGGTTTGCAGGAGGAACGGCGGCACCGCACCCAGCAGCACGGCCTTTGACACTCGGCCGGTACCGTGCCGACCGAGGTACCGGACCACCTCGCCACCGCCTGTCGAGTGACCCACGAGCACGGCATCCCTGAGGTCGAGCTCCTGGATCAGCGCCGCGAGGTCGTCGGCGTACGTGTCCATGTCGTTGCCGTTCCAGGGCTGCCCGGACCGGCCGTGACCACGGCGGTCGTGGGCGATGCCGCGGAAGCCGTTGTCCGCGACGAGCCGGAGTTGAGCGTCCCAGGCGTCGGCGTTCAACGGCCAGCCGTGGCTGAACACGACCGGCCGGCCCGATCCCCAGTCCTTGTAGAAAATCGGCGTGCCGTCGAAAGCGTCGATCGTGGCCATCGGACCTCCTCAGTCGGATCTTTCCGACGAGACTGCCGGCCGAGGACGCCAGCGGGCATCTGCCATTTGACTGCTGACCCTTGTCGCGTCACCGCAGCCGCCGGCGCGGAGAGCGCGCCCTCCGCGCCGGCGGCCGGCGCGCTCGCGCGGGATCCGCACGCATAAGGTGCGGCCGGGTGGGGAAGTGCCGACGGGTCCTGATCACGAACCGGGGAGCTGCCATGGAGTACGCCGTTCACCACGTACGCCGGCCCGGTCTGACCCGGGACCTGCCGTACGGCCCGCAGGACCTTCTGTGGGTCAGCAACGCCGCCACGCTCGTGCTGGGTGCCAGCGACGCGGTGCTGATCGACACCTACGTCACGGTGGAGCAGAACCAGCAGTTGATTGACTGGATACGGTCGTTTGACCGTAGGCTCACCCACGTCTACGTCACTCACGGCCACGGCGACCACTTCTTCGGCCTGAGCCAGATAACTGAAGCGTTCCCGGGTGTGCGGGCCGTGGCCACCGAGGCGACCGCTGCCGCGGCGGAGGTCCAGGCCGGGACCGACATGGTGGGTTCGTTCTGGGAACGGCTGTTCCCCGGTCAGATCCCGGCCCGGCTGACCACTCCGCAACCACTTGCCGACGATCACCTCGAACTCGACGGTCAGCGGTTGGAGATCGTCGAGACCGGCTTCACCGACACGCCGGGCAGCACTGTCGTCTGGGTGCCCGAGCTTCGGTTGATTGCGGCCGGCGACGTTGCCTACAACGACACCCACCCGTACCAGTCCGAATCCACTGCCGCGACACGGCGGGAGTGGGCCGCGACGCTCGATCGGCTGCGTGACCTCGACCCGGCCGCAGTGGTGGCCGGGCACGGGAATCCGGACCTGCCCGACGACCCGGGAATTCTCGCCGAGACGGCAGCCTATCTGCGCGAGTTCGACGCGCTCGACGCCCGCACCGCGACGGCCGAGGAGTTGTACGCCGCGATGCTCGACAGGTATCCACGGCGGCTCAACCCCGGCTCGCTCTGGGGCGCCGCGAAGCGGGCGAAGCAGCCCTCCTAGCCGGGGCGGCGGTGGTCCCGTTCGAATCGGCGGGGCGTCACGTCAGGTGCTGCTCGAACACACTGCTGTAGGCGTTTATGGCCGGCTGTCCGCCGAGGTGCGCGTACAGGACGTTCGAGTTCCGGGGGATGTCGCCGTTGCGGACGAGGTCGATCAGCCCGGCCATCGACTTCCCCTCGTACACCGGGTCGATGATCACGCCTTCGAGCTGGCCGGTGAGCCGGATGGCATCCAGAGTGGACTGCACGGGGATGCCGTAAAGGTCGCCGGCCCAGCCCTCCAGCACGGTGATCTCGTCGTCGCGCAGGTCACGGCCGAGTCCGATGAGTTCGGCGGTGTTGCGGGCGATCTTCGCCACCTGGGACCGGGTCTCGTCGATCGTGGCGGAGGCGTCGATGCCGAGCACCCGCCTCGGCCGGTCCTGACCGGCGAACCCGGCGATCATGCCGGCGTGGGTGCTGCCGGTCACGCTGCACACGATGATCGTGTCGAAGAAGACGCCGAGCTCACGCTCCTGCTGCTGCACCTCGTAGGCCCAGTTCGCGAAACCGAGGCCGCCGAGCGGATGGTCGGACGCGCCGGCCGGGATCGCGTACGGTGTGCCGCCTGCGACACGGACGTCGTCGAGAGCCTCGTGCCAGCTCTGCTTGAAGCCGATGCCGAAACCGGCCGGCGCGAGGCGTACGTCGGCGCCCATGATCCGTGACAGCAGGATGTTGCCGACCTTGTCGTTTACCGGGTCCGGCCAGTCCACCCACCTCTCCTGGACGAGGACGGCTTTGAGCCCCGCCCGGGCGGCGACAGCGGCCACCTGACGGGTGTGGTTGGACTGCACTCCACCGATGCTGACGAGCGTGTCGGCACCCTGCTTCAGCGCGTCCGGAAGCAGGTACTCCAGCTTGCGGGTCTTGTTGCCACCGAAGGCAAGGCCACTGTTGCAGTCCTCGCGCTTCGCCCAGATCCGCGCGCCACCAAGGTGCGCGCTGAGCCGGTCCAGCGGGTGGATGGGGCTGGGGCCGAACAGCAGCGGGTAACGCTCGAACGCGTCGAGGGGCATGTCGTTCCTTCCACAGGATCCGGAGCTGGAGCGGCTCACGAGACGGAGAGTCAGATCAGGCGAGACGACGCGGATTGGCCGCCGCTCCGCCAGCGTCACGGGCGCTCCGGCATGCAATATATTGCGTGCCACTCGGGGCCTGTCAAGGATCCGGGAGAGACAACGATGAACCACTGGCCCTCCGTGGCGTCAGGTAGGTGGAAGTTGACCCACGGAAGGACCAGGATGGAAAAGAATCTTCAGCGGCGCGCCGTGCTTGCCGCGATGGCGGGCACCACTGTCGGTATCGCGGCGTCGACACCGGCCGGCGCGAACGCCACCCCGGCGACGCCCGAGCGACTGAAGGGCTACACCTATCCGCTGAGCCCGCGTGGCGTGGCCAACCTTGCCGGCAAGCCACCGTGGCACTACGTTGGCGACGCCGTCGGCGTGGAGTTCTGGACCAGCCCGGAGGCGGCCGCCGCATCCCTGCCCACCGGCCTCGACCCGGATCCGGCCAACCCCGGCCACGGTTACGCCGTGTTCATCGACTGGCAGTTCAACGGTGCCACCGACGACTACCTCGACCCGCCGTTCAGCCAGTACTCGGAGTTCCTGGTGCTGCTCGACGCGCAGTGGCAGGGCACCCCGGTGGCCTGGTGCCCCTTCATCTGGGTGGACAACGACGCCTCGCTCGCGCGCGGCTGGGTGCAGGGATTCCCCAAGAAGATGGGCTCCATCCGTCAGACCCGAGCCTTCGCCATCGACAGTCCTGCCGCGCCCACGGTCGGTAAGGGTGGCCGCTTCGCGGCGGTCATGTCCGCCGGTGGCCGGCGTCTGGCCGAGACCACAGTGACTCTCGACCGGACCACGGACCGGCTGCCCGCGCTGACGCGCCCCCTTGTCAACCTGCGTCACTTCCCGCGACTCTCCGCCGGGCAGCACGACAACCCGGCCGTACACGAGCTGACCATGTCGGTGCTCGCCAACCTGAAGTTCGCGAACACCTGGATCGGCACAGGCGAACTGCGATTCCTGCCGGCGCCCCGGGAAGAACTCGCGGACCTCACGCCGAGGCGGGTCGGCGTGGGATTCCGCGGCTCGCTGTCCTACACCGTCAACGACCTCCGCATCCTGTGAGGACAGCCCGGGACTGACGGCACCGCGGCCGAGTCTGTTCCGCCCCTTCCAGGGGCGGAACAGACGACGGGCCCGATGCGCTCACTGCGCGGGCGGGTCGTCCGGGCACTCGACATCGAAGAGCGGATCCAGGCTCAACCAGTTGTCGCGGGCGGCCAACGCTGCCCGCTCGGCGTCGCCGGCCGCACAGAAATCGATGATGCGGTCGTGCAGGGCAACCGAGTCGCGCGCGTTCAGCGAGGAGAATCGGAGCCGTTCGAGCCGGCGCAGAATCGGCGTGAACTGCTCCAGCACCGAGGAGATCGCCGAATTGGCGGAGGCCGTCACCGTGACGCAGTGGAATTCGTCGTCCGAGGCGATCGCCGCGTCGACATCGCCCGTGTGCAGTGCTTCCGCGAACCGCCGGTTGGCCGCCCGCATCGTCTCGATCTCCTCGGGCGACAGATTGGGCACCGACTGACGTACGGCAAGCTCGTGCATCGCCGCGGTGACCGACTGCGCCGCCCGGGCGGCCTGGACGTCCAGTGGAGTGACCATCGTGTAGCGGCCGGGCTTGGTCTGGACCAGGCCTGCCTCCTCCAGCCGGGCCAGCGCCTCGCGCACCGGGGTGCGGCTCACCCCGAGCCACTGCGCCAACTCCGCGTCGTTGAGCCGCTCCCCCGGCGCCAGGGTGCCGTCGACTATCGCGTCACGGATGGTCCGGAACGCATTTTCCCGCAGTAGGGCACGCGGGATGACACCCTGACGCTCGGGGATCGGCATGCAACATATTCCACACCGCGTGGAACCAACCGTCAACGAGGGGATCGCCACTACTCAACAGCGTCAATCAAGCGGCGCGACTTGGTTTCGCCGTCCCGACGGCGCGTACACCATTTCGCTGGCCCCTTCAGGCGCCGGGAAAGTCAGCGTTCCGGGCGAGCGTTTCGGAGGCGCGGACGTCGGCGAGGGCGCTCTCGAGCGTGGTGACGACCGCGTCGAATCCGGCGCTGCCGAGGACGAGCCGGTGCGGAGGCGCGTCCTGGGCCATGACGGCCAGCACCGCTCGTACGCCACGCTGCGGGTCACCGGGCTGCTTACCGTCCTCGTCGATCATGGCCTTGCGGACGTTGTCGAGCATCGGCAGGTACTCCGTGATGGTCTCCTGAAGGGCATCGTCGGCGAAGCCGGCGTAGGCGCGGGTGCGGAAGGCGCCGGGCTCCACCGCCAGCACCCGGATGCCCAGCGGCGCGACCTCCGCGCGAAGGACCTCGGTGACGGCTTCGAGCGCGAACTTGGAGGCGCTGTAGTACCCGAACCCGTCGATGCCGCACAGCCCCGCCACCGAGGACATGTTGATGATCCAGCCGCTGCCTCGGGCACGCATCCCGGGAAGGACGGCCCGGATGACCGACAGTACGGCGAAGAAGTTCAGCTCGAACATGCGTCGGACGTCGGCGTCGGCCATGCCCTCGATCGACCCGTACCAGCCTCGGCCCGCGTTGTTCACCAGCACGTCGATGCCGCCGAAGTGCTCCTCGGCCGCACCCACGGCCTGCTCGACGGCCGTCGGATCGGTGACGTCCAGGGGCAGGATCAGGACGCGCTCGCCGTACCGCTGCGCCCACTGACGCAGCTCTTCGGGCCGGCGCACCGTCAACGCCACACGGTCACCGTTGTCCAGCGCGGCCTCGGCGTACGCCATGCCGAACCCGCCCGGGGTGCCGCCAGTGATGAACCAGGTCTTCATTCTTGGTGTGTTCCTCGCCTGAGAAGAGGCACCGGTGGCCGGCTGACCAGCCCGCGGCACCCACGAATCGTCGACCCTCTCCTCGGGAGAGGGTCAAGGGAAGGTTGCGGCGTCGCCGCTACGGTTCGATCACCAGCCGGCGGATCAGGGCGCCCTCCAGGTCGAACCGGTAGTGCAGGTCGGCCGACCCACCCGGGAAGTCCCCCTCCAGGTGCTGCAGCACGTCGACATGCCCCTCCCCCGTCCGGGAAGCGCCGACGAACTCCGTGGTGTACGTGTACTCGCTGGCCCCGTTGTCCAGCCAGAACCGGATCTCGTCGCGGCCCCGGTGGGTGCGGCCCTCGTCGGTCACCTCGGCGTCGGCGGCGAAGGCGCTGATCGCGGTCTCCGTGTCACGGGCCTGGTGCGCCGGAAGGTACGCCGCGATCGGGGCCGGAAGTTCGTCCCAGGAGATGACGCTGCCTCGGCCTGCGTTCGTTTCCATGTCCCCACCGTCAGGTCTCCCCCAGCGGGAGAGTCAAGGGCGTGAGCCGCTTCACTCTCCTGGTCGAGGTCGTCCAGAAGCACCAGCCGGGCACCCGTGCGGCCAGCCGCGGTCGTACGCTCGACCGGCAGGCCACGCTGCCGGGCAAGGTCCGCCGCCGCGTCGCCGAGCACGGATTTCCCCGACCCGGGAGGTCCCACCACGATCAGGCGACCCCCCGCACCGGCGACCGCGCGGTCCAGCATCCGGTGCACGGCGGCGAGTTCACGCCGGCGTCCGATCACGCTTCGAGCGTAGGTGCTACCGCCGCGCCACCCTGTCGACTCGGCCCGTCAGGCGTCAGGCGGGGTTACGCGGAAGACCGGCCAGCCCAGTTCGGTGCGCCACCGCGTGGGGTCGCCGGTGTCCCGGGGGCCGGCGAGGTACGTCTCGTGGACCGGCCCGGCGACGCCCAGCGCGTGGGAGACCACCCACGCGCCGAGGCGGCCGTAGGTGACGTCGATGTCGTCATGTGACCCCGGGTGGACGGTCACGGCGAGATCGACCGACGGCAGCTCGACCACCTCGATCCGGCCCCCACCGCAGGGCTCGCGCACCGGCCGGAAGACCGTCATGACGCCGACTCCGTCGGTGAACAGTTCGTTTGTGTACTGCCCGCCGGGAGGCCCGCTGCGCTCGGCGGGCGGGAACGCCTCGTCCAGCTCGTCCATTGCCGTGTCGAACCAGGCGAGCGCGTCCTCCTGCCGAACCTGCTCGCGGATGGCGGCCACGGTCCGGGCGGGCACGGACCGCAGGTCGACGTCGAGCGCCGCGGCGTCGGGGTGCAGCAGTTGGCGCAGCGACACGACGGCGGCGCGGGTGCGGTCGAGTTCGGCCTCGAGTCGCCGCAGGTGACCCGATATGAGCTCGGCGCGCTGTGCGGTGTCGTCCGTCGCGAGGATCGACCTGACCTCGGCCAGCGGCACATCGAGCTGGCGGAGCCGGTGGATGACCTGTGCGGTCGCGATCTGGTCGGGCAGGTAGTACCGGTAGTTCGTGTGCGGGTCCACCGTCGCGGGCTCCAACAGGCCCGCCTCGTGGTAGCGGCGCAGGGTCCGCACGCTGAGGTGGCTCACGGTGGCGAACTCGCCGATGGTCAGGCCCTTTCGCATCGTCACAGTGTCCATCCTCGGGCCGGCACGACCGCAACGGCATCCTTTCCGTACTCCGAGTGACGATGGCTTCGCGGGTTGGACCGATGCCGTGATACTGGCCGTAGTCAAGCCGGTGACGGTGTGAATTCTCTTACCTATGCCGAGATGCCTCCTGAATTGCTGTCCGCGCTGAGTTGCCTGTCGAAGAACGTTCTCAGGCCCGCGGTGCGCGTCATCACCACCTTTGCTCGCGCAACTGTCATGGACAACGGTATGGAGTGTGACCAGATAGACAGAACCCTATTCGGTTCGATTGGGCTTCGCGGCCCGGCATCCGCAGCCATCACGGCGCGGTCCGCGCTCCGACTGGTTATCAGGGCGCTGCCTGTGAGGCCAGCGCCATCGGCTCGATCTGGCGCGGCGGCGACGGGCGCCCCAGCACAAGCTGAGGGCCGGCCGAACAGCCGGGAGCGGCACCTACGATGACACCGTTGTGGACGATCTCGTCGAGCAGAGCGTCCGGCGGTGGCATCCCACCGGCGCTGAGATGGGCGGCCTTCCGACCGCCGTCCGCACCGAGCCGGCCCTGCTCGACGCCCTGCTGCCCACGCTCGCGGGCGACCTCACCGCGGGCTGCGGCCGGGCGGCGCGACGCGGCGAGCGTATGCGAGCATTACGCCACGACTCATTACCACGTGACGTGTCGCGCCGAGCTCACGGCACCGCGCGCAGGTTCGACGACGCGCCGCGCATGTCTATTCCGACGACACGCCCATGCCCTCGTCAGCCAAGCCGACGACGACCAGAGCTGCAGGGGCACCGACCGATTTCCCGTGCACGAGCAGGCCTTGGCTTGATTCAATTGACTTAACAAATAGGCGAATCCGGATGGTAGTGTCGCGATAACAGGCTGCTATCCAACCTGCCACCTAGACTCTTCCAGTACGCCGAACACCGAAGGGGGCTGCATGACGGTCAGGCAGCCGCACCACATCCGATGACCCGTGGAACTTCACTGGACGACGCTACGCGCCAGAGTAGGCCCAGGGGTGACCAGCCCGCCCCGAGTGACGGCGAGGACAGCGGCCGCGCGATGGCGCGCCGCACCCCGAGAGCACGGAAGCGGGCACCCGCAGGATCCCCAGCGTTGTACGTCGCCTGGCCGGCCGAGTCACCGCCCTCGTCGCCAGAGCCGGAGGACGGCAGGGTCGCGCTCGTCAGCGGAGGCAACCGCGGGCTGGGGCTTCAGGTCGTCCGAATGCTCGCCGAGCGCGGCATGCGCGTGGTGCTGGGCAGCCGCTCGGTGGAGAGCGGCCGTCACGCGATCGAGTCCCTGGGTGACCTCGCGGACCGGGTCGCGGTCCGCCAGCTGGACATCACCAACCCGGACAGTGTCGCGGCGCTCACGTCCTGGTTGGACCGGCGGCTCGGTCGCTGCGACGTGCTTGTCAACAACGCTGCAGTGCTCCTCGACGACGACGACATCGACGCCACCGCCGTCGACCTGGACGTGGTGGTCAGCACCCTGAACACCAACCTGCTCGGCACGTGGCGACTCACCCAGGCCGTCGTGCCCCTGATGCGGGCCTGTGGGTACGGCCGGATCGTCAACATGTCCAGCGACGGTGACGGCGTTCCACCGCCGGGGCGCGGTCTGCCGGCGTACCGACTGTCAAAGGCCGCGGTCAACACGTTGACCCGCATGCTCGCCGCCGAGCTCGCCGACGACGGCATCCTGGTCAACGCCTGCACTCCGGAACGGGCGGGCATCCTGACCGGGCGGGCTGTTCCCCCCACGCCACTCGCCTCGGCGGCGGTGTGGCTGGCAACCCTCCCCGACGGCGGGCCCACCGGCGGCTTCTTCAGGGGATTCTCGGCCGTCGAGAGGTAGCCGCCACCGGCCGGAGCCGGTGGCGGCCCACCGCGCCTATCCCGCCGGGCCCTGCTCGACGACGTCGAAGACCAGGCCACTCGAACCCTCGCCGCGCCCCGGCCGCTTCCGGCGGCCGATCCAGGTGTGCGTCGACCCGTCCGACCAGCGTGCCCGCTGGTGTACGCGTGTGACGTGCAGCCCTTCGCGCGGCACCTCCTCCGAGTGGATCGTCAGGTCGCGCCCCGGTTCCAGCAGTTCGCCCCGCGGCCGGGGGTCGACGGTGTGGCCCGCGTCGTGTCGGGGGACGCTGCCCCGGCGCAACAGGTAGGCGCCCCGCACCGGTTCCACAGGCAGCAGCGGGAACCAGTGCTCCGGCACGCTGGTGGCCAGCCGGTAGTGGTCGGCTCCCGCCGCGCCGGGCCCCACCGCTGAGCCGCCGGAGCCCGTCGGAGCGCCGGCGCCTGTCAGTTCCGTCGTCTCGTGCCGGCGTACCCGGCGGCCGGTCGCCCCCGCCACAATGGTCTCCACCGCCCACGCGACGTTCGCCATCTCGTCCCGGAAGAGCCGGACCTCCTCCACCGGCTCGGCCTCCAGGCTGTCGGCGATCGCCGGTGCCACCAGGAAGCGGTCCGAGCGCGCACCTGCCGCCGCCCGCGGGCCGGTGACGGTGTGCCGGAACAGGCTCCAGTCCTGGCCGTCGCCGGGCAGCGCACCGGCGGGGCGGATCAGGGTCCGGAACCCGAAGGTGTCGGTGACCACGAGCGACCCGATCCGCACCACGGAGGCCACCGGCAGGGTCAGCGGCAGCAGGTACCAGTCGTTGCTGTAGACGGTGGCGTACTCCATGAGCAGCAGCCGGGACAGGTCGGTCGGCTCCGCCTCGACCCGCCCGTAATCCACCCGCGCGTCCTCGAACTCCCACCAGCGCGCCGCCGGCATACCCGGGTAGCCGGCCGGAGCCGGCAACACGGTCCGGACGATCTCCTCGACCGGCTCCTCAATCGGATCGGCCGCCGGCAATGTGGCACCGGTGTCCACGTTGAACGAGTACCAGTCGAGCCTGCCGCCGTCGTACTCGGGTGCGGAGAACACCGTGTCGACACCGCCGGAGTGGGCCGCCACCTCGAACCGGTACTCCATCCTGGACGGGTCCCAGGCCGGCGGCGCCGTGTCCGTGCCGTCCGGGGTGAGCCCGAGCGAGTCCAGCCAGGTGAGCCAGGACCGGGCCCTGGACCGCATCGCGCGCTGGTCCGCGAAGGCCACCGTCACTCGGGTCGGTGGCGTGCCGTTTTCGGCCAGGGCGCGCAGATCCGGCAGCAGTTGGGCACCGCTCGGCGTCCTCGGCCCCAGCACCGACAGCCAGCGCCGGCTCTGCGGGTCGAGCGGGCCGTCACCGCCGTCGTCGAGGTTCAGCGGGTACGCCGCCGCGAAGCGGTCACGGTAGGCGGCCAGTGCCGGGTCTCCCCCGAGCAGCCGCAGGAAGTGCTGCCCGGCCCGGGCCGCGATCCGCAGGTCGGTGAGGCGACCGGAGGAGCCCGCCTCCACGGCCGTCTCCAGTGGACGGTTTCGGTCGTAGGGCCGCGCGGTCCCGCCGTGCGGGCGGTAGCGGGCCACCGGCGCGACTTCCGCCCGCAGGCGTACCGACACCGGGGAGCCGGCGTCCTCGCCGGTGAACTCCCCCAGCTGCCACTGCCGGGCCAGCATCCAGAGCGGGTCGTGGATCCGGGCCTGCAGGCCGGGGGCGAGATCGTCGCTACGAGCGCCCGGTTCGAGCCGGGTCCATGAGGTGACAGAAGACATCGTGAGTCCTTAGCCGGCGGGAACGGTGCGGGTGAAGTCGGTCGCGGCGGTCTCCCCGTCGGTGTTGAACGGGAAGTAGAGGGCGGGCAGGAACTGGCCGACCTCGCCGAGGGTCGCCACGTCGATGGCGCGCAGCGGGGCGAGTTCGAGGGTTTCCACGAGGGTGCGTTCCAGTGCGTCCCGCGTCCACAGCGCCGCGTCGTCCGCCGGTACGGCCAGCAGGATGGCCTGCGGTGCCGCCTGGCCGGGCGTCTCGGCGTGAAAGGCGACACCGGTGGTCTCGGCCTCGTTCGGCACCACCTCGACCCACTCGTCGACCAGCAGGCCGCACAGCGACGCAGCCGCATCGACAGTGGCCGGGGCGTCGACGACCATCGACAACCGGGACCCGGCGGGCCGGTCGGCACCGAAGCGAAGCCCCACCCACCGGTCGCCGGGCGCGTACGGCAGCTGCGCCACCCGCAGGTCCTGGTACCGGTCGGGGCGGACCGCCTGGGCGTAGCCGCGTACCGTCTCCAGCCGGTCGGCGCCGGCCCGGACCGGCGCCGAATCGGCAAGCCAGTCGCCGGCCTCGTGCGGCGACCCGCCCTGCAGGTCGGTGCTCGCGGCCAGCGCCGCGGTCAGGCCCGCCGGGTCGGCGAGGGTGAACGCCGGCAGGACCCGGAAGTCCGCCCCGAAGACCGCCTGCAACCGGGCCACGTCGTGGTCCCGGCGCTGCTCAGCGGTCGCCCTGGCCCGGTCGAACCCGGTGGTCAACCCGAGCAGGGCCGCGTGCCGGGCGCCGACCTCCGCGCCGACCGCGCGGGCGCGGGCCAGCAGCGCCGGCGGCGTCGCGTCCGGACCGACGTACGCGCCCAGCACGCCGATGCCGGCGGCGGTCGCCAGCGCCGGACCGAGTACGGCCGGGTCCTCGCTGGCCAGGTCGGTGACGAGCCGTCCCAGCAGGTCCGCCGCGTCGTCGGCGCGGTCGGGCAGAGTCGGGTCCGCGTCCGGTCCGGTGCCTTCGGTGTCCGCCTCGGCACCGCCGGGGGTGAGGTCGGCGGCGGTCAGCGGGCGGGCCGAGGCGACCAGGGTACGGACGGCGCGGGCGACCTCGACGAACTCGTCCAGCGCCAGCACGTCGGCCGCCCAGTCCCCGCCCCGGCCCGGCAGCACCCGCTGCGGCCGGGACCCGGTCGCGCCTGCGGGCGGGGTCGCGGCGTCCAGGACCCGGGCCACCAGCTCGCCGTCGGCGGAGATCTCCTCAGCGTCGGTGAGCGCGAGCAGGTCCAGTGGCGACCGGCCGATCCGGTCGAGGCTGACCTCTCCGATGAGCGGGGCGCCCGGCCCGGCCCACTCCACCCGGGCACGCACCGACGCCGGACGGGGCAGCAGCCCGCCGACCAGCGCGTCGAGCCGGGGCTCGGCCGCCGCCCGGGGGGTGGGTCCCGTGGTCGGCCAGTCCGGCGTCGCCGCCGGCCAGTCGTTGCCGAGCAGCACCACCCGGTGGGTGATCGCGAGGCCGGTACGCGGGGTCCGGGCGAACTCCAACTCGCTGGCGGGTACGTCGCCCCGGGACGCGGCGTCCAGAGTCGCCCCGGTCCGCATCGGGTTGCCCTGCGCCGCCTGGTGCACGCTCTCGGCCATCAACGCGTCGGCCACCGCGTCGATCGCCTCGCCCAGCGAGGTCAGCACCTCGGCGAGGGCCACCTGGTCGGCGTGGCCGGCGTTGGGCAACTCCGGGTCGCCGTTCCAGTCGACCCCGCCGTCGCGCCACCGCTGGTACAGGTCGAGGCCGTCCACGACGGCGGCGGAGGCGACGACCGGCTCGACGTCGGCGTCGTGCTGCACCCGCAGTGCCCGGATCGGCGCGATCTCCCGCAGCCGGGGCAGGTACTGCTCCAGCACCCGGGGGTGGTCCTGCAGTTGGCGTTCGAACCGGTAGCCGAGCAGTTCGGTGAGCGGCTGCCCCTGACGTACCCCGTCGAGGAGCCAGTTGGCCAGCCGGACCCGGTCGGAGCTGAGGTCCACGGCCAGCGGGTTGTCACCGCTGGAACGGTGGGCGCGGTAGCCGGCGCGCAGGACCGCGGCCGTGGCCGCCTGGCCGAGTGAGGGGGCGTGCACGTATCCGGCGTCGGCGGCGCCCTCCCGCAGCGGACCCGGCTCGCCGGGCGGCGGGAAGAGCACGGGCGCGGTGGCGGTGCGGCTGCGACGCAGGTTCTCCACCCAGCCGTACCCGCCCAGGTGCACCCCGGTCGGCTGGGTCTTGCGCACGGTGGCGAGTCGTTTGGTCGCGAACGAGGTGATCCAGGCGTCGAGCCGGTACGCGCAGAGGTCCAACGACTCGGCGAGCAACCGTTCCAGGTCGGCGGCCGGGTACGCGGCCAGCGCCAGCGCGCTCTCCCGGAACGCGAACAGGTCCGTGCCGGGGGCGGTACGCAGGTGCTCGCCGACCTCGGCGGTCGACCCACCCGGCAGCGGGATCTGGCGGGCCAGCTGACGCCAGAGCGTCCAGCTCGTCCGGTCGGGGCGGATGTCGATCAGTTCCGCCTCCCGGTACGCCTCGGCGGGCAGCGGCGCAACCGTCTGCTGGAGTCGGCGGGCGGCGGTGGCGTACTCAGCCAGGGCGGACTGGCGCAGCAGCCGGTAGAGCAGCGGAGTTTGCGTGCCGTCGGTTTCCGCCTGGTCCCGCAGGTTGGTCCAGGTGCGCTCCAGGGCGGCGAACCAGGGCAGGTAGTCCGCCGGTCCCGCGCCCTCGGGCGGCGCGACCAGGGGTCCACCGATCGTGAAGGCCCGTTTCGCGTAGGTGGCCTGGGAGAGGCGGGTCTCCCAGTCGAGTTCGAGCAACGTCATCAATTGGCTGGGTTCGAAGGCCTGCCACACCCGCCAGTTCTCGTCCATGTCCAGTCGCATGAACCGCCACAGGTGCGTCAGGTAGTCCATGCCGAGCAGACTGCGGGCCTGCCACTGCGACCCCAGCGGCCCCTGGGCCAGGATCCGCAGCAGCACCTGCCGCTGGTCACCGGCACCACCGAGCCGGGGTACGCCCGGCAGGCCGGTCTCCGGCTCGATCTCGGTGGCCGACGGACGCCAGACCCGGTCACGCAGTAGCCGAAGGAATCCGACCAGGGCGTTGTCCCGGGCGTTGGTGCTGGTCCACGTGTCCAGCGCGGTCACCGGCAGCACGCCGTACGGTTGCTCCGCCACCCGTAGCGCCGGCACCGGCCCGGCGGCCCGCACATGGTCGATGTAGTGCCGCCGCCCGTGCCGGATGTCGTCCTCGGTGACCACCCCGGTCATCATGTCGCTGAGGAGGTATCCCCAGGTAGCGGCCCAGGTGACGGTGTTCATGTGGCGGGCGCCGGCGGATTGGGACACCGCGGCGCGCTCCGGGGTGTCGGATGGCCCCTGTCCTCCCAGCGCGGCGCGGGCCAGCGCCCGGGGTGACCCGGTGGCTGCGCCGCCTCGGACGAGGTGCAGCGGGTCGCCCGGCTGCGCGACGAGCGGGACGCCCAGCGCCCGGGCGGTGACCGGCGCGTCGCCGTCCACCCCGGTCGGCGGTTCCTGGCCGGGCAGGATCCGCAGCCTGTCGATCCGCTCGGGGTCGTCGGGGTCGTGGCCGGAACGGGCCCCGGCCGTGTTGTTGGTCGGGGTGCCCGGCGGCACGAAACCGAGGCCGTGGGTGTGGAAGTGGGCGTCGAAGAGTTCACCGAGGATCCGGGCGCCCCGCCCGGCCGGGGTTTCCGGCGCGACCGTCTCGTCGGTGTCCACGCCGAACACCACCAGCCGGTCGATGCCACCCTGGGCCATCTGCAGGGGCAGCGGAATTCGCATCGCCATACCGGCGTCGACGGCGGCCTGGAAGTCGACCAGCCACCGGCTCGCCTCGTCGACCGGCGGCTGGTCGTCGCCGAGGGAGGTCAGGTCGGCCACGGGTGACGGGCCGACGACCAGCGGGCGGCGTACCGGCGCGGACTGTGCGTACACCGGTGCGACGCCGGCCCGCCACAGGGTGGCGTGCCATTGGCTCGGCAGTGCGCGGGCGACCGGCGCACGGTCCCAGGCCTCGGCGCCGCCGGTAACCGGCGGGAAGTTCGGCTCCCGGAGCAGTGGCCGGCCGGGTGGGACCGGCTTGCCGGGGCGGCCGTCCGGCGCCGGCTCCAGCGCTCGGGCGATCCAGGCGGCCCGTTGCGGGTCGACGAGCTGGCAGAGCCGTCGCCAGGCGATGACCTCGTCGGCGGAGACCCGCCCGGCCCGCCACACGTCGATCCAGTACTGCTTGCCCCAGGCCACCTCGTCGTCGGTCAGCGCGGGCTGGTGGGTGTCGACGTGCAGCACGTCCGGCAGCACCCGCAGCCACAGCTCGGTGCCTGTCGGTCCGGTGTCGACGAATCGGGTTTCCACGCGCACCGGCAGCAGGGCCACCGGCCACTGGGTGGGCAGGTGCCACGGCGGGTTGGGTGTACTCATCACGCGTCCTCGGCCAGTTCGGGCAGGAATAGCAGGTTGTTGGGCAGGTCGCCGTCGGCCTCGGTGGTGAGGTACGGCCGACCGGTGGCGGTCCGGGACACCAGCACCTGGACCTGGTCGCCGACGGGGCGTTCGACGAAGAACCGTTCGTGCCGGCCGATCGCGGCGATCACCTCCTCGGTACTCATCCGCCACGGCGTGCCGTCGGCACGGCGCCCGCCGACGGCGACGATCCGGTGCTGGGGCACCCCGGCGGCGTGCCGGGCGACGGCCTCGATCTGCCAGGTGTCGTCGATGGCTGGGATCATGTCGCTGGCATGGATCGCCACCAGGACCGGCCGTTGGAGAGTGATCTGCGCCTGGTGGGCGCTGTTGTAGCCCCACTCCAGGCCACCGAGCCGCAGGCTGCTCAGCCGTCCGGAGGCCTGGGCGTGCCGCAGTCGTTCCTCCTCGGACGCGTCGCCCGTCAGGTGCCGCCAGTGCACGTCCGACCAGTGGGTCGGGGCACCGCCGTAGCTCGCCCCGTCGGGCGGGGCGTCCAACCCGAACCGGGCATCGGTCGGCGGCTGCCGCAGCACGATGAACCAGCCGGCGTCAGTGTCACTGCCCCGGGCCTCGGACACCCCCAGCGGCAGGCCGAAGAACTGGATGTCCGGGTCGAGCCGGCCGGCGAACTGCGGCTCGCGCGTCTCGTCGGCCAACTGCCGGCTGCCGTCCTCGGCGAAGAAGGCCCTCTGCACGTAGATCGCCGTGCCCGGATACCGGCGCAGCAGCTCGCCGCGGACCAGCACCACCAGCAGGTCGCCGGCACCGACCGCTGTGGCGTTCTCGCCCAGCCCGTTGCCGGGCTTCCAGCCCTGGATCGGTGGGATGTCGGAGAGCGGGCCGACGGACGGCTGCGCGGACCGCACGTCCCAGAACTGGGAGAAGAAGGTGGCACCCAGGTCCGTCGGGTAGCGCCGCCACAGCATCTCCCGGCCCAACTCGGAGTTGAGACCCACCATGAACGCCTCCACGAAGGACGCGTTGACCCGCAACAGGGTGACCGTCTCCGGCGGGATCGCGGACACCCCGGGGAAGAGCAACTCCTGGGACAGGTCCCGCAGCGCCTCGTACATCGGGCGGGTGAACCGGGGTACCACCACCAGTTCGCGCAGCTCCTGCACCGACTCGACGCCCGCCAACTTCATCCGACCGGCGGTCTGGTCGGTGATCCCGCCGACCGGCTCCAGGGCGGTGGTCATCCGGGCCGCCAGGGTGGCGGTGTCGACCGAAACCCGGCGCTTCGTGTCGACCAGCTCCTGGGCCGCCAGGACCCGGTCCTGGTGGCGGCCGGCGGCGGCGGTGAACCGGTCACCCATCGCGGTGCGGGTGGCGGTCAACGCCGGGTCGAGGTCGGCGAGGGCGATCGCCGCCCCCTGCCCCTCCCATCCGAACCATCCGGGGACCTCGGCGTCGGCGCTCCAGCGCCGGGCCACCCCGTGCCGGTCCAGGTCCCAGCCGACCCGGTAGTAGCCGCGGTTGGACTGGGCCGGGTTGGCCACGTGGAACAGCACCAGGTCGGCCCGGCGGGTGCCGGTGACGTCCATGACGGCGATGCCGGCCCCCTGGTGCGCCGCCGGCAGCGGGTCGCCGCCGACCACTCTGGCCGGCGTCCAGCCGGCGCTGACCCGGCCCCGGGCGTTGAACTGCCATCCGATCCGGTAGACCGCCCGGTTGGTGTCGCCGGCCGGCTCGATGGTGAGCACGATGATGTCCGGTACCAGGTTGTCGTCGAGGTCGGCGACCGCCACTCCGACGCCCTGTACCGGTCCTGGCGTCCAGGGCACCGACACCGAGTCGGACCATCCCCGGCTGATCGCCCCCTGGGCATCCAGCCGCCAGCCGACCCGGTAATACAGTCCTGGTGTGGCGCCGCCGGTGGCGTACGCCAGGATCAGCTCGGGATGGCCGTCGCCGTCGAGGTCCGCCACGGCGAGGTCGGCGCCCTGGATCTCGGCGGCGACCTCGTCGGGCAGCCGGTGCACCGGGCTCCATCCGCCGGTCACCTCGCCGTTGGCGTCGAGATTCCAGCCGATCTGGTAGGAGACGGCGTTGGCGCCAGCCGGGTTGTCCACCCACATCAGGATCAGGTCGGGTTGGCCGTTGCCGTTGACGTCGGCGACCGCGATACCCAGACCCTGGGTCTCCCAGCCGATCGGACCCGGCTTGTCGATCTGCGCGGTCCAGCCGCCCCGTACCTCGGCCTCGAACCCGAGGTCGCGGCCCACCCGGTGGTAGACGACGTTGTCGGTCGCGCCGTTGTCGACGTGTGCGGCGACCAGATTGGACATGAAGCCCAGCGGCAGTTGCCACCGGGCGTCACTGGCCGCGAACGCGCCGATCGGGCCGGTGCCCCGGGAGTCCACCGGCAGGCCGTTGTCGGTCCAGCTCCATCCGCTGCTGGTGCGGCTCACCGTGAAGAGGCGGCCATCGCTGCCGGTCACGAAGATCGCCAGTCGGCTCTGCATAGCCGCGCCGGGCACCTGCATGACCCTCGTATCGGGCGGGAACCCCAGGTTCTGCCACGACCAGGCCGAACCATTCCACAGCCGGATGTACAGCCGCCCGTCGGCGGCCCCGCAGAAGATCATTACTTCGTTGCCGCTGACGATGATGTCGCCGGGGGCGTTGGTGAGCACGGTCCCCGGCGGGGTGCCGTGGTCGCCCCAGGTGCTGTTGGCCAGGACCCGTTCGATCAACCGCCCGTCATAGGACACGGCAAATACGCTGGCCGGGGCGGTCCGCGGCGCGACGTGCCGCAGCGGGGCGCCGGTCGGGTGCCCGTGCCAGCGCCACTGCCAGCGGCTGCCGGTCCAGTAGCGCTCCCAGAGCCGGCCGGCGCTGCTGGTAACGAAGAAGCTCGTGTTGCCCCGAGCGCTGCCCGGGGTGCTGACGATCCTCTCGCCACTGTAGTGGCTGGGGTTGCCGTGGTCGACCCAACTCCACTGGTTGCCGTCGCGGCGCCGTTCCCAGAGCCGGTTGCCGTTGTCGTTGGTGGCGGTGGTCAGGAAGATGCTCTGGTTGTTGAGCACCAGGAACGGTGAGCTGCCGAGCCCGTAGCTGCCGGGGGGGTCCGGGTGCTGGCGCCAGTACCAGCGATCCTCCTCGCGGTAGTGCTCGAAGAGTCTGCCGTGCACGGAGGCGATGAAGATTCGCCGGCCGCCGTCCATGATCCCGCCGGGCTCGACCCCGGCGGCCTGGGTGCTGGTCGGTGCGCCGTGGTCGAGCCAGAGCCACCGGGTGCCGTCGTAGGAGCGTTCGAACAACCGGCCGTCGCTGGTGGTGACGAAGGCCTGCCGGTCGTTGAACGCCCAGCCGGGCGGGCTGAGCACCATGCCTGGCTGGCCGGTCGGGGCAGCGGGGTAGCCCACTCTCAGCGGGCCGGCGTCCGGGTACACCACCGGCGACGGCTGTGGCGGTTCCGGGGTCGGCTCCGGATCGGGCTCCGGGTAGGGGTCCCGCGGCGGCCAGTTCGGGTCGTCCGGAGGCAGCCTCGGCTCGATGGGTCGCATCGGCGCCGGTATCCACGTCTCGCCGAACTGCTCGGCGGTGGCCTTGCCGACCGGGGTGTCGAGGGGGCCAGGCAGCGCCGCGGCGCTGCCGTCCGTCGGCGCAGCCAGCGTGACCTCCGGCAGCGCAGTCGGCCGGGCGTCATCCGGCACCGGGGCCGGCGCATCCCCTGCTGCGGTCGGCACCGGGGCGGGGCTCGCCCCGGTGGCTGCGGCTGCGGTGCGGCCCCGCCACCAGGGGTCGGCGCGGTCGATGCGGGTCCGGTTGATCAGGTGGAAGGCGATGTCGTCGCCCGCGACGTCGTCGAACAGCACCGTGCCCGCCGGCGGCTGCTCCGGCGGCGTCGCGGTCACCTCGTTGCTCGCCGCCGCCTCGACCACCGAATCCAGCGCGTCGGCGCCGGCTCGCCGGGCCAGCGGACCGTCCGGCCGGGTCATCCGGCGGAACGCCGCCGACAGGGCCGCCGTCGCGGTCGGGTTGCGGAGCAGCTCGCCGCTGATCAGCCGCTTGGCGCGGGGGGTGACCGTCACGGCGTCCAGCACCGCCCCGGAGACCTGCAACAGCCGGCCGGGCGGCAGCGGACCGCCGAGGGCGAGCCGGCCGGCGGACGCCGCGTCCGTGCCGGACCGGGCGAGGGCGGCCGCCGCCGGACCGGCGATTCGGCGCTCGTACGTCGAGCGGCTGACCTCGGCGGCGAGCTGGGCCTGGCGGATCGCCTCGTTTGCCCGCTGCACCTCGGCCGCCTGCTCCCAGGCCGCCGCCATCAGCTCCTCCTGCTGCTCGCGCACCACGCGGGTGCCCAGCGCGGCGGCGATCCGGTGCCGGGGGTCGAGGTTCAGCTCCCGCAGCCAGTGCGGGTGGGCCGCGTCGCCGGGTACCCGGTCGACCCCGGCGTACCGGCCGCCGTAGAGCGGCGGGCCGAGGCGGGTGCCGGTGTCGGCGATCAGCGCGCGCAGCAGCTCCTCGAACGCCTCCCGGGACTGCGCGGGCCAGAGGGTCGGCATGGTGAGCGCCCCGCGCAACGCGCCCTCGGCGCCCAGGGTCACGGTGGGCACCGACAGGTCGAGCCCGGGAACGCCGGACGGGCCGAGCAGCATCGGGCGCAGCCCCGCGTCGGCGGGCAGAGCCCGGGCCTGCAGCCGCCGGACCAGGGACTCGAAGTCGCCGTCGGCGCCGGTGGAGAACTCCCAGCTGTGGTAGACGGGCAGCGGCGGCGCGGCGCCCAGACCGGGCGCCCAGGCCGGCGCGAGGGCTGAGTCGTCGTGGACGGGCAGCCCCAACCCGGCCCGCCGGCCGGCCTCGAACGCCGGCACCAGGCAGGCCCGGTAGGTGATGCCGGCGGCCAGCCGGCGCGGGCTGATCAGCCGGGACAGGGTGCGTCGCGGGTCACCGGCCAGCACGTCGGCGACCGGCTCGCCCGTCCCGGTGGTGGCGACCTGGGCATGTGCCCAGGCCCACGACTCGGCGAGGTCGGGCAGGTCCGACAGCGCGCACTGCAACACCGGCAGCGGGGCGCCCGTGTCGGTACGCAGCTCGGAGTTCGCCACCGGCACCACGACGAGGAACAGCCAGGGACGCAGCCGCTGCCGGCTGCCGGGCGCGGCCGGGGTGAACAGCCACGGGAAGTCCGGCCGATCGAACTCGATGGTGACCAGGTTGTTCGGCTCGAAGTCACTGGCCCGCTCCGGCGGGTCGGTGCGGATGACCTGCCGGGTGTCGATGCCCCGGATGTCGCCCGGCCCGTACAGGCGGATGTCGAACGTGCGCTCGGTGCGACCGGCCAGCCGGACGCCCACCGTGACCGGCTGCCGGGCGGGGATGTCCGTCTCCAGCGGGTCGGCCACGGCTCCGGCGGCGGCCAGCCCTTGCCGGACGTACGCCAGGAAATGCAGTTGCGCCGTCACCGGCGTGCCTCCTCGGGGGTGCGCGAACCGGCGACCGGCTCGGTGAACCGCACCAGGGGGGTCAGCCCGGCGCGGTAGGCGGCCGGGCCGGCGGCCCGGGCGGGGGCCAGCGCGGCCGCGCTGGATCGGGTCAATCGCTTCAGGGTCGCTCCGTCCATCGGACGCATGGCCGGTGCCGGGTCGACCGCCCACCTCTTCGCCCGCCCGGCACCGCGGGGGGTACGGGCGGCGACGTCCGGCTCGTCGATGATCAGCACTTCGTAGCCGAGCGCCACCGGTGGCGGGGCGACCGGGTCGTACTCCACCTCCGGGGAGGAGAAGCTGCGGCCCGCCTCCATCCGCTCGAACGAGGGGGTGGAGAGCAACTGGTCGTCGGTCATTTTCTGGAACTGGGCCCGCGCGAAATGCTCGTAGGTGACCGCGCCGGCGTCGGTGGCGTCGACACCGCCGAACCGCACCGACGCGATCGAGTACCCGGTCTTCTGGGTCACCGGCGCGCTGCCGAACCGCTCGATGGTCAGGCCCAGCGGAGCGACCTGCTGGGTGACCGCTATCGCGCCCAGTGGGTGGGCCAGGAGCTGCCCGGGCGCCGGTTCGATCTTGCGGAGGGTGACAAGGGCCTCCCCGTGCGGCGGCAGTTGCGCCGTCCAGTTGCGGGGGTCGGCGAACGCCGCGTCGAGTTGCCCGCCCACGTCGACCGGGCTGGGCAGCGGCGGCGGCGTACGCGACCCGATCGTCAGGTCGAAGGAGACCGAGGCGCTGACGAACAGCACCTTGAACTTTGCCTTGCCGCGCGCCCGCCACGGCCGGGGACCGCTGAGCGTCACGCTGAGCGCGACGGCCATCAGCTCCCGCTTGCCCCGGCGCAGCGCCACCGCCGCCCCGATGTCGGCGACGAAGCTCAACGGCGCCAACTGCACAAGGGTGTCGAAGGAGAGCATCCCGGAGACGTTGAAGCCGGCCGCCTCGGCGTAGACCTCCAGCCGGGCGCCGAACTGCACGGTGTTCGAGGTCAGCGCGAGGTACGACTCCAGTCGCAGCCGGGGGTTGTTCTTCTCGGACAGGGCGATCGCGAGCCGACGCAGTTGCGGGAAGTTCGGCGGCGGCTGGAATCGCGGGTTGAACCCGCCGGCCGCGAGCGCGAACGTCGGTTTCGCACCCCAGGACATCCGCATCGCCATGTCCCCGCTGATCGGGAAGCCGGCGATCTGCGAGTCGTAGAGCGAGGCGTCGATGGAGGCCTGTTCGGCGCCGAAGTCGACGATGCCCAGGACGTCCATGTTGATCTTCACGATCGGGTTCTTCTCGTCGGGCAGGGCCATCCGCAGCCGGCCCAGCACCACCAGCCGCAGCGGCGCCGGCAACTCCAGCACCAGACCGAGGTCGAAGGTGAGCAGGGTGGGCGTGCCCCAGCCGATCCGGGCCATCGGGCCGAAGACGTACCTGCCGACGGCAACCGGGAAGATCGTGCCGACCGCCGCCACCGTCTCCGCGGCCCGGCCCACCGGGTCCGTGGGGAACATCAGCGAGTTCAGCGACCCGTTGCGCACCCCGGACCGCAACGCCTCGACGTTGACCGTCCGGTGCACGCCGAGCATGCCGCCCACCCCGTTGAGGGTGAAGCCGAAGCCGAGCTGGATCGGGGTGAACTCGCCCGAGATGATGACCAGCAGGGAGAATCCGTCGCTGCCGTCCGGCATCCGGATCGGCGACCCGTCCGGGTTCTTCGTGGCGAGCAGGCCGACCGCGCTCACCGCGATCGACTCGAACTGCAGGTGCAGCGCACCGGCGTACTGGCCGGCGTCGGCGTCCACGAAGAGGTAGCCGCCGCCGACAAGCGGCCCGGCGGCGAGCGACAGCCCGATGCCCGACGGCGGTTTGAACGCCAGCGCCGTCTCGGCCGGGCCGAGGTTGCCGCCTCCCGGCGGGAAGGTCAGGCCCGCCTCGACACCGATCCGCTCGGCCACCGCGCGCAGCGGCCCCAACCGCAGGGTCGCCGAGGCGGCCAGCGCGGCGAAGAGCCCCTCCCCGCGTACGCCGAGCGCCGCGTGCAGCCCGAAGATCTCGACGGGGCCGGCCGAGATGTGCAGCGGCAGGTCCGCGTCGAGCCCGGCGGCGCCCCGGAACGTCAGGCCCTTGCGCAGCGACCAGGTCAGCGCGAGGTCGAACTCGGCGCGCAACCCCTCCGGCGGCAGCACCTGGGCGAGGAACCCGTCGCCGTCGCCGGCCGCGACGACAAGCGCCGCGCGGGCCGCCGAGATCGACAGCTCGATGTCGTCCACCCCGCCGCCCAGCGCCGCGCCGGCGGCCAGCCGCAGGCCCTGGGCCTCCAGGCGGGTGCCGGTGGCGCTGCCGATGCGCAGGGCCATCCCGGTCCCGTCCGGCACCCGGTCGGCGGTGAGTGCGATCCGCACCATTGAATCCAGGCCGGCCGGCAGGGTGAGCCCGTCCGGTCCGATCGCGAATCCGGCACCGGCGCCCTGGACCGCCAACCGCAACGCCCAGCCGGCGACGATCCGGTCGAGTTCCAGGGCGCCCCGCAGCGCCAGGACCAGGCCGAGCCCGCCCCGGTCGGCGGCGGACAGCGCCGCGCTCGCCCCCACGGTGACCTGGGCGTCGCCGATTCGGACCGGGGCGGCCACGGTGAGCATCCGGGCGGCCAGTGCGGTGCCGACGGCACCCAGGTCCGGCCCGTCGGCCGGGTTCAGGCCGTACAGCGCCGGCACGCCGAGTTCCTTGAGTACGGCGGCGATGCGGGGAAAGAGCTTCGCCGCCGCCGCGTCCGCCGCCGCCGTGGCGGCCAGCCCGTCCGGGAAGTACTCGGCCCGGAGCGTGCCGACCGGATCGGTTAGCAGGTCACCGAGCCGATCCAGGTGCAGTTGCGGTCGGGACCGGGGCAGCCGTACCGGGGCGCCGGTCGTCGGCATCGGCGCGCTCACCGGCGGCTCACCGGCCGGGGTGAGCAGCGTCAACAGGATCGCCACCTGGTACGCCACCGGGTGCTGGCGTTGCAGGTAGTTGACCGTGAGGAAGGTGATCAGGTCCTCGGCCAGCACCTCGGCGGGCGGCAGGTTCGCCGCACCGGCGTTCAGCGCCGGCGGCAGCCCGCTGACCGCCGCGACCGCCGACGACACCGTGTCCAGCGCGGCGGTCAGGTCGTCGAGCGTCTCTGGTGGCCCGTGCTCGATGATCTGGCGGACGCCGTCGACCGCCTCGGCGCAGTCGGTCAACCACTTCTCGAACTCCTCGGGCGGCATCCCGGCCAGCGCGGCGAGGTCCCACCCGAGCGAGTCGAGGATGCCGGAGCGACGCCACTGGCTGGTGGCGGCCATGGTGATCGGCGACAGCAGCGCCTCGATCTCGCCGAGCAGTTGTGTCTGGAAGTTGCCGTCGTCGGTCATGCCGTCTCCGGTCCGTAGTGAGCCGCGGTGAAGGCAGCCGGCCGGTTGTAGACCGTGTTGATCCCGTCGGCGACGTTCGGGCGACCCGCGGCGTCGGTGTAGTAGGTGATGGCCGGGACGCCGGCGTGGGCCAGGACCTGGTTCGGGTAGCGCAGGTTGCGGTTAGGGCCGGAGGCCGGGTCGTCCGCCGTCCGATACTGCAGACTCGGCTGGATCTCCCAGGTGGTGCCGCTCCATTGGAACTCCCGGCCGCCGTTGTAGCGGCGGATCGTCTCCCGCTGGAAGACCGCGCGGGTGCGCTGGTCGATCGGGTTGGGCATGTGGCCGCTGATCAGTTGGTAGGCATCACCACCGCAGTTTGCGAAAAGTAGGCGCACGGCGGTGCGGACGTTCTCCACCCAGTTCCACACTTCGTTGGGGTTCGCGCCCACCCGCGGCCGAGGGCCCCAGTTGTCGAGCTGGCCGATCCCGTAGCCGTGGGGCGGCCCCATCAGCGGCATGTCCTTCTCATGGCCGTACCAGTGGTTCCTGTACGTCACGGTCGACGCGCCGTCCTCGCGGAACTGGTTGTAGCCACCGCGTAGCCCACTCTCATGCGTGAAGATCAACATGGCGGTCCGCCGCCAGCACTCCTGGCTCAGGATGTTGACCTGAGGAAGCGTGTCGTTGTCCTGGTAGTACGTCTGAACGAATTCCTCGATCAACTCCTCGATGTCGGCATCGGGCGTGGGATTCACGCCGCAGACCCGGAAGGCGGGCAACGCCAGCAGCGGGACACCCTGCGGCGGCGGCCCGAGCACTCCCTGCGTGCCAGGGATCAGTCCCGGGTCCAGCGACCGCTCATCGAAGGAGACGGCCGACACACCCAACTCCCCGTCGCCGCCCCGGATCACCTCCTGCCCGTTCTCGGTCACCGATGGTTGGAACTCCAGTACCAGCGCCGGCCGGTCCTGGGCGCCGGCGCGCCGCCCCCACGGCCGCTGCTGCCCGCTGACCAGCACGGCGGGCAGCCGCCGGTTCGCCACCGGGAACGGAATCGCAGTCGGTGCGGGCGTAAACGCCGCCGGTACCCTCCCCTGGCCGTCCACGACGAGATCCCGCCCCTTCGCGTCGGTGAACTGGCCGGTGGCGCCGTAGTGCAGCACCACCGTCGGGTTGCCGGTGAGGGCCAGTTGGTAGTTGTGGCCAAGGTGCGCGTTCTGCATCGGGGCGGTCACGGCATCGGCGTTGTCGTCCGGGCCGTCCCAGCTCAGCCGCAGGTTCCAGGTCCAGTCGATGCGCAGCTTCCGAGGCGGGGCCGGGTTGGCCGCCGGGTCCGGCGGGTCGGACACCGCCGACCGGGCGTACCGACGGCGCAGCAGGTCGCGCAGTTGGTCGTCGGTGACGCCGACGAACTGCACCTCCCCCATCCACATCGGCATCTGCGGTCGCAGCCGGTCCGGCCCACCGGCAACCAGTGGCCGCCGCTCGTTGCGCAAGTGGTACGGCACCATCCGCCGGACCCTCGTCTCGGCGTGGAGAAGTGGTTCGGTGTCCTGTGGTGAGCGGAGGAAGTCCACGACCTGGAGTTCGTCCGCCTCGCCGCGCAGCGGGCCGCGATCCTGCGCGGTCGGGTCGTCGACAAGCGCGGTCTGCATGCCGCACAGGTGCATGGTGAACGACTCGACGTGTGGCACCGCCGGGCCGTCGGCGACGACCAGGACCTCCACCGGGCCGAACGCCGCCGCCGCGTCGGCCAGGAACACGGTCGCGGTGAACGTCCGCACCCCGCCGTCCGCCGGTGCCAGCGTCGCGGTCACCTCGGCTGCGGTGGGCGCGTCGACCGCGATCCCGGTCCGCAGTAGCAGCGCGACGCCGGCTGAGGTCTGCAGCCGTAGCCGTACCCGGGTCGCCGCACCGTCGACCTGCCCCTCGATGCGCAGGCCCCGCTCCACCGGCCGGTGCGGCGCCACCGCGGCCGGGGCCGGTGTGCCGTCCACAGGGTCCGTCGCCGTCCACACCTCGGCCCCCGGCGGGAGTTCCCCCGTGGCGTAGGTGTCCGGCACATGCCACAGCACCGGCCAGAGCGCCAGTTCCTCGGGACTGACCAGGTTCAGCAGACGGGCGGGCAGGGTGATCGCGACCGGCTCACGTTCCCCGTCGACGGGCGATGGCACGGGTGGCACGGTGCGCTGCTGGAACAGGCCCGCGGTGCCGAGCAGCGCGTCCGGCAGAGGCCGGGCCCCGGTGCTGTAGGCGACCTCGGCGACCGTGCCGGCGGCCGGCTTGAACGCCTCGGTGTAGTCCCATGGCTCGGTCGAACCGGCGACGGCGCTGGCGTACAGGTAGCCATCGGTGCCGGCGCGCAGCCGGCGGACAGCGCCGCCCGTACGCCAGTAGACCCAGGTGTCCTCCGCGGGTTGGCTTGTCGCGGCGACCGCGCCGGCGGCGGGCCGTTCGGTCATCAGCACGAGGTGATCGGGGTCGTGCGGCGCGGTGGCCGCCCGGGTGGAGAGGCTCACCGCGCAGCGGGTCAACGGTGCGGCGGTTTCCTGGCCGGGCAGCCGCCACCACAGGGTCTGGATCGCCTTTTTGGCGTTGCCCGGCTGCCACGAGAGGCTGACCTCGCCGATGTTCGCGTAACCCACCACCTCCTTGCCGTCGCCCCACTTGCCCAGGTAGTCGTCGTGGTTCTCGGTGGCCGCCAGGTACTGCCCGAGGGCCGCCGAGCGGTCGCCGGTCGGCGGGTAGACCGGTCGCGGCGAGCCGGGTCGGGGCGGGATCGTCGGATCGGCGGCGTCGTGCTTGGCGAAGCTCAGGTCGTAGGACCAATCCGGGGTACGCGTGACAGTGCGCAGCGGCCCGGTCTCCGCCACGGCGGGGGTGCCGCTCACCGTCCACGGCACGCTCCGCAGGTGCCCGGTGATCGTGTCGACCAGCTCGGTGCCGACGGTGAGGCTCCCGCCGTCCGGGTTCGCCCAGCCGACCCGGGTGCTGCGGGGCAGCACGTCGGCTGTCACGTCGAAGCCGGTGCCGTGCAGGAACCGGGTCAGCCCGTCCTCGTTGCGCGCCGCGCTGGCCACGAACTGCGCGACAACTCCCCGGGTGGGCACCGGATCGGTCGCCCGGAACGGTGCCGTGCCCTCGTAGCGCAGCCGCGCGGCGAAGCCGTAGCCGACCTCGCCGGAGAGCAGGATGAGTCGCTGCCCGCGGGTGCCGTCCGGTCGTACGGCCCCCCGGTTGAACAGCCGGGACAGCAGCTTCTCGTACCCGGCGCGTTGCAGCCCCCACGCCTCGCCGTCCACGGTGGCCCGACCCCGGTAGCGCTTGCCGAGCAGTTGTTGCACGAAGTCGGAGACGAACGGGTAACCGACCACCGGCGTCGCGGAGACCACGAAGGTGGCCGCGTCCGGGCCGAGGTCCGGCGGGTCCAGCACCTCATCCTTCAGGACGGCGTCGCCGTAGAGCAGGGCGGGCGGGTCGTCCGGCCCGCCCACGAAGACCCGGGTGGTCCGGGTGTCCAGCACGATGAGCTGATGCTGCGCCCACTCGACGTGGTAGTGCCAGCTCAGCGCCCCGGCGGGACGCAGCGGTACGCCGCTGTTGAAGCCGGTGGGCAGGCCGACGCAGGCACGGATGGCCGCCGAGGTGTCGTTCTCGGTGCCGTCCCAGCCCGCGACGGCCGCCAGCAGCCGTTGGCCGGGCTCACCGGCCGGGCCGGCGGGAGCGAACCGCTCCGGCGTGTTCCCCCAGCCCTGGCAGAGGGCGTACGCGGTGAGCGCGTTCTGGATCACCCGGCGGCCCAGCCCGCTGGCGTCGCCGGTGGTGGCCAGTGCCTTCTCCGCCCAACCCTGCGTCGAGAACCAGTCCTCGCTGACCTCGTGCTCGCCGAGCACCAGGTAGGTCGGGGTGTTCGCCAACACCCGGCGGACCGCGCCGACACTGGACCGGAACTCCAGCACCGCCGCGCGCTCGTCGGCGAAGGTGTCCCGCCGCTGCTTGGCCGGCCCGTATCGAGCCACGGACGCCCACGCGTCGGAGAGCCCCGAGTCGGTGAGCGAGCGTTCCAGCAGCGCGTGCTCGTCCGGGTGCACGTCGGCGAACTCCGGCAGCTTCTCCGGCCAGAGCACGTCGGACCAGACGAGCAGGTACATCGCCCAGAACTCGGCAAGCGACAGCAGGTGGCTCTTCGCCGCCGTGGCGGTCAGCCCGGCCGCCCCGGACACCAGCTCCTGGCGGTATCCGGGGCGCAGTCGGAGGTCCGCGTCGACGACTCCGGGCAGCGCCTCGGGGCCGGCCTTGAGGGTCTGCCCAAGCCCGGTGACGACTGCCAGCAGCGGATCGGCGACGTCGTCGGCGTAGATCTGGCTGCCACTGAGCACCAGTTGCTGCGGCCGGGCGAGCGGGTCGGCGACATCGGCCCGCAGGATCTCGTCGAGCACGGCGAGCGCGTCGTCGCCACCGCCGTGCGGCTTGCGGCAGGAGGTGTGCACCACGCGCAGCCGGTTGAGGTCCTCCGGCGGGGTGGCGAAGCTCGGCAGGCTTGGCGCGCCCGGCCCGGCGTAGGTGAGGGCCGAGCGGGCGGCGGCCGCCGTGGTGGCGACCACGTTCGGGGAGTACAGCCGGGGCTCGGTGGCCGGCACCGGCACGGACTCGTCGCCGACGGCGGCGAAGAACACGTCGTACCGGTAGAGGGTTCCGGCGGCCAGCGGCGCCGCGGCGGTGGCGGTGACCGCTACCAGGTGGCAGTTGGCGGCCACCTTTACCGTGTTGCGGCTGCCCTCGCCGACCTGGGTCACCCCGACGCCGTCGGCGTCCGACGAGTAGACCCGCAGGGTGACCTTGCGGGGTTCGCGCAGCGCCAGCCACACGGTGACCGACGTGCCGTCCACCCGTCGCAGCAGAGGACCGGCGAGCACCAGCGGGAGGCTGGCGAGCGGGCGGGGTTGCCAGGTCACGCCGACCTCCACGAGCCCGAGTCTGCGGCATCGAGCCGACCATTACCGTCCACTTTGGACATAGCTACTGCACTGGATCCCTTCACGCGCCACCCATTCCACGCTCGCCGACGTCCGGAGCATTCAGTTAACGCGCGGTGACCACTGAGTAACATCGCTCGATTGCCGATCAACTCGTAACCCTTCGTTTGCCAACCGGGGGCCTTTCGCGGGCGACCGACCTACCGATCGGTCGCTCGTGCCTCAACCTGTTCGGCCCACCTACTGCAAGGAAGTTGACTCTCCCTTGTGGACGGAGATTTTCGGGATTCAGGCTGGTGGCGACCGCGGTGACCGGGATGGTTCGTCTCCCGTACCGCCGCCGCGACCCGACCCCTGAGAGGACGACATGGACCGGGGACCTGGCATCGACTACCCCGACATCACCCATTACGACGAGGACGACGACCCGGGCAGCCTGATCGGCGAGGAGATCGAGTACGACCTCGGACCGGACGACGACCCGGGCATCGACCCCGGTTGGGAGGAACCGGACGACGACGAGGAGGGACCGCCCAGCCTGCGCCCACCGGTCCGGCTCGCCCCGGTGCTCGTGTGCCTGCGAAACGAGATCAACGCCCGCTGGCCGAACCGGGATCGCGCCTCGGACGGCTGGATCGGCGACACCGCCCACCAGGCCACGAAATCCGACCACAACCCCGACCAGGACAACTCCGTCAACGCGCTGGACGTCGACCGGGACGGCATCGATCCGCAGCTGGTGGTACGCCGGGCCATCGCCCACCCGTCCACCCAGTACGTGATCTTCGACCGGACCATCTGGAGCCGTACGCGGGGATTCACGCCGTCGCGCTACACCGGGTCGAACCCGCACACCAAGCATCTGCACGTCAGCGTGAGTCACGCCACCGACCTGGAGAACAGCCGCCGGCCGTGGGGCATCGCCACCGCCGCACCGACAGTGGCGCTGAAACTCGGCGAACGGGTCCTGCGCAAGGGTTCCACGGGCGGTGACGTCCGCGAACTCCAGACCCTGGCGAACACGCTCGGCGCGAAGCCGCCGCTCGCCGTGGACGGCGACTTCGGCAGCCGGACCGAGGCGTGGGTGCGCGACTTCCAGAAGGCGAAGAAGCTCACCGTCGACGGCCTGGTCGGGCCGAAGACCGTGGCGGCCCTCCGGGCGGCAAACAAGCCGGAACCGGCGAAGCCGTCGACTCCCCCCAAGCCGTCGACTCCCGCGAAGCCGGCCACGCCCGCGAAGCCGCAGAGCAAGCCGCCGGCTCAGCCGCGACGGACGCCCGGTAGCCGTACGCTGCGCCGGGACGCGACGGGCGACGACGTCGGCTTCGTCCAGCGGTTCATCGGCGAGCGGCAGTGCGGCAAGGCGGACGGGAAGTTCGGCGCCCGGACCGAGGCCGGGGTGCGCTGGTACCAGAAGATGCAGGGCCTCGCCGCCGACGGCGTGGTCGGCCCGCGCACCTGGCGCAAGATGGGAGTGAAGGTCACGTACTGACGACTGGTGTCGGCTGACCGAGGGCTGCCGGTCGTCGTGACGGCACCGGGTCACGAGGCAGCCCCGGGCACCGGCCGCACGACCTGCTCCGGTCGGCCCGCCGGCACGCCGAGGGCCGCCGACAGGTCGGCCCCGCCCTGGTCGATCCCGTCGACCGTCGACAGGGCGAACACGAACCGGTCCGGCCGCAGCACCACCAGGTCGGTGTGGTGACGCCGGAGCCATTCGCCGAGCACGCCGTCGACGTCGACGACATCGACCCGGTCCGGCTGGCCGTCCTCCGGCAGGTCGGCCACCGGCGTGCCGGCCGGGTGGACGGCGACGAACCGCACCGGCAGCCCCCGCCACCCCGGGCCGAGCGGACCGCCCGCCGTGGCAGGGCTGAGCGGTCTGACCGCTGCGGCGGGGCCGAGCACCGCGAAGCCGTCGCCGAGCGCGTCGTCGAGCAGTCGCGCGTCCGGCGACCCCGCGACGACGATCCGGGGCTGGGGGAACATCGTCCCGACCACGCCGTCGCGCCGGCCGCCGGCCATCAGACCCCGCCGGTACGCCGGGACCGGCTTGAACTCGAACCGCTCCACGAACCGCCGTACCCGGGGGATCGCCTGGACCGCCCGGAGCACTGTGTCCCGCATCCAGGCGGCGGCCCGGTTGCGGGTCAGGAAGACGCGCCCGAGCCGGACGCTCGTCTGCGCCATCTCCACGGTGTGCGGGCGCCGCTCGGTCTCGTACGTGTCAAGCACTGCGGCGTCGGCGGCGCCGGACAGCACCAGAGCCAGCTTCCACGACAGGTTCGCCGCGTCGCGCAGACCGCTGCACAGGCCCTGGCCCAGGAACGGGGGCATCTGGTGGGCCGCGTCGCCCAGCAGGAACACCCGGCCTTCTCGCCACCGTTGCGCAATGAGGTGGTGGAAGCTGTAGACCACCGCCCGGGTGACGTCGAACCGGTCCGGGTCGACGTACGGCGAGACGAGCGCGGCGATCATGTCCGGGCGCCGCATCTCGGCTTCGGTCTCCCCCGGGCGCAGCATGAACTCCAGCCGGTAGCTGCCGGCCGCGCCGGGAGACACGAACGCCGGGCGCCGCCAGTCGCAGACGAACCGGGTGTCCCTGACCCGCACCGCGTCGGGCGGCACATCGCCGGAGACCGCCAACCACGGCTCGGCGTAGCTCGCACCGCCCAGCGGGATCCGGACGGCGGCGCGGGTGGCGCTGCGGGCGCCGTCGCATCCGAGCACGTACTTCGCGCGGACTGCACGCCGCTGGCCGGTGCCCACCTCGGACAGGAGCACTGTCACCCCGTCCTGGTCCTGCTGGAGACCGACCAGCTCGGTGCCGAGTGAGAGCTGGACGTGCGGGAAGCGGTCCAGCCCGGCCCGCAGCGTGTGTTCCAGCCGTGGCTGGTCGAAGAAGCGCAGCGGAGCGTGTCCGTACCCGAAGTCCGTCTCGGACAGCGCCATCCGGGCGAAGACCCGGCCCGCGTGGTTGACGTACTCGACGAGCGGCGGGGCGATCGTCTCTCCGCGGATCTCGTCGAGCAGGCCAGCCTGCTGGTAGATGCGCAGCGCCTCGTCGTCGCAGGAGAAGGCCCGCGGCTGGCCGTGCGGGGCGACGCTGCGCTCCACGACGAGCGTGGTGACGCCGCGGGCGCCGAGCAGGTTGGCGGTGAGCGCACCTACCGGCCCGCAGCCGATGACGGCCACGTCGACATCCTGGACCGGGTAGTGGGCCGACGACTGAACTGGACGCATGGCGGTGCCCTCTCGGAACACGTTCCCGTGGGGACGGCTCCGAGCCGTCCTCCTCCGACGTCAACCAGGGCACCAGGCAGGCATGGAGAAGGTGTGGAGACGGCGTGGAGGCGGGCCTCCACGCCGGTCAGAAACCGGCGAACCGGGGCAGCAACAGCCCGGCTCCCTGCTCGGCGGCGATCCGGGCGCCGAGGTCCCACTCCGTGCGGTCGCGGCGGGCGACACCGCGGATCCGGTGCAGTTCCGCGGCGAACACCAGCTCGCCCAACCGCTCGGCCACTGCCAGGCCCTCGTCGGCGAGCGTCGCCGCGGTCTCCGGGCGACCGGCGGTCAGGTACGCCTCGGCCATCGCGCAGATCGTGATGGTCCGGGTGGACCGCAGCCCGGGACGATAGATCTCCTGGCCTGCTGCGCGCATCGCTTCGAGCCGGCCGTGGTCGCCGCCACGCGCGGCAGACCACTCGATGAAGAACGCGCCCGTGGCCATCATGTGCGGCAGGCCGGTGGCCTGGCCGATGTCCCGACACCGCCGCCCGGCGGCGTCGGCCGCGTCGACGTCGTGTTCCTGCATCGCCAGCCAGGCGGCATAGAGTGCCGCGTTCGCCCGGCCGTACGGGTCGTCCAGCTCCTCGGCGAGCGCCTCGGCGTCGGCGATGTCCGCCCAGGCGCCGGAGGGGTTGCCGCGCACCGAGCGGACAAGCGCCCGGAAGTTGTGGCAGCCCAGGACCGGACGCCTGCCGACCTCGCGGCGCAGCAGCCCCCGATCGACGGTACGCAGACGGTCGATCGCGGCGGTGAGCCGGCGTTCACCGTCGGCCGGCCGGCCGGTGAAGTAGCCGACAACGCCCAGCAGGTACTCGCCGGCCACGGCGATCAGCCGGCTGCCGTCGTCCTCGGCCCGTACCAGCCGCTCGGCGAGGTCGGTGCAGATCGCGAACTCGGCCCGGTTGGCGGCCAGCTCGCCCAGTGCCCAGAGCGCGGAACGGATGTCGGCGTCCGGCCCCACGAGCGTCAACAACTCGCGGGCACGGGCGCAGACCTGGTCGACCGCGTCGCTGCCGACGCCCACAGTCATCTGCAACAGCGACGCGCGGTGCAGATGGACTGTCAACTCGATGAACGCCCTGTCGGGCGACACCTGCGCGGTCGGGGCCAGCCGGTGCGCGGCGCGTTCGAGGTGACCGAGCGCGTCCTCGTAGGCGACCCGCCTGGTCGCGTCGTCGGCGGCGAGCAGCGACCACCGCAGGTGGTCCTCGCCGTGACCGAGCCCGATGGCCTGACCGAAGTGGTGGGCCAGCTCTGCCGGTGCGACGTCGGCTGCCCGTTCGTAGGCAACCGCCAGTCGGGCGTGCAGCGCGGCCCGGTGCGGCGGGGGCAGCTCGGCGTAGGTGACCTCGGCGATGAGCGGATGGCGGAAGGTGACCGCGCCCGGCCCGGCCTCGGTCACCAGTGCGGCCGTGTACGCCGGGACGAGCCGCTCGGCGACCGCCGGCGCCGTGGTGTCCAGCGCCGCCGCCAGCACCTGAAGGTCCAGGTCGTGTCCGGCGACACTGAGCAGGTCGAGGCAGCGCCGGACAGGGTCGGGCAGCCCGCCGAGCCGCAGCCGTAGGGTGTCCCGGACACTCGGCGGCAGCTCCCCGGCATCCGCCGGGTCGGCCCGGGACCGGAGCAGCTCCGTGATGAAGAACGGATTCCCTCCGGTACGGGTGACGAGTCGGGCCACGGCCGGCTCCGGTGGTGCCACCCCGGTCCGCTCCCGGATGAGGTCGGCAACCGAGGAGGCGTCCAGCCCGGCGAGCCGCAACTGACCGAAACCCCAGCCGCGAGCCAGCTCGGCGACTGTCGCCACCAGGACGGGGTCATGCTCGTACGGTCGGAGGGTGGCGACCACGAGCGCCCGCGAAGCCGACAGGTCGGCCGAGAGGAACCGCAGCAACAGCAGCGAGTCCGGATCGGCGGCGTGCAGGTCGTCAAGCACGACAAGCAGACCCCGCCGCCGGGCCACAGCGTGGACCAGTTCCGAAACGGCCTCGTACACCTGGAACCGCGCCGTCGGGTCGAGTCCGCCGCTGTCGGCGGAGCCGGGCAGCGATCCGGCGGCGAACCCGTCCAGGCGGCTCGCCGAGCCGGTGGCGCTGGCCTCCGGCATCGCCACGAGCGCGCGGACGACCTGGCTCCAGAGCCAGAACGGCGGCGCCTGCCCGACATCGGGGCAGCGACCCCAGACCACCGGTACGCCGCTCTCGGCGGCCTGCGCGCCGAGTGCCGCGGCGAGGCTGGTCTTGCCGATACCCGCCTCCCCCACCAGGGCCAGCATCCGCCCGCCGTGCCGGTTGGCCGCGTGCAGCGTCTCCCGTAGCCGCTCCAGCTCCGCGTCCCGGCCCACAAGCGGACCCGCACCCCGGTCGGGCGACACGTCGGCCACCGCCTGTTCCCGCCCGGACGGCTCAGCCCCACGCTCCCCCGCCTGCGCTTCGGGCTCGGTTGGCTGCGTTCCGGGCTCGGTCGCCTGCGCTTCGGGCTCGGTTGGCTGTGCTCCCGGCTCGGCGGCGGGCGGTGGGGTCTCGGCCACCCGCACGGTCTGCCGACCGGCGGCCGCGACAGGGTCGGCCTGCGCCGGTACGGCCTGCTCAAGGATCAGCCGGTACGCCGCCCGCATCTGCTCGCCGGGATCGAGCCCGTACTCGCTGGCCAGGATCCGACGCCCCTCGTCGAAGATCGCAAGCGCCTCGCTCTGCCGGCCGGACCGGTACAGCGCCACCATCAACTGCGCCCGCGCCCCCTCGCGCAACGGGTTCGCCGCCACGAACCGGCGCAGCTCCGCCAGGAGCGTCGCGTGCCTGCCGGCCACGACGGCAGCGGTCAACCGCCCTTCCTCGGCGCTCAACCGCAGCTCAGCCAGGCGTGCCGCCTCCGGGCGCACCGCAGCCAGCTCGGCGACGCCCGCGAGTGGTTCGCCCCGCCACAGGGCCAACGCCTCGGCGTAGCCGGACTCGGCGGTCGCCGGCTCCCCGGCCGCGAGCGCGTCCGCCGCCCGATCCACAAGGCTGCCGAACCGGATCGCGTCGATGGCTTCGATCTTCACCCGCAGCTCGTACCCTTTGGGGCGGCTACGAAGGAAGCGCGCCGGCTCGCGGTGGGACCGCTCCGGCTCCAGGACCCGACGCAACCCTGCCACGTACGTACGCAACGTCATGTGGGCGCTGGCCGGCGGCCGTCCGTCCCACAGCGCCTCGACAAGCCAGTCGGCGGCGACGAACCGGTTCGGTCGCAGCAGAAACAGGGCCAGCAGCGCCTGCTGCTTCGGGCTTCCGAGGGGCACCACTCGCCCGTCCCGGACGACCTCCGGCGGACCTAGCACCCGGAACTGCACGCCATCACCACAACGACGATCCCCACCTGTCCAGTGCCGAGTATGGCAGCGGTGGGTCGCGTCGGACATCCGCGACCCACCGTCCAGTGTGTCCTGTCATGGCGGCGGTCAGGTCAGGCTTTCGGTCCGGCCCGGCCGCATGGAAGTGCCGGAAGCTACCCGTGGGCTCCCCGGGCACTGACGTGGAAGTTGAATACTGCGCCGTTGCGGACGAGGGTGAAGTTCCACTTCCCGCCCGTCTTGAGCACGTTCGGCTTGGATCCCGGATACCGCTTCCGGAACCACTCCTCGAGCCGCTCCGCCTCGGCGAGGGACAGCTCTCCGACGTCATCCACCTTCGCCGCAACGCCCCGATCGTCGTTACAGCCGGCGTTGAACCGGTAGCTGGTGTCCCGGTTCCACCGGCCGTTGCCGAACATGGTGACAGTGACCGGGCCGGACCGCTTGGACTCCAGCTGCGGGATGGGAGGGTCGGCGACGACCACGCCGGGTGGCGTCTCCAGCGAGGGGAACGGCACCGCCACCGTCTCGATGATCGCCTGTGAGGCCCAGTTGAAATCAACGTTGAACGGCATGCCCATCCCCCTGCCCGGAGTTCCACGCCCGCCGGCCCGTCGTGGCGGCACGTCGACGTGGTCCATCATCGGGCCGCGCCGAGGTCAGACGGCGCGCACTGTCCGTGCTCGGACACTGCCGCGCAACCGACAGCGCCGACGATTCGCGCCGGCCCTCATCGGGCCGAGCGCCGGTCTGAGCGATGGGTGTCGATCAGGCCGACGCGTGGCAGCGGATCAGGGCGTCCAGCGCACGCCGGGGTTCACCCTCCCGGACCAGTCGAAGACGGCCATGTTGTCCCACTGGTTCCCGGTGCCGCTGATGTTGGCCGGGTCCCAGCCGTTGCCGTTGACGGCGTACCAGGTCGGCTCCCAGTAGAAGACACCGACGGCTCCCGCATTGCGAGCGGTGTTCTGCACCCAGTCGAACTCCTGGGCCTGCCCGGCCCAGGTCGCGCTGATGCCGTCACATGTCGCGTCGCCGATGGCGTTCGGCTCGCTGTCCGCGTTGTTGCGGGTGAAGGGGTACGCGGTCTCCACTATCACCACCGGCTTCCCGTAACGCCCGCGAACGTCGACGATGTTGTTGTAGAGATTCGACAGGCTGCCGTGCCACATGCAGTAGTACGACAGCGCCGTGATGTCCCACTGCACGCCCTGCGCGCGGATGCCGTCGTAGAACCAACGGGCGTTGGCGTTGCTGTCGGCGTTCGCGGTGTGGATCATCACGGGGATGCCGCTGCCGCACGCCTTGGTGGCGTTGTAGCCCTGCTTCAGCAGCCCGGCCAGCGGGGCGAAGTCGTTGTTGACGACCTTCCCCTCGTTCCACAGCATCCCGACGTTGATCTCGTTGCCGATCTGCACGCTGTCCGGCGTGGTGCCCTGCCCCCTGAGGCTGGCGCAGACGTCGTAGGTGAAGGCGTACACGTCGCTGCGCAGTTGGCTCAGGCTGTGACCGGCCCAGGCAGCCGGCTTGTACTGCTTGCCCGGGTCGGCCCAGGTGTCGGAGTAGTGGAAGTCGATGAGGACCTTGAGGCCCTTCGCCTTGGCCACCCTCGCCTGCCCCAGCACCTTGCTCTTGTTGTTGTAGCCGCTGATCGGGTTGTTCCAGACGCGCAGCCGTACGTAGTTGACGCCGACGGACTTCAGGATGTCCAGCGGGTCGCGGGCGGCGCCGCCGGCGTCGTAGTACTTCGCGCCCAGGTCGAGGCTGCGCTGCAACGATGAGACGTCGGCGCCCCGCATGCTCAGCGTGTTCGCGGCGGAGGCGGGCGTGCCACCGAGCGTGGTGGAGGCCACGAGGATGCCGGCCGTGACGGCGCCGATCAGGGCCCTGCGAAGGCGATGAGGTGTGGCCGGATGCGTGCTCACGAGACTCCTTCGCAGAAGGGGGAGGGGGTCACGCTCAACCCACGGTGCAGGGCGCGCCGTTCAGCGAGAATCCGGTCGGCGGGGCGTTGCTGGCGCTCCACCGCCCCTGGATGCCGAAGGACGCGGAGCCGCTCGGCGCGATGACGCGGTTCCAGTCGACGTTGCGGGCGGTCACCGTGGCACCCGTCTGGGCGATCGTGGCGTTCCATCCCGAGGTGACCTGCTGGTCTCCCGGGAAGCCGAAGGTGACGGTCCAACCGTCGATCGGCGTCGCCCCGGAATTCTGGATCGTCACGGTGGCCACGAAACCGCCCTGCCACTGGGACTGGTTCCGGTAGGTCACCTGGCAGGTAGAGGGCGGCGGAGGCGGAGGCGGCGAGGACGGCGGAGGCGACGTCGGATCGGACGTCGTGGGCAGCTCGACCGTGTTGGAGGCGATCGACACGTTGCCCACCGCGTCCCGGGCACGCACGTAGTACAGGTTGTGCAGCGGCGTCGAGGCGGGCAGAGATACCGTGTACGTCGTTGCGCTCACGGTGGCGACCAGCCTTGAGGTGAACCAGCCGTCGAACCGGTAGACGTCGTACCCGAGGACGCCGACGTTGTCCGTCGACGGCGACCAGGACAGCGTGGCGGTCGAGGCGGTCACCGCGCCGACGGTCAGGTTCTGCGGGGCGCTCGGCGGGGTGGTGTCCGGGCCGGTGTCCGCCACCGGGGTGACGACTGTCAACACGTCCCCGTAGCTCGATCGGTGGCCGAGGGAGTCCCGGGCGGACACCCGGAACGAGTACTGCCAGCCCGGCCGGATGTAGTTGGTGATCGTGGTGGTGGTGACGGGCCCGACGCTGGCGCTGTAGATGACATCGCTGAACGCCTCGTAGTACATGATGTCGTAGCCCTCGATGGCGCAACAGCCGCGCGTGGAAGCTGTCCAGGTGAGGGTGACCGAGCCGGTGCGGACCTGGCTGGCAGCCAGGTTGGTGGGCACGCTCGGCGGGAAGGGTGAGGTGCTCGGCGTGCTGGGCGCCGAGGTCGGCGACGCGGGCCCGGTCGGGTCGGCCGCCCCAGCGGGGGCCGGTGCGACCCCGGGATAAGCGGCGGCGGCCGGTGCCGTGCCGGCGTCGGCCGCCGGTGCGACGCTCAGAGCGGACGCGAGTACCGCCGTCGACAGCGCGGCCGCGGCCAGCAGGCCCGGCCGGAGGCGGCGGAACAGCGAGGACGAGAAGACGCCTGTCATACCTCGACGATGACGCAGTGCATCGATGATCGCCAATCTATCTCACACCTCGGTCGATGCTCTTGCCGGACTCCCCGTCAGACGACGGTGCGCGACCACTGCTGATTGGCGCCGGTGTTGCACGTGTACTGCTTGAGGATCACCCCGTCCGCTGTCGACGCGGCCGGTACGTCCACGCACTTGCCGCTGTGGCGCGCCCGGAGCTGGAAGTAGCCGCCGCTGGTGACCATCTGGAACTGCTGGTTGGCGCCGGCGCCACAGGTGTACTGGACGAGTTCGGCACCGTCGGCGGTCGAGGCGCTCACCACGTCGAGGCACTTCCCGCTGTGCCTGCTGATGATGCGCCAGTAGCCGCTGCCGGCATCCTGGAACTGCCACTGCTGCCAGGCGCTGCCGCCGTACGTGTACTGGCCGACGCGCGCGCCGTTGTCGGTGTTCGGTTGCTGGACGTCCATGGCCTTGCCGCTGTGCCGCACGGTGATCCGGTAGTACGTACCCGTCGAAGGCGGGGGCGTCGTGGGACCGCCACCGATGGTGTCGCCCCACGCGTACCGGATCTGGTCGGCGCCGGAGGTGTTGCGCACGGTGAGGTTGAGGTCGGTGCCGGTACCGCTCAGGGAGAACATCGAGTACCAGTCGTAGCCGATGGTGCCGGGCTTGCCGCCGAGGGCGGGCCAGTAGGTGCCGCCCATCTGGTTGTCGCGCATGACCTGGGCCATGGCGCGGATGTGCCGCACGAAGTTGTCGCTGCTGCCCGCGTCGGCGTAGTTGCGGCCGTCGTTCATGGGCGCGCCGAACTCGGTCGCTACCGCGCGGGAGGCGCAGTTGCCGAGGCGGGTCTGGATGTGGCTCCGGAAGGCGTCATAGGTCATCGCGCCGTAGAAGAAGGCATAGTGGTGGAAGGACAGCAGCGTCGAGGCGAAGCGGCTGTCGTTGCAGATGTCCCGCAGGTCCTGGCTGAAGCCGGTGCCGCCGATGAGCACCCGGCCGGGCACCGCCGAGTAGTGGTAGCTGAGCCAGTTCGCCGCGACGTTGCGCCACTCCGCCGAGCTGTAACCGTGCGGCTCGTTCATCGGCTCGAAGTAGACGCTCGTGTTCGCCCCGTACGTGTTCGTCACAGTGGACCACATGGCGTTCCACGCGGCGAGGTTCGTGATCCTGCCTCCGGAGGCGGCGCCGTCCTCCCAGTACGCGAGGATGACCTTGAAGCCGCGGGCGGTGGCGGCGTCGATGGCACCTCGGTACGCCTCCCACCACGCCGTCCCGACCGTGTGGGTGTTGATGGGCAGACGGACGGTGTTGACTCCCATTGTGGAGGCCATGTCGTCGTAGAGGGCGTTCGCCTTGACCCGCACCGTCGCGTTGCTGTCGGAGGCACTCAGGCCCTGCACGACGAGCGGGCCGGTGCTGAAGTTGTCACCCAGCACCGCCCAGTTCATGCCTCGGAACTGGTTGGTGGCGGCGGTGGCGGGCGACGACGTGACGACGATGACGCCGGCCAGCGCGGTCAACGCGGCCACCAGGGTGATCAGCAGCCGACGTACCGACCTGATCCGTGTCATGGCATGTCCAATCGATGTGGGCTCAGACGACGTTCAGCTGGTCACGCGGAATGTGGCGTCGGCGCGGCTCTGCGCGTCGGTGACCGGATCGAGCCGGAGCAGGTAGTTGTAGTGCCTGATGTAGCGGTCGGGGTGGCTGTAGGACTGGAACGACGTCCACGACGAGTTTGCGAGGCCGGCGACCTGCCGGAACGTGGCGTCGGACGCGAAGGTGGTGGTGCCGTCGTTGGCTTCCAGCCGGAAGTCGAACCCGTAGTGGCGCAGGTAGTAGCCGGGGTAGTTGACCGACTGGATGGAGACCGTGCCGGAGCCGGCGAGGCCGGGCACCAACCGCCACTGGCCGTCCTGGGCGGGGCTGACGTTCGCGTCGACGCGGGCGTCGTAGTTGGCGTGCCGCACGTACCGGTCCTGGAGGTTGTACGACTGGATCCGGTTGACCGCTGTGGCGGGCCAGCGGGCGAGCACGCGGCTCTGTTCGGCGGCGGTCAGGTTGAGGATCGATCCGTGGCGTTTCTTGGTGCCACCCAGGGAGTACGAGCCGGAGGCCGGCAGCCGGAAGCCACCCGGGCTCGACGGATCGGTTGTCAGCACGGGCAGGTAGCCGCGCCCGCTGGCGTACTGGTCGAGGTAGAGAACCCACTCGTTGCGGGTGTTGAACTTCAGCCACATCGGGCCTTCGACCTGGGCGCCGGTCAGCCCGATGCCGGACAGGTTTCCGAGGGTCGTCCAGGTGCCGAGGATCGAGTTGCTGCCTTCGAGTGTGATCTGACCGTCCCGGGACGCCCGGACGTAGCGGTAGGCACCGACGCCGGCCGGAACCTCGACGATCTGGGTGTCGATGATCTCCTGGTTGCCGGGTCGGCTGATGTAGAGCTGCGGTGTGGTGATGCTGCGGAAGTTCCTCGTCCGCGCGTAGTAGATGCGGTGTTTGGTGACCCCGTTGAGCGGGACGTTCGTTGCCCAGTAGAGGACGTAGTCGCCGGTGGCCGGGTTCCAGATCGCCTCGGGCGCCCAGGCGTTGCGCCCGTCCGGGATGGCGCCAGCGACGTTCAGCAGCCACGGCGCCGACCAGGTGACCAGGTCGGTGGACTCCCACACGACGAAGTTGCGGCTGCCGTTGTTGATCGCTGTCGACCAGTCCTGGCCGCAGCCGATGCAGAGGTCCGTGGCGATGATCCAGTACCTGTCACCGCCGGGCGAGCGGACCAGGACAGGGTCGCGGACACCGCGGGTGCCGATGGGGGAACGCAGGACGAGGCCACCGTTGTTGAGGTCCGTCCAGCGAAGGCCGTCGGCGCTGTGGGCGAGGTAGATCTGTTGGTCGGTCGACGACTCTCCGGTGAAGTGCGCCATCAGGTATCCGACGGTCGGGTCGAGCGCGGACGCCTCCTTCGGGGTCGCCGCCGACCATGTGGTGAACAGCAGACACGCGGCGACCGCCACCGCACACAGCCGGGAGAGGGCTCTCGACATGGTGTTTCTCCTTCGCGGATGGCCATACGAGTCAGCTGGAGGAGCGCACGAGCATCCCGCCTCGGATGATCATCAATGTTAGCGTTAACAAGATCAACCTGTTCGAGGTCGAGGACCATCGGGATCTGGAACCATGACAACCGATGCGGAGCGGTTGCCGTTTCGCACATCACGCGAAATGCGGCGCAATGTTTTGTGCTTGTTACCCTCGCGTTGCGAACAGTGTTAGCGATCGCATCGGTGAGTGTCAAGGAATCGACATGCCGGCATGGAGCAGGGCCGCGAGGCCGCTGCTGGAGGCCACCGACACCCCTCGGCCGCATCGCCCCGGGCACCGAGCGCGCCGGGACGCATCGACCCGCAACCCGCCGGACACAGCATTGACACACTTCTCTGCCTGATCTAGCGTCTGGCCGAACCGATTCGACCACCGACTGGTCCCGCGTGGGCGGCGAGACCGGTGGCGGGATCTGGTGCCGATGAGCCGGCCGGACGCCGTGCACAACGCGTCTTCTCGGGCTCCGCTGCGGCGAGTGGTCAGCGGGGGCACCCGGACGCGACGCCGCGCGGTCGCCGAGCTTCTTCTACCTGTGGATCGATCCGTGCCGAGTGGCGGGAGCCCCATCATGACAAAACGTAGACCCCTCCTTCGTTCTCTCGCGACGGCCGCGGCTGTCGTCGTGGCCGTGGGCGCGACCGCACTGGCCGGCGGTGTGGGCGGCACCGCGTCGGCCGCGAACGTCGCGGTGGCCGCCGCCACCGCCGGGTGCGGCAAGGCACCCACGTTGACAAGCGGACAACGGTCCATCCAGAGCAGCGGCCAGAACCGCAGTTTCATCCTGAGGATCCCCGACAACTACGACCGCAACCACGCCTACCGATTGATCTTCGGATTCCACTGGAACGGCGGCACCGCCAACGACGTCGACTCCGGTGGGTCGGACGGGGCTGCCTGGTCCTACTACGGGCTGCGGCAGCAGGCGAACAACAGCACCATTTTCGTCGCCCCCCAGGGCAACGGCAACGGCTGGGCCAACCCCGGAGGCCAGGACGTCACCTTCGTCGACGACATGATCAGGCTGATCGACGCGGACCTCTGTGTCGACACGACGCAGCGCTTCGCGCTCGGCTTCAGCTACGGCGGAGGCATGAGCTTCTCGCTCGCCTGTTCCCGAGCCGGTGTCTTCCGCGCTGTCGCGGTCTACTCGGGCGGGCAGCTCAGCGGGTGCAGCGGCGGCACCGAGCCGATCGCGTACATGGGAATCCACGGCCTTGGGGACTCGGTGCTCAACATCTCCGCCGGACGTTCTCTCCGGGACAGGTTCGTGCGGAACAACGGGTGCACCGCACAGAACCCACCCGAGCCGAGGGCGGGCAGCCTGACCCACATCACCACCACCTACTCCGGTTGCCGGGCCGGCTATCCGGTGGTGTGGGCCGCCTTCGACGGCGGGCACACCCCCGGCCCGGTGGACGGCGGTGGGGACAGCGGAGCCAGGACCTGGACCAAGGGCGAGGTGTGGAGGTTCTTCACCCAGTTCGGCAGCACCGACCCCACGCCGGGCCCGACCACCCCGCCCCCGACCACCCCGCCGCCGAGCGGCACGTCGATCCTGCGCAACACGTCCTCCGGACGGTGCCTGGACGTCAACGGCGCCTCGCAGACCAACGGGACCACGGCGATCATCTGGGACTGCCACGGCCAGACCAACCAGAGCTGGACCTCGACCGCCTCGCAGGAGCTGCGGGTCTTCGGCGGCAAGTGCCTCGACGTCAGCGGCGCCGGTACCGCAAACGGCAGCCCGGTGATCATTTGGGACTGCAACGGCCAGTCCAACCAGAAGTGGCGGCTCAATGCCGACGGCTCAATCACCGGAGTTGGTTCGGGCCGGTGTCTGGACGTCGTCAGCGGCGGCACTGCCAACGGGACACGAATCCAGATCTGGGACTGCACCGGCGCGGCCAGCCAACGATGGAGCCGAGGCTGACCCCTGCCGAGCGCCTCGGTAGGGCAACGATCCCGCGGAGTTTTCTTCGCCCCATAGGGAGGCTCAACTGTGTTAGTTCGCAAACTCTCCACCCCCTGGATAGGGGCAGCACTGGCGCTCATGACGCTGGTCGCCGTCGGAGCGTACGTCCTTACGACCGCCGCGTCGGCGGCCGCGGCCACCACTGCCGGCTGCGGCAGGGCGCCTGGGCTGAACAGCGGCACCCACACCATCCAGAGCAGCGGGAAGAGCCGCAGCTTCATCCTTCGGCTGCCGGACAACTACAACAACACCTATGCCCACCGGCTGGCGTTCGGGTTCCACTGGTTGGGCGGTACTGCCGAGCAGGTGGCCTCGGGTGGAACCGACGGAGCCGCGTGGGCGTACTACGGCATGCAGTCGCAGGCGAACAACACCACGATCTTCGTCGCCCCGCAGGGCATCGGTAACGGCTGGGGCAATTCCAATGGTGAGGACGTGACCTTCACCGACGACATGATCCGCCTGATCGACAACGCGCTCTGTGTCGACACGACACAACGTTTCTCGGTCGGGTTCAGCTACGGCGGCGCGATGAGCTACTCGTTGGCGTGTTCCCGACCCACTGTGTTCCGGGCGGTCGCGGCAATCGCGGCTCCCGGGCCGATCAGCGGGTGCAGCGGCGGCACGCAGCCGGTGGCGTACCTGGGGATCCACGGCATCAACGACAACATCTCCAGCGGACGGTCACTGCGCGACAGGTTCGTCCGGAACAACGGCTGCGCCGCGCAGAACCCACCCGAGCCCGCACCGGGCAGCCGGACCCACATCACCACCGCCTACTCGTGCCAGAGCGGTTATCCGGTGGTCTGGGCCGCGTTCGACGGCGGCCACCAGCAGGGCCCGGTGGACGGGTGCGCCGGCTGTGAGAGCGGCGCGCGGAGCTGGGTCAAGCAGGAGGTGTGGCGGTTCTTCACCCAGTTCGGGTCCACTCCGCCGCCCACCACTCCCCCGCCGTCGACCCCGCCGCCCGCCCGGCAGAACGTGCTGATCGCGGGCAGCCAGTCCGGCCGGTGCATCGACATCCCCAATTCCAGCACGAGCAACGGCGCCCGGGCGCAGTTGTGGGACTGTCACGGCGGGACCAACCAGCGCTGGACCCATACCGCCAACCGCACCCTTACCGTGTACGGCAACAAATGCCTGGACGCCAGCGGAGCCGGCAGCGCCAACGGCACCGCGGTCATCATCTGGGACTGCAACGGCCAGGCGAACCAGCAGTGGAACCTGAACTCCAACGGCACCATCACCGCGGCGCAGTCGGGGCTCTGCCTCGATGCTGTCGGCGCCGGCACTGCCAACGGGACGCAACTTCACCTCTGGGCCTGCCACGGTGGCGCCAACCAGCAGTGGAGCACGCGCACCTAGCACCGCATCAGGCAGCGCCGACCACGCGCTGCCCGGCCTCTGTGCTGGGCGGCGCGTGGTCGTCAGGCCACGTCGTCGATCGCGAACTGCCACCCCGGCAGCCGCCCGTCGACCGGGATGAGGAATTCGGTAGTGCGTTGCCTCAGAACGGAGGCGCGTCCTCGCCCATCAGCGCCAGCACGGTGCCGCCCTTGCCCTGTTTGAGGCTCTGGACCACGACAGTGCCGGTGCTGCCGTCGGGCAACTCCAGACTGAAGGTCTTTCCGACTGCGTTCTTGGGGCCGTTACCGGCGCTGTTGGCAGGCCGGAAGTCGCCTGCCCACGGCGCGATCCCACCCCTGCGGGCAGGCTCGGCGAAGAGCGCGACGGTGCCGGGGGTCCTGGTGCCGTCCGACGAGAGAAGCACTGAGGTGCTGCGATAGGTAGCCATATACGGTAAGGCTATCCCGGACTGCGCTCGTTTGCGCCATGACATCCGCGCCGCCGTGCGGACGGCAGCGGAGAGCGGCCCCGCGGCGCCATCCGCCGACAGCCCGTCACCACTCGGGATGCCGGCGTCAGGTAACGAGGGCCGTGCTCCGCGGAGGGGCGGCACCCCTGACCAGGCACAACCGGCCAGGGGTGCCACCTGCGGTCAGTGCGGGCAGAGGCTGGGTACGCACCTCTGCCCGACCTGGCGCAGGACGGGCGTCACCGTCTCGCCGGCGCTTTGTCTGCGCGTCGCGAACTGACGTGCTGGTGTGTCGACCGGTTGCTCGACTCCCCCACCTGCTCGGCCTCGTGATGTGAGGTGTCCGGAGCGGTCATCCGGGCAGCGTCGCTTGTCGTTCCCCGCGACCGGTGTGACCCCGACGGCTCTGGTGCGGACGTCTCGTGCGACCCGCGCTCGCCGCCGACGTCGGTGGGCGTGGCCGCAGCTCTCCGATTCTCCACACCGGCCAGATAGGAACCTGCCCCGTACGCGGCAACGGACGTAAAGTTCAGGTAGCCCGCCGCTCGGATATTGGGCCTGTTGATCGCCAGGTAGTCGTCCGTTGACGCTTGCCGGTTCACACCCGAGACCACTGTGTAACCGGCCGCGACTCCGGCGGCGAGACCGGCGATGTCGGCGACGTCCCGGCCCAGTCGCGGAAGGTTGACCGGTGGGTTGGTGAGGTTCTCGTAGATGCTCTGCCCTCTGTTGTAGATGTCGGCACCGAGAATCGTCGCGTTGCCTGTCGCGATGGCCATCGAGACGGCAGCGGTCCGCCCGATCCCCTCGAGTGTGCTGCCGAGCGCATACAAGATCCGGGTCCGGATCTCCTCGTCTCGGCCGACCTCCCGCCAACCACCACCGGTGTTCTGCGCGACCCCCAGTTCCCCTCGATCCGTCTCGGTGATCCGGAACGATTCCGCCCGCCCCGGCTCCCGGCCATCCCCGTCGCGGATCGAACCGGTCGGGGAACCGCCCCGGGAGTGGCCGGGGCTGGCGAGCGGGGAGCCGTTGGAGACGATCAGTTCGCTCGGGATCCCCTGGTGGGTTCCGAGCTGGAACTCCGCCCCCGACGCGGCATCGTTGACACCGCGGAGGATCTCCTCAGCGGCGCTCTGCCACGCGGCCGTGCTCTCGTCCATCTCGCCGAAGGTAGGCGGCGGCGCCACCGGGACCGCCGCGGACGCCCAGTAATCAGCGCCCGACGAGGCGAACGCGTCCTGCGCCTCCAGCACGTCCTGCTGGAGGGGGCCGTAGTCGTCGGAGAGGTGCTGACGCTGCATCAGAGTGGTGAGGTCATCGACCTCACCACTCTGCGCCCACTCGGTCGGGTGGGAGTAACTCACCGGCATCGAGGAGGACGCAACAGCCGCGAGCGGCTGCGGTGCGACGTCGACACCGCTGTTCGCATACTGCGAGGTGTTCGCGTAGTACAGCGATGTGTCCGCGTAGTACTGCGACGTGTCTGGGACGGGTGCGGTCTCCGCCCACGGGCTTACGTCGTACGTCGAGCCGTTGTCGTAGGCGTAGGGATAGGGGTTGTCGTAGGTGTAGGCGTTGTCGTCGCCCTGGTCGCTGGCGCTGCGGCTGGAGCCCTGGTAGCCGCTTCCGTGGTCGTAGGGTTGTCTGGAGTTCTGACTACGTTCCATTTCATCGTCTCCTGACGACGGCGGACGTGGATTCCCGCTCTACGCGGCACCCGGCGCGCCGGTTCAGTCCGGATCGGAGATCTTTTTTGGATGGCCCGCCGACCGTGACCAGCCGTACCCAGAACAGACCACGGCCTGCACGCGAGCGCGGCGGCACCGTGCTCGTCGCACGCCCTCTGTCGCCAGCACTACGGTGGAGGACAGTGCGCGGTGCACCTCGTAACGGGAGATTTGATCGCGTCCCGATGAGGCTGCCGAATCCCTACGACCACCCCGTGCCGAGCTTGGCGGTGGCCCGTTCGGTGATGGCCGCGACCTCCTGCTTGGCCAGCGCCGAGATCCGTCCCGCGTCCGGCTCCTTGTACCAGGGGCGCAGCTTGATCACCGCCGGTCGGACGCCGGTGGCCAGCAACAGGGCTGTCCCCTTCGGCAGGGCGCGGATCCGGTCGGCAGGCAGGACGTGCTCCTGCCGGTACGAGACGGACCGCGACGAGCCGTCCCGGCTGCGCGAGACGCTGACGGTGCTCACATCGTGCTGACCTACCAGCTTGGAGATCTTCTCCACGAAGTCGGCGTCGTCGAGCCCCGCGCCGAGCAGCTTGATTGTGGCCGCGCCCCACATCGCGTCCATGCCCGCCTCGCCCCAGACCCGGGACCCCTGCCGGTAGCTCTGCAACAGGGTCACCACGTTGATCCCGCGCGAGCCGAGGTGCGAGTAGAGGTCGGGCAGGTCGGAGATCCGGCACACGTTCGCCGCCTCGTCGAGCACCGCCGTCATCGGCGGGTCCAGCCGCCCGCCCATCCGCTCGGCGGCGACCACCCCGGCCCGCAGCGTCGCGTCGGCGAGTCCGGCGATCACCCCGGCGGCGGAGCCGCCACCGTCCTTGGAGAGCAGGTAGAGGGTGTCCCGGCCGAGCACGTGCCGGTCCGGACGGAACTGCGGCAGGTACGGGTCCGGGCTTACCCACGCCAGGATGTCCGGGTCGAGCAGGCACGCCACACACTGCCGGGCGGTCTCGTAGATGCCGTCGCGGGTCTCCACCGCCCCGCGTACGGTGCCCTGCAACTGCTCGGCCATCGCCTGCATGTTCGCGTCGCGCAGCAGGTCGATCGGAGTGCGGTCGGCCGGGTCGGCCAGCCAGCCGAGCAGATCGGTGACCGAGGCCCGCCCCCGGGCGGCGGCCAGGAAGAGCGCGGTCAGGGTGTTCTGCGCCGCCGAGATCCAGAAGTCCTTCTTCGAGCTGTCGTCGTTGACCGAGGCGACGAAGTGCCCGGCCAGTCGCCGCGCGCCCTCGATCGTGACGCAGTCGGCGAGGATGTCCCACCACATCTCCCGAGGCGCGTGCGCGATGCCCTGCGGGTCGAACGTCCAGACGGTGCCGACGCGTTCCCGTTCGGCGCGGGTCACCGCGTACACGTCGGACTTGTTTGACGTCAGCAGGACCGCGCCGCGGGCACGCAGCACCCGGGGTATGGCGATGCCCGTGGATTTGCCGGCCCGGGGCGCCATCAGGTCCAGCTCCACATCCTCGTAGGAGGAGCGCAGCTCCGGGCCGTTCGGGGACAGGTCGCCGAGCAGGTTGCCGGTCTCGTCCGGCGGCAGGTGCTTCATCCCGGCCAGCGAGGGACGCAGTTCCCGGGCGCGGGCGGCGATACCGGCCGGGGCCAGCGACGCGAGATCGCGGCGGCGGGCCAGCCCGACGCCCTGGTTGCGCCGGTCGAGCAGCCAGCGCCCGGCCACCACTACCGGCACGACGAGGAGCGCGGCCACCACGACCATCCCGCCGTAGACCGCGTACGGGGACGCACCGGGCCAGAGCGTGTCGAGGTCGCCGGAGACCAACGCGAAGTACGAGCCCATTGTGAACGGCGGCGGCCGCCAGCCGTGCCCGGTCACGCCGGCGCCGAGCGTGCCGCCGGTCCAGGCGACGATGAAGAGCCCGAGGTTGGCGAGGACCACCAGGCTGAAGGCCCAGAAGAACAGGTCCGCCCCGCGTGGCGGACCGGAGGACATCTTCCCGCTCACGCCTGAAACCTCCGGCCGGCTTCGTCGCTCACCTGGGCGTACTCCGGTCGGGTGGCCAGGTTGCCCAACTCGGCCTCGGCCTCGAATACCGCCTTGCGGGCAGCCGCCCGCTCGGCGGCCTGCTGTTCGGCGTACCCGTTCTGCACCCAGCGCTGGTTGGTGTCGTGCAGGCGGCGCTCGGTGTCGGTGATGGACACCCGGATCGGGATGCCGGGCCGACCACCCACCTTGATCAGGAACCGGCCCCGGCCGGGCGGCTCCTCGTTGCTGCCGCTGCTCGCCCAGCCCGGCGGGGACGACCAGGAGGACACCAGCTCGATCTCCCGGCGGGACAGGCCGATCACCCGGCCCAGCTCGGTCATCTCGGCGGCCGGCAGTCCGGCGCAGGCGACGATCCCGGCCCGCTCCACGAAACCGCGCGCCTTGGCCCGGTCGGCGTCGGTGCCGAGCGCCTCGGCGTCCTTGAGGGTGTGGGTGATCTTCGCGTCGCCGAGGCCGAGCGACCGGTTGAGCCGGGTCAGCGCGTCGATCCGGTCGACGATGCCGGAGGCCGCCCGCAGCGGGCGCCACAACTCGTCAAGGATCGTGAAGAACCAGCGGCGCGGTGCCATGCCGGCGTCGGCCAGGGCGTGCGCGGCTGCGACCGTACCCAGTCCGTCAGACCAGGCGGCGAGCATCGCCGCCGCGGTGAGCTGGGTGTCCGACTCGCCGATCCGGGAGATGTCGATGCAGACGGCGGGGGCGTCCAGGTTGATCCGGGTCGAGGTGGTCGAGCCGAACGTGTCACCGAGCGCGCCGTCGAGGATGCCGAGCAGCGAGCGGTGCAGCGGGTCCACCGCGTCGCGGTACCGGGTCTCCTGCCCCCGGTCCAGGGTCACCGCCCGGACCCGGTCCGGGCCCTCCTCCAACACCCGCAGCAGATCCGGAAGGACCGGGGCACGACCGTTCGGGGTACGTTCCCGCAGGTGCCGCAGGCAGGCGGAGAGCACCGCCTGCTCGTGATCGTCCAGGGGCCGGCCCCGCACGATTGTCAGCAGCGCCGCCACCATGTTGAGCACCCGGCCGTGGGTCTCGGCCGCCAGCGCCTGACCGGCCTTGCCACCGATCCGTTCGGCGGCAAGCCCCATCGCTCCCGGGTCCAGCACGTTGATGCCACCGACCCCGCGACCGATCGAGATCACCTGCCCACCGAGGGCGCGGACCGTGTCTGCGTAGTCAGGCTTCAGGTCGCCGAGGACCAGCGGCACCACACCGGTGGCGGCCAGCCCCACCGCCATCCGGTTGATCAGGGTCGACTTGCCCAGGCCGGGCATGCCGAGCATGAACAGCGACGGGTTGGAGATGTACTTCGCCCGGGTGAACCACGAGATCGGGTCGCCGCACACCGTCGCGCCGGTGAAGAGATGCTGACCGAGCGGCACCCCCGACATCGGCGCGCCGGAGCCCGCCGAAAATGGCCAGAGCCCGCACGCCTGCACGGTGGTGGCCCGCCACATCGTCGGGGCGTCGAGGTAGCCGACCTTGCCGCCGCCCGGTCCGTCCCAGCCCCGTGCCGAGACCGGGACGTCCCGGCGGAGCTTCGGTGGCGTGGCCTTGGCCGGCTTCGGGGCCTCGTCGTCCGGCTCACCGACCAGGCCCGTGAGCGCCGTGGACGCCCCGGCGTGCCCGACCGGCCAGCCGGCACCGAGTTGGGTGCTCACATCGCCTCCTGGAGTTCGTGCGGCAGCATGGTCTGTTCCCAGGGCAGAATTCCGGTCGGCAGGGTGCAGCTGAACGCGGCGGCCTGCATCCGGTTGGCCGGCCGCATGGAGATCCGGGCGGCACCGGTCAGGTTGCGCACCACCACCGACGCGTCGTCAAGCTGGTCGGGGCGGTCGACGGTGATGGTGAGCATCAGGGAGAACTCGACGAGCCCGGCGCCGGTGGCCTCCTCGGAGGCGGCCTGTTCGGCGGCGCGTACCTCGGCGGCGGCCCGCGCCTGCACCATGCCGCGACCCGAGGTCGCCATGAACTGGGCGGTCCGCCGGTCCGCCTCGACGATCCGGGCGGAGGTGGCCGGGTCGATCGGTCGGTAGAGCAGCGCCACGCGCTTGCGGCGGGTGCCGGCGGAGGCGTCCAGCATGGTCCGCAGCACACTGGACCGGACCGTGCCCCGAGGTGCCAGGGTGAGCAGCCAGGTCCGCGACACCCCGGAATCGTGCTGGTACGCGTCGACCGTCTCCACCGCCGCCACCGGCCCGGCGTCGATCCACTCCAACCCGGTGCGGCCGTGCTCCGCGCGCACGCTGAGCACGTCGGCGGCGCACGCCGGGTCGTACGCGACTCGGACCACCTCGGCGATCTGCTCGACGTCGAGCGGCTCGGCCACCCCACCGCCTGCGCTGACAAGCCCGGTCAGCAGGCTCGGCACCCGGATGGCCAGGTCGGTGACGACGTCCTCCGGGTCGCGGCGAGGTCCACCCACAGGCGCGTACGTCAGGGTGATGTACGAGTTCATCTCCGACGACGCCGACGGGTAGTCGTCGACCACCTCCTGCATCACCGCGCGGGCGGCGGGCGGGGCGTCGGCGTCGAGCCGGGGAAGCACCTCGGTCGCCAGTCGAGTGCCCGGGTCGGGCGCGGTCTCCACCACCACCGACGCCCCGCGCAGCCCCGGCTCGTGGGCGAGGCGGGACAGCCACTCGCCCCAGAGCGCCACCCAGGTGTCGACCTGGTCCGGGTCGACAAGCGACCCGCCGTCGGGCTCACAGCGCAGCACGATCGTGTAGAGGTTGCGACGGCGGTGGTGCAGCACCCCGAACGGCCTGTCGTAGGCGTCCCGCCCTTCCAGGGCAACCACCCCGCTGAGCATGCCGGGCGGGGCGAACCGACCCTCGGGACGGGCCGACAGCGGCCCCGAGACGTACAGGTGCTCGCCGCGGGCCCGGCGCCGGGACCAGCCGATCCGCAGCGTCACGAGCTGATACAGGTTGCGGCCGTCCGGGGTGCGCACGGCCATGGGAACAAGGCCCAGCACGAACGGCGTACCGATCACCATCGCCGCCTGGAGCGATGCCAGGGACGCCAGCAGCACCACCACCAGCCCGCCGAAGACCCCGACAGTGCCGAGCAGGCCGAACGGTCCCAGCCCGGCGCGGCGTGGCCGGCGCCAGTTCCCGTACGTCGGTTCGATGGCGGCTTCCGTCGACATGGACCTCTCCCTCGTCTCTTCTGGTCGGCGGTCGACCGCCGACCCACTGTCAGTTGTGGCCCGCGTCGCCGTCAGCGCGCTCCACCGCGCCGGACACCATGCGCCGGCCGACCTGAGCCGCCTGGTACGTCGCGCCGATCACGGCGGCGGCGGGCCCGGCGGCGGCCGCTGCTGCGCCGGAGGCGCTCGTCGCGGCACCGGCCTGGCTCGGGGCGGGCCGTGCGCCAGCGCCGTCGCGGCCAGGCGCACCGTCGCGGCCTCCACTCCCGGAACTCCCTCCCCCGCCGTCTCTGCCGGCAGGGCCGGAGGCACCGCTGGGTGCCCGTGACCCGGACGGCCCGACACTGCCGCCGGACGACGACGCGGCGGAACTGACGACCTTCTTCGCACCTGAGGCGATCGCGCCACCGGCCGCGGAGATGGCGGTGCCGGCCGGGTCACCGGTGCCTAGCGCCGCCGTGGCCGGGACCACGAGCTTGAGCAGGGCGGGGAGCGCGATCGCCGACAGCAGCAGTACGCCGACCCCGGCTATTCGGCTGTGGATGCCGTTCTCGTAGTTGTTCCCCTGGGCGATCATCTGCGAGCCGGCGTACATGATCAGGCCGACCGCCGGTTTGTAGAGCAGCCAGGCGACCGTCCAGCCGATGTGCTTGCGCCACCAGCCGGCACCCCAGCTCGTCATGGATGCGGCGGCGGCCAGCGGAAGGGTGCCGAGCAGGAGGATCATCACGCCGAGGCGGACGTAGAGCAGCAGGACGTGCACGATGGCCGAGATCAGCAGCAGGAAGGCCAGGACCAGGAGGAGGAACGCCTCCATCCCGGAGCCGTCGTCGATGCACGGCACGCTCTTGATGATGTTCAGGGAAGCCGTGGAGAAGAGGTGCCGGGTGTAGTCGTCCGAGATGGCGGCGGCCTTGATCGCTATCCACGAGCCAGCCCCGGCCACCAGGATCACCCGGAGGAAGCCGCGCAGCGCCACCTTGCCGGCCTCGGCGCGCCGATCCATCGCCATCTTGGCGGCGGCGAAGAGGATCGAGCCGATCGCCAGGTAGACGATGAGCCACTCGATCTGGTCGCTGATCATCCCGGGGACGGCCATGGAGGGCTCGCCGTCCGCCTCCGCCGAGAGGGTGGGCACCTCGTCGGTCAACTCACCGAAGATCGAGATCGCCCCGGCGAGGATCAGGTTGGCGATGATCCGGACGAACATTCCGACCGGGTTGATGATGAGCTCGAAGATGTCCTTCAGGCTGTTCAGCGGATTCGTGTCACACACGTCTCACTGCCTCCACACACTGAAGCCACGGCTGCTGGCGATCGTGCCGATCGACTCGAACACCACGCCGACCCGCGACGGCGCGAGCTTCCAGTCGCCGTCGTCCCAGCGCAGCTCGATCCGGCTCGCCATGTACGACCCGGCGCCGTGCACGAGCAGCTGCACGGTGGCAGCCTCCGGCGTGTACGCGTCGACCGCGTAGCCGGCGTAGTTGCCCCCACCACGGCGGTTGTTGTTGACCACCCGGTCGAGCCGGGCGGTCAACACCTCCCGGCCCTGGCCTGGCAGAACCTGCAGGTCGGCCACGGTCCGCCAGTCGGGACCGTCCAACTTCACAGGGATGATGTGCGCCGCCAGCACCGCACCGATCGGAGTGTGCGCGAAACAACGCAGCACACCGCCCTCGATGCGCAGCGGTCCCTGGCTGGCCGAAACCGGCACCTGGTAGCCGATGTCGACGGCCCGCCAGGACACGTCAGTGGGTGGTTTCGTCGGGGCCGACGCCACAGTGGAGGTTCCCGGGCAGGGCGTGACCGGTTGCCTCGCGGACTCCGCTGCCGCCTGATCGCTCCGGCTGGACCTGTCGTCCCCACCCAGCCCGGCGATCCAGACCATCCCGGAGAGCAGTACCGCTCCGGCGAGGAAGACCGCCGAGACGATCCACCCCCGTTCCGTCCAGAAGGGCGGTTTGCCGCCCTCGGACCACCCTCGGTCGGCGCCGGTCACTGGGCTCCACCCTGGGTGGCGCCCCCACCGCCGCCGCTGCCGAGGAAGTAGTTCGCGACCGGGCCGGCGACGGCGATGAGGATGCATCCGCCGAGGACGAGGCCGAGCCGGGACATGTGCTCGGAACTCTCGCCGCGCTTCACCGAGATCGCCATCATCGTGCCGGTGATCAGCACTCCGGCCACCCCGGCGGCGGTACCGCCCCAGGCGATCAACCCGAGCAGCTTGTTGACCAGGTTGGAGAGTGCGGTGGGGGCGGCAGGCGTCGGGTTGACCACGCCACCGCCTCCGGGCGCCGGCTCCATCGGCAGCCGGGTGAGCACGTGAACGGCGACGGACTGGGCGAGGCTGGTGATCGACATCGGAACAACTCCTTGTGGAGAACTAGCGGATCAGGACGATCGGCGATCCGGGAACTCCCGGTCGACCGGCGGCGACTGGTCAGAGACCGAGGTCGCCGAAGAACGAGACGAGCGGACCGGCCGAGGCGCCGAGTACGCAGGCGAGCGCGACGACGGCCAGGCCACGGAAGTGCTCGGCGCCTTCGCCCGGCGTACCCCGGTTGAGCTGCAAGGCCATCTGGATGCCGACGATGATGAGACCTGCGATCGCGGCCGCCGTCACACACCAGGCGAGCAGGCCGAGCAGGTCGTTCGCCTCGGTGACCGGGGTGTAGCCGGGCGGCGGCACGAACGGGCTCGGATCCGCCGCGCGGATAGATTCGAAATCGAGGTTCACGACGGTCTCCCCCGCGTGTCCGAACGGAGACCGGCCGCCGCGGCCAGCCGCAGCACCGCCTTCGGCGTCGTACGCGCCTGGCGGCCCAGACGCCATTCCGGCACCCACGGCACCCTGTGCACCGGGGCGACCGAGCGCAGCACCCGGATTCGGCGGGACAGCGCCATCGGAAGCCGGCCCGGGGCGTCGGCGAGCAGCACCAGGCCCGTCAACCGCATGCCCGGTGGGTGCCGACCCTCGCGCAGCGCGTTGAGGGCCCGCGAGAGGGCCCGGATCCCCTCCGCGTTGGTCCTGCCGACGAGCATGACCGTGGCGGGTTCGGCCAACGCCGCGTCCGGCCATCGACAGCCGAGGTCGGTGCCACCGAGGAGCCGGGCCAGTGTCGTCGTGCCGGCGCCTCCGTGCGCCGCGATCCAGCCGATCCCCTCATCGGACAGGTAGCGGCGGGGCTGCGGCTCGGGGCTGTGACCGGGTGTGCGCGCGGACACCGATCCCGGTGGCACACGCGATGCCGGCCCGGCCATCGTCGCGGGCACCATGCCATCCACCTCCTCCTCGTGAATCCCGATCTGATCTGTCGCGACCGGGGTTGAACCGATCAGCCCTCGGCCCCGTTGTGCGGCCGTCCGGCTCGTTGACGGACGCCTCTACGGGGCGCCCGACGCCCCGGTTCAAGAGGAGTTCCAGATTTTTCAAGCGATCCGAGGACGGGAGGCGACGTGAGTGGTTCCAGTGCGGGTGGGGAGAGCAGCGGCACCCGGATCGCCCTGATCAGCGCGGCAATCGGTGGCGGCATGGCGTTGATGTCCAGCCCGATCGCGCTGGCCCTCGGCGGCGCCCTGGTCGTCGTGGTCGGCGCGCTCTACATCCTGCTGCTCCCGTTGATCCTGCTCATCTGGCTCTTCGGTGGGTTCAGCGGAAGCGGCGGCGGGCCGGACATCGACGTCCAGGACGCCGCCCGACAGTCCATCGAGGCGGGACGGGGAGACGGCAAGGGCGAACTGGACACCGAGCAGGTGCCGGCGTCCCTGTCGGAGACCATCGAGGACGCCGGCAAGGAGTGCACCCAGATCGGTCCGGTGGTCATCGCCGCCCAGATCCAGGTGGGTTCCGGGTGGTACACGGCGAAGGTCGGCGAGGACGGGAAGGTGGGCATCTCCCAGCTCGACCCCGAGATCTTCGAGAAGTACGGCGAGGACGCCGACGACAACGACAAGACCCGCCCGGAGGACCCGAAAGACTCGATCATGGCGCAGGCGAAGTACATGTGCGCGCTCGCCAAGGAGGTGCAGACCCTGCTGGACGAGGGGAAGGTGATCGGCAACGTTCTCGACCTGACCCTGTCCGCGTACCAGGACGGAATCGACGCGGTACGCGAGGCCGGCGGGGTCAGCCCGAGCACGAACACCCGGGCCTACGTCGCCAAGGTACGAGCGTACTTCGGCCAGTACATGGGGCTCCTCGGCGAGCCGTACAGCACGCCGCAGACCACCGGCCCCAGTCCGGAGGCGACCACCGACGAGGACGACGACTCAGGCGACGCGGACGACGACGCCGATGACGACTCCGACGGTGCGGGCGGTGGCGACAGCGCCGCCGCCGCGGGCCGGGTCCTCGAACTCGTCAACGCCCGGCGGGCAGAGGCCGGCTGCGCGCCGGTCCAGAGCGATCCGGAGCTGACAACCGCGGCGCAGCGGCACAGCCAGGACCAGGCCGAGCACCGGAGCATGTCGCACACCGGCAGCGACGGCAGCGACGTGGGCCAGCGGCTGGACCGGGCCGGCTACGCGTGGCGCACCTACGGGGAGAACGTCGCGTACAACCAGTCGACGCCGGAGGCGGTGATGACTGCCTGGATGGACAGCCCGGGCCACCGGGCGAACATCCTCAACTGCGCGTTCACCGAGATCGGGATCGGTCGGGCCGACACCGGGGACGGCCCGTACTGGACGCAGAACTTCGCCGCGCCGAGCTGACCGTCACCGCACCGACAACCCGAGAAGGAGAGGACATGCTGTCACCACAGGAGCAGCAGCAGGCCGCCGAGCCCGCGCAGCCGGCCGGGAAACCGGCCCCACCGGCCACGGGCGCGCCCGCGCCGAGGAAGCCGCCGTTCATCCTCTACCTGGAAGGGGACGAGTACGCCGAGGCGCTGCGCATGCTGACGATGTGGGTACGGCACCTGCTCGTGCCGGTCTACGCCCGGGAGGTCGCCTCCACAGCACCCTGGTGTTCCCGGTGGTGGCTGCACCCCGAGGCGATCGCCCAGCTGTACGGGTTGTGGTTGGCGTGGCAGGAACTCACCGGCCCGAACGCCGGGCTGAGTGGGCCGGCGAACTGGCACCGGGACCACCTCGGTCCGGTGATGAGCACGCTGCGCGACCCGTCCGGCCCGTTCGCCGGGTGTAAGCCGGGCGCCCACCGGGCCAAGGAGATCCCGCACGTCGAGCCGTACTGAGTCCCGCCGGTGGCCTCCCGGCCGAGGGGGACGGGAGGCCGCAGGACGGCGCGGGCAGTGCCCCGACCAGAGCGTGTCAACAAACACCGTGCACGGTTGTGGTCAAGGCACTAGATCATGCGGCGCCGCACCCGCCACACCACCACGCCGATCAGGACCGCCGCGACGGCGACGAACAGGGCGGCCTCGATGAGCTGGAACGTCCAGAACCTGTCGGCCGGGTGGTAGACCCCGAACTGCTGGATGCCCCGCGCACGCAGGAACTGGTTGACGTTGGTGCCGGCCCGGTTGGCAGCGTCCTCCAGCTCGTAGTACTCGGCCCCGCTCAGCCTGCGCCCGGTGGCGTCCGCGTAGCCGCGTTCGATCACCCAGTCGGCGAAGCTGTGCACGGGCCGGTGCCCCGCCTGGTCCGTCGAGCCGCCGACGGGGACCGGCTCCATTGTGGTGAGAGGCGTGGCGTACGCGGGACGGGCCAACAGCGCCACCGACATCCGGGCGGCGAGGAACGCCCCGAACGCGACGCCGAACGCGGGCAGGCTGCGCCGCAGGATCGCCCCGGCAGCGGTGGCGACGCCGAACGCGAACAGCGCGTACGCCACCGGAACAAGTCCCTCCAGGTCGAAGGCATCGTACTGGAACCGCCCTTCCCACGCGTCGAATGGCTGACGGAACCAGGTGAGCACAGCGGTGAACATCCCGGTGAGCGTGACGGTTACGCCGGCCAGTGCCGCGAGCTTGGCCGCCAGCCAGCGCATCCGCGGTACGGCCTGCGTCCAGGCGAGCTGCCAGGTGCCGTCCTCCAGTTCGCGCGCGAGCAGCGGCGCACCGAGGAACGCACCGATGACGACGGGGACCAGATAGAAGGCCGCCAGGAGGTTCTCGACGTACCCGTACTCCTCGTCGAGACGGCGGAAGGAGGCCGCGCAGGCCTCGTTGATGCCGGCCTCTCCCGCACACCGGGCGGGACCGCCGGGGAACAGGTCGTGGGCCTGCGTCCCGAGCACGAGCAGGACAATGCCGAACATGCCGACGAGCAGACCCAGGACGCAGACCTCGGTCCGGTGCTGGCGCCAGATCAACCACGTCATACCGCCACCCCCGACGTGACCGCGACGCTCGGCTCGGACGGCCGGCGCAGGTACGCCAACACCAGGTCCTCCAGCGCGACCGGCTGGGCCTGCCACCCGGGCGCGGCCGGTAGCGCGCCGTCGCGTACCAGCACTGTTGTGTGCCGGTCGCTGTCGACGGCCTGGACGACGGTGCCGGCCCGGTCGAGGTCGGTGGCCGTGCGCGGGCCGACGAGCAGCCGATGCTCGCCGAGGAGGGTGTCGATGTCACCGGTGAGTGTGACCCGGCCCTGGTTGAGCACGACCAGGTGGTCGCAGACGCGCTCCAACTCGTGCACGACGTGGGAAGAAAACAGGACCGTCACCCCGCCTTCGGCCACCGCGCCCATGAGTACCTGCATGAACTCGTGCCGGGCCAGCGGGTCGAGGCTGGCCACCGGCTCGTCGAGGACAAGCAGGTCCGGCCGCTTCGCCAGGGCCAGCGCCAGCGCGACCTGGGCCTGCTGCCCGCCGGAGAGCGTGCCGACCCTGCTGTCGAGCGGGATGCCCAGCTTCGCCAGCCGGCGCTCGGCCAGACCCTTGTCGAACCGCAGGTTGCAGGCCCGGCCGAAACGGAGCATCTCGGCGACTGTGAAGCGCTTGTACAGCGGGTGGTCCTGGGCCAGGAACCCGACCCGGGACAACGTTTGCGGGGTGCTGGCGGTGACGTCGTGGCCGAGGACCTCCACCGTGCCGGTGCTCGGTGCCAGCAACCCGACGGCCAGGCGCAGCAGCGTGGTCTTGCCCGCGCCATTGGGCCCGACCAGGGCGATCACGCCGCCCGCCGGCAGGGACAGCGTGCAGTCGAGCAGCGCCCAGCCCTTCCGGTACCGCTTGCCCACACCGTCGGTGCGCAGCGCGAACTCGGTCTCTGTCACGCCACGTCCTCGTTCCTCGTCTGCTGGTGGACGGAGGTAAACAGCGCGTTGACCGCCTGCTCGTCGAGGCCTGCCGCGTAGGCGCGGCGCAGCCACGTCGCCAGGCCGCGGCGCAGCGACGTGTACGTCGATGCCGACATCGCGGCCGACTGCTGTTCGTTGACGAACGTGCCCTGGCCGGGCCGCCCGGTGACGAGGTTCTCCTGCTCCATCTGCCGGTACGCCTTGGCGACGGTGTTCGGATTGATCGCCAGGTCCTCGACCACCTCGCGGATGAGCGGGAGGCGATCACCGGGTTGGAGGAAGCCCAGCAGCACCGCCTGGCGGACCTGCTGGACGAGTTGCAGGTACGGCGGCACGCCGGAGTGGGTGTCGAGCCGGAAGACGAACACGGTTGCCCCTTACTGCTTTACTAGGACCCTAGTAAAGCAGTGATTTGCCGGTCAAGGGAGCCGCGACGTCCGCAGGTATCGGTACAGCGTGTCAACGAACAGCCTGCACGTTCGCGGTCAGGGCACTAGCCACGCGCCAGGCGCCGGCCCGGCGTGGCGATGCTCGGCTGCCGGCTGCTCGGCGAGACCGCAGGCGTTGCCCGCGTGATGTCCGGGGACGACCGGAGAGAGGCCACACTCGCGACCGACACCTCCGACCCACTCCGGGAGGAGTGCGACCGGCCGAGGTTCGGGCTGGTGAGCGCTGCCATGTCCGCGACCGTCGGCTCGGCCGGCGTTCGGTCGAGCCCTGTCTCGGCCCGCTCCGGCGTCGCCTCGACCCCGTCCGCGCGGCCCTTGAGGAGTTGGGACACAGTGGGCAGGTCGACCCGGTCGTACAGCTCGCGCAGCGCGGGGCTTTCCTTCAGCATCGAGTCGACCGCTTCGGTGAGCTGGCTGCGCAGCACCGCCTCGTCGAGTTCGGACGTGAGTTGCCCGCCGATCGGCGAATCGTGCAGAGGCAGCCCGTACGGCGTAGCGGTCGGGACCGGAGCCGGTGCCGCCTGCCACGGCCCCTGTGCCGCCTGCCATGCTCCGGGGGTCGCCTGTGGTGGACCCTGCCACGCCGGTTGGGTCGCCGTCCGGTCCGCGGACGACCCGTCGATCAGCTGCCACAGCTCCCGTACCAGCCTTCCGAAGCTGCTCTCCACGCCCTGGTGGTGGGCGGGCTCCGGCTGCCACTGCGCCTGCGACGGGTCCAGGTCGTCATCCGGTGCCGGCTCTCGGTCGCGCCGCCTCCCCCCGCCGGGCGGGAGCGGGCCTCCACGGTCGAGCTTGCGCTGTTTGTCGTCGACGAAGATCCTCGCGTCGCTCCACTTGTGGGCCAGGTGGGGCGAGCGGGCGTGAGCCTCCCGCGCGATCCGGTTCAGGTCCTGTTCGACGATCTTCAGCGCCAGCCGCTCGACGTGTGGGTTGGTCGCTCGCTTCTGCTCGGGCACGGACACCTCCGGTGGGCCTCGGTCATCGCCGTCGGAGGCCCTACGGCTGCCACCGGCGTTCGGTTCAGCCCGATCCGTGGAGCCGCCCCGAACGCCGGTCAGCGGGAGATCGGGGCGGTGACGATCGCTGTGCCGTCGGCAAGCCCCACCGTGACGAACGCGAGGTCGTTCACGGGCAGCGACAGCTCGGCGCTCACCTCCTGCGGCCCGGACGACGCCGTCCAGTCACGTATCACGTGGGTGGCGCCGTCCCGGGTCACGCCGAAGAGGCGGTACCGCAGGCCCTGACGCAGACCGATGGCGGTGACCTTGATGCTGGACCTGTCCTCGTCGGTGGTGATCGTGACGGCGAGACTCACGCCCTGGGCAGGCGCCTCCCCGTTCGCGGTGAGCACCACGTCGCTGTTCGTGAGGCCCAGGCCGGCCACGACACCACCGCCGGCAAGGACGACGGCCAGCACCGCGGCGGCCACCCCGGCCCAGAGCTTGAGCCGGCGACGCCGTGGGTCGCCCGGCGGCCGACCCGGGCGGCTGTCGGACCCCGCCGGCGGCCCCGGTCGGCTCCCGGACGGCCGGTCCGATCCGACGGTACGTGGACCGGCGCCGCCGCGGCTGCCAGTGCGGCGGGCCACGTCAGCCCTGCCGCTGGCCTGCGTCGGAACTGTCACCTCTGCCGGAGGGCCGTCCGAAGGCGGCTCAGCCGGGACGGCTGGGGCCTCGACCGGGTCGACGACGGCGCGGGCCGAGTCGGCTGCGGCATCGGCCGAGTCGGCTGCGGCATCGGCCGGGTCAGCTGCGGCGCCGACCGGGTCAGCTGCGGCGCCGACCGGGTCAGCTGCGGCGCCGACCGCTAGGCCATCGGGCGGCAGGGCCGGACCGGTGGCCGGCGGCACGACCATTGACGTAGCGGGCTCGGTCGGGAGCACGACCTCCGGCGGCAGGGCAGCGAACGCCTCCCAGTCGGCGGCGTCCAACTCGGGGAGGGCGCTGGTCACGCTCCCCATGTCCCCCGCCGCGGACAGACACTCCCAGCAGCCCGCGAGGTGCGCCTCGAACGCGACGCGCTCGGGCTCGTCCAGGGCACCGAGCAGATAGCGGGCAAGCGTGGCGTGCTCGGCGGTCGGGTTCTCCTCGCCGGTTCGCATCACGCCCCCCATCTCGGACCCAGAGCACCGCGAACGGCGGAATGCCACACGCGACAACCTCCGTGCCGGAGGTCTGGCGAGGACACGGGGCGACGAGGCATCAGGAGAGATGACATCAGGACGACTCGATCGGACCAATTGCCGCGTGCAGCGCGCGCACCGCATAGTACGTCCTGGACTTTACCGTACCCTCCGGAATTCCTAGTCTCTCCGCGGCTTCGGCGACCGAAGCGCCCTTGTAGTACATCTCGATCAGCACCGCGCGATGCTCCGGGGAGATCCGCTGTATCGCCAGCCGGACGGTGTGTGCGGACGCCACCCGGTCCATGTCGTCGGTCGCGACGGAGAGCCGGTTCAGGTCGGGGATGGCGACCTCGGGCGGACGGGCCTGCCGGGCACGCATCGCGTCGATCGCCACGTGTCGGGCGACGGTGTAGAGCCACGGGGCGATCCGCCGCGGATCGGCGGCCAGCGTCTCCAAATTGCGCCAGGTGCGCAGAAATGTCTCCTGCACCAGATCCTCGGCCAGCTCGTGCTGGCCGAGGACGAGCCGGGTGAGAAACCGCAGCAAGGGCGCCCGGTACTGCTCGTGGATCCACCGCATCAGGGCATCCGGAGAGGTCTGCCCGCTCACGGTGTCGCTGACGACCTCAGATCCCAGCGCTTCGTTGGGCACCGCCGACACAGAACGCCTCCCCCTCACGTACGGGGTGTGCCCGTACGGTCGCGCCGACGTGTCAACGTCGATCACAGCCTGAGGGAAAGGATAGCCGGATGCCGGAGACGCCCACTGTAGACGCCGTCCGACGGGCTCACGCGGTCGTGGATCGACACTGCCGATTGCGGGCCGCCGCCCGCCGCCGGTGCGCTCGTCTGTCCGGTCGGCGTCGATGAGGGCGGTGGCGCTCACGTGCCGAACCGCAGCCAGCGGACGTTCGCGTACTCCTGCGGTTGTCCACTGACGAACGCCAGGTAGACGTCGTGTGTGCCGGTGACCGGGGCGAGGGTGCCCGGCACCGTCGTCCAGCTCTGCCAGCCGCCGGTGTCTGCCACCGCGATCGAGCCCACCGGCGGACCGTCCGGGGCGTCGAGGCGTACCTCGATCAGGCCGGAGACGCCGTGCGGCGCCCCGGAGGCGACCCGCACCTGGAACTGCGTGACCGGCTTACCGCCGAACTCGACCCCTCGGTAGCCGGCCCAGTCACCGTTGGCGAGGAAGCCGATGTGCTCGCCACCCTCGCTGGACGCCTCGGTCTGGACCCCGTGCTGCCGATCGAAGCTCGCGGCGGCGATTTCCTTGCCCACCTGCCGGGCACCCGGTGCGGCGCCCGCGGCCGCCACCACCGGCGGTACGACGATCGTCTCGTTGGCCTGCGGCTGTGGCACGTTCACCTGTCCTCCGCCGAACGGAGTGAGCGTGATGGTCATCTCCTGGGGCGAGGTGTCCTGGATGTAGGAAGCGTCATCGATCACGTCATCGAACGGAAACCCGTACGCCTTACCGTCGGCGGCGTTCCGGTGCAGGATCCGCGAGTAGTGGTTGGTGATCGGATGCTGGTAGAAGGCGCTGCGGTTGGTGGTGGGATGGTCGCTCTGGCCCAGGCTGGAGCGGTTGAACCCGGCGCCGAGGACCCGTGCCACCTGGTTGGCGGCCTCGTCGCCGGTCATGCCGAGAGCGCCGGCACAGTAGAAGACATCAAGTGTCGAGGGCCTGTCGAAGGCTCGCACGCCGCCGTCGAATGCAAATCGCCCGTCGACCACGCGGCCCCGGCGGGTGCCGGACGGGGTGTGCACCCGCAGCTCGGTACGGCTGTAGCGGTCCCACACCTCGTTGACGTAGCTGTCGTAGTAGCGCGGGTCGAACCGGCCTGTCTCGATGCCCTTGCCCGGCCCGATGATCCGCAGCCCGTCGCCGATGACGAGGCGCTCGTAGCCGGGCTGGCGGGACAGCTCCGCGAAGATCGCCTCGCGTCCACCGTCGACGAGTTTGCCGGTGACCTGCTCGTCGTTGCCGCGAAGCCGGATCGCCATCGGGATGCTGAACATGTCCACTGTCGTGGTGTTGCAGGCCAGCACGGAGGAGTTGTAGGTGAACTCGCAGCAGTCGTGCAGCACTCCGAACGCCGGGTCGCCCTCCGCCCAGCCCACCGGGTACTGCAACCCCGGCTGGCCGTCACCGCCGCCGGTCACAGTGAACGGCAGTCGTCCGTTGATCGCGAAGTAGATCCGTCCGGACATCCTGGGCAGCACGAAGCTTGTCGTGCCGGAGGCGTCAAGCCGTATCCCGATGTCGGCGAAGCCGTCCGGGCCGTTGTGTGCCGGGTTGGCGGGGGTGAACCGGCCGCTCTCGCGGACGTACCCCAGCCGGCCTGTCGCCTGGTCGGTGCCGACGACGTACATGGTGATCGCGGCGCTGTCGAAACGGCCGGTGCTGTTCACGATTGTCAACGGCAGCCCGTCCGCGGCGTGTGCCCGGGAGATCAGCGGTGCGGCCGCCAGGGGTGCCCCGACCACGGCAGCCCCGGCAAGTCCGATCCGGAGCATCCTGCGCCGAGTCAGCATTCATCAACTCCGATCAAAGGTTCTGACGGTCAGCCGTCGGCGGTGTTGCGGTGTGACACACAACGCGGGCCGGCGGTTGCTGCGTTGACGGCTCGGCATGCCCCTCGGTTCAATACCCCAGCAGAAAAAAGATTTTCGTTAGATCCGCACACGAGCCGGTGAACCGAGGGCATCGCCCGCCCGTCGAGACAGCGATGCCAACACCGGAAGGGATACCCCGTGGAATCCGATCAGCCCTCCCCCCTGCGCCGACTGGGCCCGATCTCGCGACGCGCGGCCGCCGGTGTGGTCGCCGGCCTGGCGGTGCTGTCCGCGGTCGTCGCCACCGTCAGCTGGGGAGTCGCCTCGGCTCAGGACGACGACTTCGTCGGCCGTGCCGTGACCGACGAGCAGCTGACCACGATCCGATCCGCCGCCCGGTCCTGCCCGGCCCTGACACCGGCCCGGCTCGCCGGCCAGCTCATGGCCGAGTCCGGGCTCGACGGTCGCGCCCGGAAGACCGCCTCCGGCGGCCGGGGCATCGCCGGCCTGGACGACGCCGCATGGGAAGCCTGGGTGCCGTGGCCAGGTGCGCGACGCTCGGACAGCGCGGCGAACATCCTCGCCCTGGCTCACAAGATGTGCGATCTGAGCGGCCAGGTCCGGGTGACCAAGATCGACGGCGACCCGTGGCGGCTCTCGCTGGCGGCGTTCAACGCCGGCATCGACGAGGTACGCAAGGCCAAGGGGGTCCCGTCCAGCGCCGTCGACTATGTCGACCACGCCAGCGGGTACGCCGCCTTCTACGCGGACCTCGTGCCGTTCGGTGGGGCCGGCGAGCCCCAACCGAACAACAAGCCGCAGCAGCCCAGGGCGGTCCCCGAGGGGTACGTCCCGCTCGTCGTCCGCGCCGGGGCGGCCTGTCCCGAGGTCCCGCCCGCGGCGGTCGCCGGCCAGGTGATGGCGCTGTCCGGCTTCGACCCGAACATGCTCGGCGACGAGGGGCAGCGCGGGATCGCGCAGTTCCTGCCCGAGGTCTGGCAGGAGCACGGCCCGGCCCGAGGGTCGGTCTGGGACCCGCAGGTGGCCGTACCCGCTGTCGGCACCGTGATGTGCGCGCTGCGCAACGAGCTGAGCGGCATCGAAGGTGACCCCTACCTGCTGGCGCTTGCCGCGTTCCGCAACGGGCCCACCACAGTGCGGCAGACCGGCGGGGAGTTCGACGGCCCGACCCAGGTGTTCCTGCGCACCGTCCGGGAGAACACCGAGTTCTACGCCCTCGACTCCCGGCTGAAGCCGACGGCACCCACCAAGCCGGTCGTGCCGCCGAAGCCCGGCGGTTCACCGTCCCTGTCACCCTCCCCCACCGCCACCGCTGCCAACCCCCGGCCCCCGGTGCCGCCCGCGCAGCCGGAGCGGCCCGACGAGCCCACCAAGGCACCGGCAGCGCCGGTCCGACCCGCCGGCGCCAAGCAGATCGTCGGCAAGGAGACCGGACTCTGCCTCAGCGGCGGCGAAGGCGACGGCGTTCGGGCCACTGTGCGCAAGTGCCAGGAGGTACGGAACCAGTGGTGGTCCTTCTCGTCCGACGGCACCATCCGGGCGAACGGCCTCTGCCTGGACGTCGCCTGGGGCGAGAAGCGCGACGGCGCTCCCGTGCAGTCGGCCCACTGCACGGCCGTGCCCGCCCAGAAGTGGGAGTGGATCGAGAGCAATGGACGTCGCTCACTCTTCAACCGGGCGACCGACAAGTGCCTGGACGTCGACGGCCACGCGCCGGGCGCACCCATGATGATCTGGATCTGCGTGTTCAACCCGAAGCAGACGTTCAGCCAGAGGTAGCCCCGCCCCAGCAGGGATCGTTCGTAACAGCCGGTGCCCGGCGGTCCGTCCCGAAAGGGCGGCCGCCGGGCACCGGCGTCTGTGGCGAGGCGATCAGCCGGCGAAGCGGCGCCGGCGCATCCGAAGGCCGAAGACCACACCAACTCCGCACACCAGCGCCAGGCCCAGCAGGACGATGATCGCCGCGCCTGAGCCTCGCCTCTCCTGCCCGGTGGACACCGGACCCTTGTTGTCAAGAGCGCCCGCCACCGACGTAGCCAGGTTGATCATCCCAGCGCCGAACGCGGGGTGCGGGTCCTGTCCACCGAGCGGATCGGCGGTGCCGAGAATTCGCTCCTTGACCTGGGCCGCCGTGAGGTCGGGCTCGGCCGCCCGGATCAGTGCCGCCTGCCCCGCCACGAAGGCGACAGCGAGTCCGGTACCGGTCCGGCCGGTCACCCTGCCGCCGGTGCCGAGGCTCGCCACGTCGACACCAGGTGCGACGACCTCGACGGTCCCCTCCAGATATTCGTCGGCGAACTGGTCGGCCGGTCCCACCCCGCCGGTGAGCAGCAGCGCGCCACCGGCGGCCCCAGTGCCCGGGGACGGCAGCGGCGCCGGTTTGGTAGGTGCGCCCGCCACCACGAGCACGTCGTGGTTGAGGGCCGTGGTCAGCGAGGCCGCGACCGCGGGAGCGGCCAGGTCCACGTGGGAGCCGAGCGCGACGACTGACGCTCCGGCGCTCACCGCCACCTCGATGGCGGTCGCCGCGTCGGCCGCCCGGGCAGCCCCGGAACCCACCATCCGAACCGGCAGGATCGTGGCGTCCGGGGCGATCCCGACCGGGCTGCCGTCGACACTGCTGTCAGCGGCGATGATGCCCGCCATCGCGGTGCCGGAACCGACGCAGTCGGTGTCGCCGCGACCGTTGCCGACGGTCACGTCCGCCCCGACGGCGACCCGGCCGCTCAACTGCTGGAGGCTCGCGTCGACACCGGTGTCGACCACCGCGATCTTCACCCCGTTGCCCCGGGTAAGGGTCCACGCGCTGTCGGCGGCCATCCGCAGCTGCGCCCAGTCCGAGCGGCTGCTGGACCCGGCGGCGGCGGTGCACTTCTGGGTGCCGCCAGTGGCTCCGGGTCCGGGGCTGCCCCTGGTCGGGCTCGCCGTGGGCGACGGGCTGCCGCTGGGCTTCGGAGTGCCACCTGGCTTCGTGGTGCCTCCGGGACGTGCCGTCCGTGTCGGCGCCGGTGCGGGCGGAAGCTGGCCGTACTTGACCCCCTCACCGGCGGCGTCCCAGGGCAGCACCAGATACCAGCCGGCGGTCAGGACTCCCGGGTCGGTCAGCCGGAGACCGTCCGGCTGCACCCGTCCGGTGTTGAGGTGATAAATCTCATCGGATCGCTCGCCGCTGCCGAGCAGCCGCCACGCGATGTCGGTCAGATTCTCCGGCTGGCCCTGAAACTGGGCCGCGACCACGTAGTACTTCACGTACGGCCGGTTGTCGGGTGTGGGGTTCGCCGCCGACAGCCGGGGTACGGCCAACAGCACGCAACCGGTCATCACCACCACGAGCAGGCGGGCAAGGATGGGGTGCTTCGCCAGCACTGGGTGTCCTCCTTCAGTCACCACGGCCATGAACGTCGCCGCGTTCCACCGTCTATTGCGGATTCGCGCCGCGTTAGTTCAAATCAATTTGAACCAGGCCCCGACGAACCTCGTCATGAGGTCGGCCGAGCGTACCGGCGAGGGCTGAGAGACGATCTTCTCAGGACTCGCGTAGACGGCGTGTTTCGCCGGCTGTGCACAGTGGTGACATCACGACGATGATCCAGTGGGGACGAAGGCGGGGCGGCGGTGACAGCACTCGGACGGACCGCCAGGGCGGTGGCGAGCAGGGATATCGACCGGGTTCCGGCGACCCGGCGTTTCGACCCGCGCCGGCACCGGCGGGTCGCCGGACTCTTCGACCTGTGGCTCGCCCCAGGTCCGAAGGGCCGTCTCATGGTGCCCACCGATCCCAACCGGTTGCTCGACGCCCGATCCATCGCCGACCTCGTACGGCGCACCGGTGACGCCGCCGACGACGTCCGGATCCTCACCGACGACGGCGCCCGACACGCCGACCTCTTCACCGAGGTGGCCGGGCTGCTCGGTCACGACGTGCTGGTCAGCCCGGAGGGCACCGACATCCGGCACACCGCCCACCGGGTCAACGGCGCCGACACCGCGAGCGCGACCAGCGCCGGTCCCCTGCACGCCGTGCCGCTGCACCGGGTCACCCGACAGCCGATGGACTGGCTCGTACTCCAGCCACCCGACCTCGCCACCCACCTGCCCGGCTGGTTCGCCCTCGACGAGGGCCTGGTCCGCCCCCGCACCGGCGTCGTACGCCTGCCGCTCGCCGACGGGCTCGCCTTGGCGACCCGGGCCGACTTCGTGGCCCGTCGGGCCACCGCGCACCGGCTCGGCCTGGTCTCCGAGGGCATCGTCACCATCGCCGTCACGGCCCGCGCCGACGGCTTCCTGGTGGGCAACTACAGCGGTACCCAGGGCGTGCACAGCGGCCGGCAGCTCGCCGCCCTCGTGGGCGACCTTCCCCTCTACGGTGCCGACCTGCGGCTCTGGCTAACCTGGCCCTCCGATGCCGGCGAGCAGGCCCGGCTCGCCGAGCAGACGATCGAGCTGGCCGAGACGACCGGCGCCACGGTCTGGACCCCGCCGCCGGGAGGGCGCGCGGAGCTGATCGACGACCACCGGGACCTGCGGGCGCTCGACGCGGCGGGCGCCGTCGCGCCGTGGCGGGCGTACCGGCCGAGGTACGCCGACGGCCCGGCGACCCTCGACGCCACCCCCGACGGGCTGCTGGTGTCCCGGCTCAGCCGGGAGCGGGTCACGCTGACCGTCGCGAATGGTGTCGCCGCTGGTTTGGCCGTCACCGCGCCGAACGACCCGGCGTCCAGCGCGGTCGGGTCGGCGCCGGGCGTCGGCGGGTCGCCGGCAGGCGTCAACGGGTCGGCGCAGGACCCCGGCGGGTCGCCGGCGGGCGTCGACGGCTCGCCGGAGGCGGGCCGGAAGGCTGCGGACGGAACGCCGGCGAACGGCCGCGTGACAGACGCGGCACCGACGAAACAGACGACGATCGGCACGTCGAAGGAACCGACTGCGCCAGATCCGCCCGCCGTCGCACCCACTGCGGTGCTGACCCCGCCGCTGTCCCGCCCCGCGCTCGTCACCGAGCGGAGGCGCGCGTCCGACTACGGTCCGCCGTGGCTGCGCCGTGGCCAGCAGGTCAACGCGGAGACGTTCGAGGCGTTCGTCCGGACACCGGGCGACCCCGCCGAGGTGGTCGCCGACGGCATGCCCAGCACCGAACTGTTCCTGATCGCCTTCCTCGACCCCCGGTCCGCGCCCGAGGGCTGCGACCTGCTGCGGGTACGGATCGAGCCGGGCGGCGCGATAGCGGTCGCCACGCTGCGATCACACGTGCCGGCCCGCTTGCAGTACCTCCTCGGCACCTCGGACACCTACCTGCTGCCGGCGGCCCGACTGGACCGGGTACGCGCCGTCGGAGGGTTCCGCACGGAGGGCATCGGCTGGCTCCTGCCGGTCGGCGACGCGTACGACGCGACGGTGCGGATCCGGTCAGCGCCCACCGCCCGCTCGACAGCCGGCCTGCCCAACGACGTACGCCGCTGGCCCGAATTCGGCACTCGGAAGGCGTACGCCCTCCTGCCGGTGCGGTCACGCGGTCTCCCCAAGGGCTGGCTGCGGCTGTACCGGCAACCACCACCGGCGCGACAGGGCCGACTGCTTGTCGACGTGCGGGTGCCCCGGAGCCGTACCGTCGACGTCGGCGCCACCGCCGCGATGCTCGCCCCGCTCACCTCGGTGCGGACCCGGGCGGACGCGCTGCACCGGGCCGGGGTGGAGCTGATCCTGGGCAGCCGCTCCTACGACCGGATCCAGGTGCGGCGCGTCCACCACGCCCGCGACGGCGCCTGGCAGCGCAGCCCGGGTGCAGCCTCCGGGCCGCTGCCAGCCACGCTGCGCCGACTTCAGTCCGGTGCCACCACCCCGGCATCCGACCCGACCTGAATCGACCACCGGCCGCCGGGGACCGGGCCGATCACCACGGGGACGCACCGTCCGCCCGTCGTGGTTGCGAGGCTCCGCGCGCCGGCCGCGTCACCGGCGGCCAACCCGGCGGTGAACACGACGTACGGCTTCGGCAACTCCTCCTCCGGCGTGGGCGGCTGCGGCAGGGCGTCCAGGACCCGGCCGCCGCCGGGGGCCTGCGTGCCGAGCGCCGCGCCGACCACCGCCACACCGATCCCGGCGGCATGCAGCCGCCGGGCGAGGAGCACCGCCGCACGCCGGCAGGCACCGACGGGCCCCACGAGAGTGAGTACGTCCGGAGCCCGACCGAGGTCGACGTGCAGCCGCCACGGACCCTTGTGGCCCAACACCAGCGGGAGGATGGCCGGTGGGGCGGGCTCCCGCTCACCGAGCCAGGCGTACGCGGGCGCTGCACCACGGCCCGTCGCCACCCCTGCCAACCGGACCCGCATCGGACCGGCCTCGCTGTCCAGATCGGCGCTCAGGTAGGGAACGTCGTCGCCGCCCGGCACCGTCGGTCGCGGTACCTCCGGCATCACTGCCTGCGTTGGCTCCTGCTCGCTCGATGGCACCGCCGCCACGGGGTCCGGCACCTGGTGCTCGGCATTCGTCGCCGGCTCCGAAGTGGTCGGTGACACGGGAGTCTCACCTGGTCGTGTACCGCTCTGGATCGGGGTCGGGGGCGCGGACGGCGTCGGCGTCGTGATGACGGGCACCGTGGTCTCGGAACGCCCCTGTTCCGTGGACGCCGAGACGGCAGACGACGAGGGCTGGGCGACGGGAGACGGCGGAGCGCCAGCGGACGGGCGCGAGGCGGCGGACGACGGCGCTGCGGTGGACGGCGCTGTGGTGGACAACTGTTGGGCGCCGGGCGACGGGGCGTGACCGTTGCCCGAGTCGGTGGCGAGTTCGGCGGGGGTCGGGGTGTGGTGCCGCTGCGGCGGCCACGGCCCGTCGTCGGTGAGGGCGAGCGCACCCCGGCGTGATCCCGCACGGCGTAGCAGCATCAGCGCCACCACCGCGAAGATGACCGCCAGTACGCCTGCACCACCTCGCACCAGCAGCGGGTTGACGGGATCAGTGGTGACCTCCCGCTCGTCCCACGGCCGGGCAATCGTTTCGGTGTCCGTGGCCGCCACCGCAGGGGCCGAGGGTGGCGGCGGGGCAGCCGTGGACGGGGCAGCCGTCGAAGGGGCCGGTGTGGACGGCGCGACCGACCGGGGAGCCGGCCTCGACGGAACGGCGCTCGGCGTCAGCGTGCTCGGCGACGGTCGCGGCGATCGAGCGGCGATCGTCGGCATCCGGCCGATGCGTACCCCTTGGCCCTTAGCGTCCGCGGGCAGCACCAACATCCAGCCTGGTTCGAGCACCAGGCCGTCGGTGAACGTCGCGCCGTCAGGCTGTTTCCGCCCCACGTTGAGTTCGACGATCTCCCGGTACCGGTTGCCGTTACCGAGGGTGCGCAGGGCAATCGCGTACAGGTACTCCTTCTGGCCGTCGACCGCCGGCCCCACCACGTAGTACCGGCCGGTCTCGGCGGGGGCCGCACGCGCCTGCCCCGCTGGGGCACCCACGACGAGCCCGACCAGCACCAGTGCCGCCGCCACGGCTCGCCGTATCAGCACCATCGCCTCCGTACCCTCGGTCCATCCACATCCTGCCGTTCCGGTCCTGTAATACGAGCCGGGGTCACGACGGTTCAACGCGACAGTGATCGGTTCTGGAGCACTGCAACTGGCGGTGGGCTTCGCGGCTCGGACCGTCGATCGCAGACCTGATGTTCGACGCAGTGACACATCGTCGTTCCCTGCCGCCATGTCGACTACCGCGGGTCCGTGAACCTCGTGCGCCCGCCTGCGTCGTCTAACTCGTGGACGATGAAGAATTCACTGTTCTCCGACCTGGGCAGTTCCTGTCGCTGGGGACGCTCGTGTCCGCCAACGAGGCGTTCGCGCTGGAGCACCGCCATACCGGCGGCCTCGTTCTGCGCGATCGGACGCGCGCCGAGAACGTCTGGACGATCGGCGGCGGCGTTGGCGGGCCCGGCCGGTTGGAGCTGACGCCCGAAGGTTACCTGTGGCTGGTGGATGGAAACGGCCGGCCGCTCTGGCGCTCGGGCGACGTCGACCGTCGGGTGGATGCCGCAGTGGTCACCAACGACGGCCGGTTGGTCCTGACGGATCCGGACGGCTTTCAGCGCTGGAGCAGGGATCTCCTCTCGGACGCCGCGCTGGCGGATTTCCTGCCGGCCTCCGGCGACCGCCTGACCCGCGGGCAGCGCCTGACCAAGCCCCTCGTCTCACCGAATGGCAGGTACGAGCTCGCACACCGCACGACAGAGGCGGAAACTGTGCTCTTCCGCGACCAGACCGCTCAGCTGTGGTCACGGAAGGCCGGCGTTCCCGGCGAGGAGCTGACCCTCGGGCACGACGGAATCCTGCGGACCGGCGCCGACTCCACGGTGCTGTCCAAGTGGACCGGATTGCGCCTGGATCCGATGGCCCACACGGTGTCGGCGCTGGTCGTCGACGATGACGGTGACGTCGTGTTGATGGCGGAGGACGGCTCGGCGGTCTATCGCAGCGGCAGCGCCGCCGAGGCAGCCAGGCTCGACAAGCTACAGCGAGAATGGACCCTACGCGAGCGTGCCGACCTCGCGAAACCCGTGCGGCCGCACGGGAGCGGGTTGCCTGCCGACTGGTTCAACCTCGTCTACGCCGACGACGAAGACTCGCCGCCCTACTCCATCACGCTGGTGCGGGGAATCTCGGCCGGTGAAGCGTTGTCGCGGCTGGAGGTCGAGGACGACCGTGTCGCGCCGATGACGCTCCGGGAACTCGGTGACACGTCGACAGGCGAGCAACAGCGGATTTTCACGGCGCAGATCGACGACTGGGTGATGGTCGTCGGACTCGATGCGATGGTCGGCGCCGACCAGTTGGTACCGATGTCGCGCGGCACCCAGGCGGTGGTTTGCGGACGAGATCACGACGGCGAGAGCTACCTCGGCTGGGCCGTCGACGGCATCCCGTCGGCGATCTACTGGGATGACGAGGCGCTGGAGCGCGGCGAACCGGCAGCGGAGGGAGAGCAGCCCGACGCCGTCGTTCCGTTCATGCGGACAATCGGACTCGGACGCTACCGCGACACCGACGATGACAGGCATTTCCTGCCGCCACCGGTCGAGATCGCCTGCCTGATCGCGGGCGTACGTCCCCGGCCCGAGCACTTCGCGGGCAAACACCTCAGCTCCATCAGCAGCTGGTGACCCTTCATCGGGACGGAGCAGATCATCATGACCGGCGCCGCTGACAGCCGCCTACTGGAACTCCACTACCTGTTGCTGCGCGTGGCGGGCTGGATGCCCGACGCGGCCGTCGCCGCAGCGCGCAGCCACCTCGCCGGGCGACGGCTCGCCGAGGCGGCCGACGCGGTGCTGACGAGCACGGCTACCCCTCGAATGTCGTTGCGCGAGACGGACCTGGACCTGCTGTCCACGCTCGTGCCTGACGACCGGGTTGCGGCGTGGCGTGCCGCCGCTGCGCCGAACGCCGGCACGGCACCGCCGGAGCCCGAATTCGCCCCGGAACGGTCCGATCCGATAGGCGTCACACCGCTGGTCCTCGACCTGACCGGGGCCGTCGAGCGTATGGACGAGCCGGATTCGGCCGCCGTCGACGCCGCGCGCGGAGTCGCAGGCGGGGTTGCCCTCTGGCGGGCATGGCGTCGGGACTCACCAGATCAGGACCAGCAGGTCCCGATCTATCTGCTGCTGGTCGGCGGCGATCCCAACGGCCTACCGGCAGCCTGCGCACAGGTACAGGACGCCCTCGCCAGCAGCGGAGTCGCCCATCCTCAGGTCGAGGCGTTCCACAATCGGACGGTCCTACCGCGCTACCAGCAACTCGCCCGGGGCCGGTCAGCGCTCCTCTGGGCCGCGGCAGACGCCCAGCCGGTCTCGACCGCCCGGGTCTTCGACGCCTACCACCCCACCACCGGCGGGCAGTTCTCCGCCGACCGCCCGACGATCACCGACGGCGACGAGATGCGGCGCGTGCTGGACTACCTGGAGGGCGGGGCCGTGCTGCTCGCCACCGAGGCGCGCGAGACCGACCCCTTCGACGAGAGCGCCGGCCCGGTGGTGCCGCTGAGCTTCCGCACCGACGGACGGTGGATCTGGACGGACGCGGTCGCGTACTTCCTGCGTACCTACGCGGTGAGCCCCGACGACAAGCTGCTGACTCACATCCGCGCCCGCGACTATCTGGTGCCCGAATCAGACCCGGTCGCCGAACACCGCGCCCTGTCCAGCCTCCTGTCCTGAGCGTCCGGCCGGAGGATCCGCACCGGCCTCATTGCGCGCGAGCCCTCAGATCAAACCCGCGCGCACCGCGTACGCGACAGCATGTGACCGGCTACGGAGCTCGTACCGGTCCATCACCCCGTAGATGATCGTCTTGACTGTCCGTACGGAGTACCGGATCTCCTCGGCGATCTCGGTGGTGTCCAATCCGTCGGCCATCAGCCGCAGCACCTCGATCTCGCGGGAGGTCAGCCCGGTGAGGGTCAGGCCGTTGGGCAGCAGCACCTCCCGCTGCAGCCGCCGGAAGTGCTCGAGCAGGCTGCCGATGAGGTGCGGCGGCATGATCCCACCGCCGGCCTCGGCGGCCTGGACACTCCGGACGAGGCGTTCCTGGTTGACCGAAGCACGGGGAAGGATGGCAACCACCCCGCATTCCACCGCCGTGATCAGCTGCAGATCGTCGATGTCGGGGATGACGAGCACCACGGGCCGCGCCGCAGTCACTGCCGTCAGGCGAAGCATCCTGATCGTCGCGGCCGTGAAGCCCTCGGCCCCCACGACGGCAACATCGAACGAGTCCGGGTCATTCGCCTCCACCACTGTGATGTCGGGATGCATCGCCAGGTAGCTCGACAGCCCGACCGCCAGAAGCGGGTCGGTCGCCTGTACCAGAACACGCGTCTCCGCCACGACCAGCAACCCCCAACGGGAAGATAGGTTCCATCCCCTCTGAGGACGCTCGTACGCGGCCAAAGTTCAGCGACATCCGCCCACGGCCGCGAACCCGACACCGCCGAGCGAGCACCGGGGCCCTCGCGGCCCTGCTGGCCTGACCGTCAGGTCGCCGACGCCCGCTCCAGCGCGGCCGCCATCATGGTGTCCAGGACCAGCCGGCGGCCGGCCTCGAAGGCGGAGCGGAGCGCCTCCGCAAAGGCCGCCTCCAGGGCGGTCACGTCCTCAAGGTCCAGCGCGCGCGGCTCCACGCGCACGGCACGGACGTCGCCGAGGCCGCCCACCACGATGGTGACCAGGCCGTCCGCCGACCGGCCGGTGGCCGTCGCGCCGGCCAGCCGCGCCTCCATCGCGGTGGCGTTCTGATCGAGCCGAGGTTGCATGGTGATCTCCTTCGTCAGGTCAGCCGACCGCGGACAGGCCGCCGGACATCGACGCCGGCGCGGAGCCGGTGAGGTCGGCCGGCGCGAGCGTCCGCGATGCGGCGGTGCGGGTCAGGGCGTACGAGAATCGGTGGGCCGCGTGGACCGTCTGTGCGGGCAGATTCGTTGCCAGCTCGACGATGGCGGCCCGCACGTCGTCGGGGACGATGTGCCCGCGACGCAGCAGGTGCCGTACCGCGATCTCGCCGAGCTCGGCCGGGGAGTAGGCGGGCACGGACCATTCCTGGCCGAACGTCTCCGGGATGCCGGGTACCGCGGAGTGAAGTGCGGCCAGGCCGGCGGGTTCGCCGACAAGGACGACGACGGGTCCCCCCGGGGCGGCCCGGACCTGCTCGACAAGCGCGTGGACGACCTCCGCGTCCTGTTCCTCCCCGGTGGCCTCCACGACCAGGCCCCCGCCGGTTGCCTCCTGGAGCGCTGCCCGGATCAGGTCGTCGGCCTGCCCGGCCCACTGCGGCGCGAGCTGGTCCCGGGTGGACATCCGTACCTGCTGGCCGATGGGGATCAGATTCAGCTCCGACAGGAGCATCACGTACAGCCGGGCGAACTCGCTGCGGCCAGTGCCCCGCTGGCCGGAGATGATGATGTTCCCGGCTCGTCCGAACGCCCGGCGGCGACCGTGTAGATCGCAGAGTCCCACCACGGCCTGCCCGAGGGCCTCGCGTACGGACGGGGCACCGACCAGGTTGGCGACACGCGCCCACGTCCGGGAGGCTGCTACGGCCTCTCGCGGGTGGGTGGCGACATCCAGCTGTGCGGTCTGCTCCATCGGCAGCTCGGCGAGGGAGGCCAGCTCCGGCTCGATGTCGGCGGCGGTGAGCCGGTTGAGCTGGATCTCCGTGGACGGCGGTTCGGCGGCGAGGCGGGACGCCTGATTGTTGATCATCGCCTCGAAGAGTTTGCGCGCCACCCGGCCGTTGCCGAACGTCGAGTTCTTCGGGATGCGCTCGAAGTACGTGGTGAGGGCTCCCACCGCGTCGTCGGTCAGCTCGTAGTAGTGCTTCCCGCACAGGTTGGAGGTGATTGTGACAAGTTCCTCGACGGAGTAGTTGGGGAACTCGACGGTGCGCGTGAAGCGGGAGGCCAGACCGGGGTTCGAGGCGAGGAACTGCTCCATCAACTCGGAGTACCCGGCGACGATGACGACCAGTTCGTCGCGGTGGTCCTCCATCATCTTCATCAACGCGTCGATGGCCTCCTGGCCGAAATCCGGCCCCGAGCCGCCGGAGCCGGCCGACAGCGTGTACGCCTCGTCGATGAAGAGCACCCCGCCGAGCGCCTTGGTGACCAGCTCGGTGGTCTTGATCGCGGTCGACCCGATGTACTGCCCCACCAGGTCGGCGCGCGCCGCCTCGACCATGTGCCCCTTCGACAGGATGCCGAGTTCGGCCAGCACCGAGCCGTACAGGCGTGCGACGGTGGTCTTGCCGGTACCCGGCGGTCCGGCGAAGACCAGGTGCCGGCTCATCGGCGGCATCGGCAGCCCCCGCTGCTGTCGCACCTGCGCCATCTTCATCAGGTTGATCAGCGCGGTCACCTCCTGCTTGACGCCGCGCAGACCGATCAGGCTGTTGAGCTCCTGCAGCGGGCCGCTCAGTTCGTCGGATCCCTGATCCTGCCGCGGCTCCGCATCGGTGTCGTCCCGGACAGCCTGTTCCCGCACGGGCTGACCGACCGGCGGCCCGCCACTGGTGAGCGACTCCACCGTCAGGTGGGAGCCCTCGGCCCGGCGCAGGTCGCTCTTGCCGCTGTTGCGGACGACCGATCGCACCAGCGACACCGGTTCGGCGGTGTCCACGTTGAAGCCGGTGACAGCACTGTCGAGGATCTCGCAGTCGGTGAAGCGACCGGCGCCGCCGCTTGTCAACCGGACGCCGTCGGCGCCGGCCCGCCGCACCCGCAGCCGGGTCGCGGTGACAGCGGCCCGGTCCTGCACCAGCAGACCGTCCCGCGCCGCCTCGCGGATCTCGGTGTCGGTCACCTCCAACTCGGCGTTGTCCACCCGCAGGCCCCCGCCCGTCAGCACCGCCGACCGCAGATCCAGGCGGGAACTGCCGGTAGCTGTCACCGCGTCCGGCCCGGCGGCGGTCACCCGGACATCGCGCAGGACTGCCCGGGACCCGTCCGCGAGCGTCAGCACCGGCGCGGCGACGCCCTCCAGGACCAGGTCGACGCCGTCGACGGTGGCTCCGTCCCGCACCGCGACGCCGCCCGTCGAATTCGCTCGTAGGCGCCGCAGCCTGACGGCGCTCTCCCCGGTCACGATGACGGCGTGCTCGCTCGTGCCGCGCACCGTCACGCCGTTCAGGTGCGGACTGGCGTTCTCCGCGTGAACTCCCACCGGGGTGTCGGTGACGATGCACTCGGTGAACTCCGGCCGCGCCCCGCCGCCGACGTGGATCGCGGTGTGACCGGCTTCGCTGAACGCGCAGCGGGTGAATCGAGGGGCGGCGCCGTCGGTGATGTGCGCCGACTGCACCGCGGCCCCGCTGAATGTGGAATCGCTTATCGACACGTCGATCGCGCCACGAAGGAACAGGTCCACGTTGGCGCTGCCGGTCACCGTCAGGTGCCGGATCTGGGCTGTGGCACGCTGCTCGACGACGATCGCCGGCTTCGCCGAGGCTTCGACCTCGCACTGCTCCATGACAAGTCGAGCATCACCGTTGGCGCACACGCCGTTCGCCGCAGCACCTCGGACGACGCAGCGCCGCAGGGTCAGGGACCCGTGCTCGCTTACCACCACGCCGGAGGTGCCAACGTCGTGCACAAGCGTGTCCTCGACGGTGCTGACGCCCGCGGACATCACCACGATCCCCGCGCCCGACGGGGCTCGGACGTCACAGCCGCGCAGGGCCAGGGAGCCGTCCATCCGGGCGAGCAACGCCGTCCACGCCGCGCCGGTCACCCGGCAGTCGTCGAGCGCCACCTCGCCTGCGTAGACGTCCAGGGCTGCCAGCTGCGAGTCTTCGCTGATCAACGTGACGCCCCGCAATTGGGCACCCTGGCCACGTACGACCAGCACGCTGCCCTCTTCGACGTGCACCTCCACGGGGCCGCCCGGCGCCGCACTGATCGTCACCCTCTTGTCGAGCACCAACCGTTCCGCGTACCGGCCGGGATGCACAATGATCGTCGCGTCGGGATCGGCCCGTGCGACGGCGGCACCGATCGTCGCGAAGGCACCCGGCTCCGCCCCTCCCACTGTCAACACCTGTCGGCTCATCGGCCCTCACCTTCTCCGTCCAAGCCGGGCAGGACCCGGAAACAGCCACGTGTCGTGGCGGTGACCGGCGACGGCGACGGCGTCGGCGTCGGCGTCGGCGTCCCCCAGCGTTCCAGGCTGCGGTGCAGCGCGGTGTTCGCCAACTCGTCCAGGGACGCACCGTTCTGGTGGAGCCGGCCGTCCGCGTCGATCTCGTTGGTGCCGATCTCGCGCAGCAGAATCGCTCCGCGTTGACCGTCAGCAGGCGGCCGCGCCTCGAGAATCTTGAAACTCGTTCCCGGCAGGAACAGCACGCGGTCCTCGATCCGGTCCTCGCCCTCCGGTTCGAGCAGCGCCGTACGTCGGGCCGTCATCGACCAGATCAGCAGGTCGGTGTCACCCTCCTGGCCCTCGTGCGGACGCGTCAGCGCGTTGACCAGCGACCAGTCCGTGACCAGCTTGCGGCCGCGGTACAACGCCCACTCCCGTTCGTCCGGCGAGATGCGGAACATCGTGCTCCCGCGAAACGACGGAAGCCGCGACAGACCGGCAACCACGCACCGGGCGAACGGCACGTGCGGGCCGGCCACGCCGGTCCGCAGGGCCGCGTTGACGCGTTCGCCACGGCGGGTGAGGTACAGCCGTACGGCGACCGAGTCGGCGAGCAGGTCGCCGGCCGGGGTGCCGCCGGCCTGCAAACCGGGGTGCTCGGAGATGATCCGCGACACCGAGGACGCCATGTGGTCGAATTCCCGGCTCAGCGTACGGCGCAGCCAGCCGCGTTCCTCGTCCAGCGGCCGGGAGGGCAGCAGCGCGCTCGCCGACGCGGTGGGAACCGGCTGCACCCGCACGATGCCGGCGGTAGTGCGAGGTGGGGTTTCCTCGGATGCCGCCTCGGTGGGTGGTTTCGTCGCCTCGGCTGACCGCGCCGGCACCGGGGTGTCAGCCGCCGTTTCGACGTCGACGGGCAGGACGACCCCGGTCGGCATGGATGGCGGGGCCACCGCCGGCGCGGGGTCCACCGCAGGCGACGGCAACGCAGGCGGCACAACCGCCGGCGCGGGCGGCACGAACGCCGCAGGTGGCGGCAGCGCAGGCGGCTCGACGTCCGGGGTCGGCGCCTCGAGCGCCGCAGGTGGCGGCAGCGCAGGCGGCATGACGTCCGGGGTCGGCGGCGCGTCGGACGCAGCGGGTGGCGGCGGCGCAGGCGGCACGACGGGCGGCACGGGCAGCATGAACGCCGCAGGTGGCGGCGGCACGGACGCCGCAGGCCGCAAAAACGCTGTGGGCGGAGGCGGCACCGGTTGATCAACACGGTCGATCGAGGCCACACCTCGGGCGGGCCGGGGCTCGCCGATCGGCGGCGACGCGGCGGGCATACGGAGCGCGAGCGTCCGCTCGGAGAGGGGCTCCACGGCCGGTGACTCGACCACCGCTGCCACCGCCACGGCCGGCGGCGCCTCGACGGCCGGTGCTGCCTTGATCTCCACCGGAACACCGTTCAGGGCGGCGATCGGGGTGACGTCGAGGGTAGCGTCCGCCCGGCCTGCCGACTTGCTACCCGGAGTGAGCACCGACGCGGCCATCAGGGTCCCGCCCTCGCGCTCCGGCAGCCGGGCCGCCAGGTCCGCGGCCAGCCCCCGCAGGCGGTCGACGCGCTTGGGCTCCGAGTCGTCGAAGATCAGCGTCACCCCTGAGGTGTCCAGTGTCGCCGCGCGCACCCGCTCGGCGTTGCCCGGCTCGTCCACCGCACGCACCCACAGGCCCGCCTCGACCACCTCGACGACGGCGTCGGGGGCGTACCAGTAGACGCGGGGGTCGATCTCCTCGGTCCAGCGCAGCGGCGGCCGGTGGCTGAGGATGACCGGCCGGGCGGCGCGGGAGTTCTCGTGCGCCCGCGGGGTGTAGCCGAGTTCGATGGCGAACGGCGGCCACCCGCGGGTTCCGTCCGCGCGTACCGTGCGGACCTGCCGTTCCCGTTGGGTGCCGACCGGCACGCCGGTGTAACAGATCACCGAGGTGCCGAACAGGTCCGCCAGTGCCTGCCCCAGCGCCTCGCCCTCGGGGAGCCGGACCTCGCCGTACTGCACGAAACGGGCCCGCGCCTGCACGTCCGGCTCCAGCTCACGCCAGAACCGCACCACGTCGTCCAGCGACAACGGCGGCGTTCCCGGGCATCCCAGCAGCACCGTCATCGTCTCCGGGTCGCACGGGACGTCGTCGGTCAGCTGCCGCCGGTGCTGGGCGATGATCTGCGGGGACTGGCTGTCGTGGATCCACACACCACCGGGCAGCGGCTGGATGCCGGCGGTGGCGCTGGTCGCCCGGTTCTCGATGACCGCGCCGTCCCACACCGGCGCGGGGTACCGCTTGGCGTCCCAGCTCGGCGGCCGACCGGGCCGGAAACGCACCCAGCCGCTTCGCCGGTTGGAGTGCACCAGGAGCGCACCGCCGGCTCCGCGCACCAGGTCGCCGTCGGGTGCGATGACAGTACGGTTCAGCCGCTCGGACAGCCACTGCCCGGCCATCGCCGCGGAGTCCCGGTGCCGGCCGCACGCCATCAGCCGGATGCCGCGGCGGCGCCGGGGCAGCACGTTGGCCATCGACTCCCACGAGTCGATGGCGAGGCCCTCGACCAGGTCGAGTACCACCACGTCGTTGTCGGCGTCCTCGGTGACCGCCAGGGCGAGCGACTGCGCCTCCGCGCTGATCGAGTCGGGGGCGTGCAGAACCATCGCGTTGCCCACCATGTGCTGGACGATGGGCTCGTCGTCCCGGCGGCGGCGCCGTTTCTGCCAGATCGCGGATGCCATGTCGGCCTACCCTTCTGCGAGAAAAGTGACGGCCTCGCGGCTCAGCGTCGGTCCCTGCCGGAGGGTGGCCAGCAGTTCGCGGGGGAACGGGACCGGTCGTACCTGGTTGATCTTCAGTGCCGCCGCGGCCTGCGCGTCCTTCAGCGCGAAGGCGACCCCGCCGGAGGAGACGAAGACGACCGGCGGTGTGGTGCCGGGGGCGACCGGTACGCCGTACACGGCCATCCCGCCGCCGGCTGGACCGAACACCACGCCCCGGCCGTTCGCGTCGACGGCCATCGTCCGGGGCGCCTCGACCAGGACGCTGTAGACAGCGTTCGCCGCAGTGGGTGTCTGGCGCAGGCAGAGGATCCGGTCGTCGAGCCGGTGCTCCGCCGCACCGGCCAGGTCGGGCAGCCGGTCGAGCAGCGTCCGGTCCGCCGACCGGGGCGCGTCCAGCAGATCGGCGCCGGCCAGCGTGACCGGCGCGGACCGGCTGCGTACGCCGGCGAAGAGGAACTCGGTCTCGCTCAGCGCCGCCAGCCCGCCCTTGCGCAGCACGAAGAACTGCTCGCCGGCGGCGCCGGCGTTCTGCCGGAACAGGGTCCCGACGTCGTAGGACCGGCCGGCGATCCGCGGCCCGTCGCGGCCCTCGCCGTCGATCCCGGCGGGGGCCAGGTCCGGTCCGGCGGGAAGCTGGCTCAGCCAGGGCTCGGTGGCCGGGATCGCGTCGCCCGCGCTGATGCCGAGCGCGACCAGAACGGCGTCGTCGGTCACCCGGAACCGGCTGCCCTGAGCGATCAGGTGGATCTTGCCGTCCGGGTCCCGCACCACGATGAGCCGTTCCGGCGGGATCGGGGTGGCCGGTGCGCGGGGGTCGAGATTCATGCCCAGCCCGCCCCGACCCGAGTCGCCCGGCCGTCCAGACAGGCAGGCCAGCCACGGACCGGCCACGAAGGACTGCGGCGCCGGGATCTCCCGCGGCCCGTCCGGGATGCCCAGCACGTCACCTCGCGGCACATCGGCCAGAGAGGCCTGCGAGATCAGCTTCACCTTCGCCGACGGGCCCTGCCAGAGCATCGCCGCCGGCCGGTCGATCACCGGATGCAGCAGGCCGTCGGCGTAGACGTAACGGCTGCCGGTCTCCTTTTCCACCAGGATCAGGCCGGGCTGCCGGTAGGCCGTGCTGCCGCCGGGGACGATCCAGCCGTACACCCCGAAACCGGCCACCACCAGCACCGCGATGAGTACGCCGAACACCAGGCCGGTGAGGGCCCGGCGGCCGGGCACCTCGGCGCCGGACGGGTCGCCGAGCACCAGGGCCGAGCTGAGCCGGCCCATCATGAACTGGTGGGCGTGGACGTGGTCGCGCTGAGTCTGCACGGCGCGCCTACCCGAACAGTCCGCGGGCCCAGCCGTACAGGCCGAGCACCTGGGCGAGCACCGGCAGCACGGCCAGCGCGGTCACCACGTCGAAGAACGTCGCGGCGTACTCCCAGAACGGGAGCATCCGCCGCGGCCAGGGCCGCACCGCCGCCATCACCAACGGCACCAGCAGCGCGACCAGACCGGCGAGCAGGACGTAACGCCCTCCGATCGACAGGGAGCCGGAGAGCTGCGCGACCACCAGCAGGCAGCCCGTGGTCCCGGCGGTCACCAGCGCGATCCGGTGCCAGACCCCGAAGTACGAGCGGGCCCGCAGCAGGACCGCCGCGGAGATCAGGGCGACCAGCGTCGAGCCCGACCAGCCGGGCGTACGCATGGTGAAGGCGAACAGGAACGGCAGCAGCAGCGCGGCCGAGCCGAGCCCGGCGGTCAGGTAGGTGTCCGCGTCAGCGGTCCGCTCCCGGACCAGGCCGGAGTCCGTCGGCTCGATGTCGTACTGCAGGTCGGCGCCGGTCTTGGGCAGCTGCGGGCCGCGCAGCCGGGCGAACTTCACCGCGGCGCGGGGGGCGAGCACCACGATCGCCAGGATCACCGCGGCGGCGACGGCCGAGACCTGGGCGGCTGTCATCCCGGCGAGCTGACCGGACACCAGCACGAGCACCACCGTCGCGGCGCTGACCCCGACCAGCAGCAACGGGGTGAACGGCAGCCGCGGCGTGACAGTACGCTGGCAGACCAGCAGGACCCCGGTCACGACGACGACCGCGGACGCCGCGGCCAGCGTCGCCAGCCCGGTCCAGGACATGCCGTCCGGGTCACCGTCCACCGCGCTGACCGCGGCCATCCCCGCGAAGAGGGCCGCAGCACCGCCGAACAGCAGGCCGAACGCCTCGTCGGTCAGCTTGCGGGCGGCGACAAGCGCCGCGACCAGCATCGCGGCGGCGAGCACGCCGGCCGACAGGATCTGCCCGGCCACCGGGCCACGGTCGGTGATCACCAACGCGACGGTGGTCATCGCCACCGCCGACAGCACCAGGAACAACACCCGGCGGTACTCCGGCTGCCACCGGTCGGACCGCCGGTTGACGGACGTCGCCACGCCCTCAGCCAGGTCGTCGAAGTCCAGCTCGGGCAGCGGGTCCTCGGCCCGGCGCAGGTGGATCTCCTCGCCGTCCAGCCACTCCAGCGTCTCCGGGGTGCCGGTCAGCTCGAACGGCGCACCACCCAGCCGTTGCAGCACCCAGCCGCTGCCGGTGGCGTCGTCCTGCTGGTGTGCCGGTACGGCGTGGCCGACCAGGACCGGCAGCAGACCGGCGACCGTGGTGGTGACCGGGACCGCCAGGTCGATCCGACGCTCCGGCCCGACCACTGTGATGCGGCACTTGTCCGCCTGAACAACGGCGCTCATCCGCGTCGTCCTCTCCTCTGCCGGTCCCGCCTCATCCGGCGGCCCGGCCCAGCGCGTTGCCTGTCTGCATCAGCCGCACCCCGCGGCGAGTGACCAGTTGAGCCCGTCCGGCGGGCAGCCGGCGCGGCGCGGCCTCGCCGAGGAACTTGCCCTCCTCCTTGGGGTAGGAGAACAACATCGCCGGGGTGCCCAGCTCCCACATCCGGCGGATGACCGGGTCCATCATCGCCCGCATCGCGCCGGAGGTGCTCCGGGCCACGATCACGTGCAGACCGATGTACACGCCTTGGGCCAGAAGCGGCAACAGTGGCTCCAACGTGGAGCCGACGCCGGTGCCGCGGGTCAGCAGGTCGTAGTCGTCGACCACCACGAACAGTTCTGGACCCTCCCACCAGTCCCGGCGGCGCATCCGCTCGGACGAGATGTCCGCGCCCGGCACCCGGCGGTTGACCGACACCGACGCCTTGCCTGCCAGCTCGAACAGCCCGTCGCCGGTGAAGCTGGATCCGACCTGGTACTCCTGGCCGATCGCGGTGTCCAGGTCCCGCCGCGAGTCGCCGAGCACCACCTTCGCCTGCTCCGGCGTGTACCGCCGCTGAATGGCGCGCAGGATCAGGGTCAGCATGTTCGTCTTGCCGGTCTCGTTGTCGCCGAAAACCAGCAGGTGCGGCGTGACCATGAAGTCGTGCCACACGGGCGCCAGCCGCTGCTCGTCGAGACCGAGGCAGATCCGCAGCTCCGGCTCCGGGTCGGGCAGGTACGCCGCGGGCAGCTGGGTGGGCAGCAGGCGCACCGGCGGTGCGGGCGGGCCGCTCCAGAACGTCGCGGCCTCCTCGGTGACCGACTTGGTGGCCTCGGCCAGGTCGGCGGTCGCCGCATGGCCGTCGATCCGGGGCAGCGCGCCGAGGAAGTGCAGCCCGTCCGGGGTGAGGCCGCGGCCCGGCTGGTTGGGCACTGTCGCCGCCTTGCGGGAGCCGAACTCCGACTCCATCGAGTCGGCCAGCCGCAGCTCCAGCTTCGTGCCCAGCAGGTCGCGCAGCCAGGTGCGCAGCTCCGACCAGCGGGTGGTGGTCACCACGATGTGTACGCCGAACGACAGCCCGCGCGAGGCGATCTCCTGGACGCGGCTCTCCAGGTCGGGGAAGTCCTGCTTCATCGTGTACCAGCCGTCGACGACCAGGAACACGTGGCCGTGCGGGTCCTCGAGTTCACCCCGACTGCGGGCCGCCAGGTACGACGTCATGGAGTCCAGCCCACGCTCGGTGAACTCGACCTCCCGCCGCTCCATGACCTGGCTGATCTCCTCAAGCGTGCGCACCACCCGGTCACGCTCCAGCCGGGTGGCGATCGAGCCGACGTGCGGCAGACCGGCGACCGAGGTGAGCCCACCGCCGCCGAAGTCCAGGCCGTAGAACTGCACCTCGGCCGGCGTGTTGGTCAGCGCCAGGGCGAGCATCATCGACCGCAGCAGGGTCGACTTGCCGCTCTGCGGCGCACCGGCGATGCCCACGTGGCCGTCGGCCGTCGCCAGGTCCACGACCAGCAGTTCCCGCAGCTGATCCTGCGGCTTGTCGACCACGCCCACCGGCACCCGCAGCCGCCCGCGGACCGACAGGTCCTCGACGGACATGCCGAAGACCGGATGGGGTACGACACTGGGCAGCAGCGAGTCCAGGGTGGGCGCCGTGGACAGCGGCGGCAGCCAGATCTGCCGCGCCGGCGGCCCGGCCCCGGTCAGTCGCTTGAGCAGCACCTCGACCAGGGTGGGACCGCTCGCCTCGGCCGGCGCGTCGTCCGCCGGTGCGGCGGCGCCCTCAGCCGGTGCCGTCAGGCGCTCGACCGGCTCGGGCAACGGGACGTTCCGGGTGGTGAACGGCACCACGTCGGCGGCCACCACGTCGACGTCCGTGCCCGCCTCCAGGCGCGCCCCAGTGCCGGTGTACGGCCCGGAGACGTACGCCGACTTGAACCGCACCAGGTTGGTGGTGTCCACCTTGAGGTAGCCGTTGCCCGGCTCGGACGGCAGCTCGTAGGCGGCGCCGACGCCGATCACCGCACGCGACTCCATCGAGGAGAACGTGCGCAGTGCCAGTCGGTACGACAGGTGGCCCTCGACCCGGTTGATCCGGCCCTCGTCCAGCCGCTGCGAGGCGAGCAGCAGGTGGACGCCGAGGCTGCGGCCCAGCCGGCCGATGGACACGAACAGGTCCATGAACTCGGACTTGCTGGACAGCAGCTCGGAGAACTCGTCCACGACGATCAGCAGCGTCGGGAACGGCACCAGCTGCGCACCGGACGCGCGCGCCTTCTCGTAGTCGAACAGGGACGCGTACCCGCTGGCCCGCAGCATCTCCTGGCGCCGGGTCATCTCGCCGTTGAGCGCGTCCTGCATCCGGTCGACCAGTGGAAGCTCGTCGGCCAGGTTGGTGATCACCGCGGAGGTGTGCGGCAGGTGTTCCATGCCGATGAACGTGGCGCCGCCCTTGAAGTCCACCAGCACCAGGTTGAGGATCTCCGAGGAGTGCGTCGCGGCGAGCGCGACGACGAGCGTACGCAGCAGCTCGCTCTTGCCCGACCCGGTCGCACCGATGAGCAGGCCGTGCGGACCCATGCCGCCCTGGGCCGACTCCTTCAGGTCGAGCTCGATCACCTCGCCGTCCTCGGTGACCCCGATCGGCACCTGCAGCCGGTTGCGCTGCGGCTGCCGGGTCCGCCACAGGGCCGGCACGTCGAAGGTGTTCGCATCCCGGATGCCGAGCAGCGCGGTCAGCTCGAAGCTGGTCTCCAGCGGCTCCTCGACGATGTCCAAGGTGCCGCTGGTCCGCTTCGGAGCGATGATCCGGGCCAGCGCGAGCGCCTGCGCCTCGGCCAACTCGTCACGCACCGCCGAACCGGTGACCTCGCCGGCCGGGTAGCGCACCTCGGCGCCGTCCGCGGTCAGCCGCAGCACCTTCGGCCCGCCCGGCATCGCCCCGGTCAGGTCGAGCAGCACCACGTTGCGCAGGCCGGCGCCGAGCAGCCGGGAGTGGTCCGGCAGTTCGGTCAGGTGAGCGACGATCACCAGGAACGGCTCGGTCGACGAGGGACGGGCCGTCCGGTCGTGGTCACCGCGGTCGGTGACGTCGGTGCCGAGCAGGTCCATCAGCGCGTCGTGCGTGCCGGCGAAGAGCCGGGCCGGCCCGGCGGCGTCGGCACTACCCGCGTGCGCGTTGTGCGGCAGCCATTTGACCCACTCCCACGGCCCCCGGTGCACCTCCGGCGCCAGGACCGCGACCCGCAGCTCGTCCGGCGCGTGCAGCGTGACCAGCTGGGCGACCATGGCCCTGGCCAGCGCGACCGCCGGCCCGGCCGCGCCCTCGAACTCGATGCTTGTGAAACTGCGCAGGTTCACCGAGATCGGAATTCCGGAGACCGTCCGGTACGCCTCGGCGAACCGGCGCAACGCGATCGACGACAGCGGTTCCAGGTCTTCCACCGGTTTGGTGGTCGGCGGGGTGAAGGCACGCATCGCGTTCTGCCGTCCGAGGCCGATGCGTACCCGGGCGAAGTCGTCGTGGGTCGGCCGGCGCTCCCACAGTCGGCTGCTCATCGCGACCGACCACAGCCAGTCCGGTTGCGGGTTGTCCCACAGCACGTGCCGGCGCTGCTCGTCGGCCGAGGCGCGGGCCTCCTTGCGCAGCTGGGCGATGTAGCGCAGGAAGTCGCGTCGCTCACCGAGCATCTTGCGCTTACGCTCGGCGGCGCCCCGGCCCACCTGTACCACGCCCATCAGGAGCATACCGGCGGCCATCGCGCCGCCCATCACGTACATGATCGGGGCCCGGCTGTAGAGGCCGAACATCGCCATCATGGCGCCCATGCCGAGGCCCATCGGCACAACCATCGCGAAGGACCGGAAGTCGAGCGGGGCCTCCTCCGCCATCAGCGGGGGCTCCTGCAGGTTCACCTCGCCCTCGGGCGCGTCGGGACCGGTGGCGCGCGGCGGACGCTTGACGGTGACCGTACTCATCCGAGAGTCCCCGACAGGGAGGGCCCGTCACCCCAGGCGGTGGTGTCCTGGCGCAGCAGCTTGACCGCGTACCGGTCGTTGCGGAACCGATCGACGGCGGCCTGGTCGTCCGCGTCGTCCTTCTTCTTGTCCGTACGCTCCGATTCGGCTTCGGCCTTCTGCCGTTCGCGCTCTTCGTCCCACTGCCGCTTGCGCTCGCGCATCTCCTCGAAGATCTCGTCGACGGTGCGATCCGGCCCGCCGCAGAACAGCTTCGGCTCGTCGGCGGGGGCGGCGGCCCGTTCGGTGGATCGCCGCCACACCCGCAGGGGCGCCTCGTCCGTGCCGTTCCGATCAGCCATCGGTGTCTCTCCCTTCGCCCGGCTCGTCGGCCAGCAGCCAACTCCCGTCCGTGTCGTCCCAAGCCGCCACGTCCGCGTCGGCGTCGTCGAGGCGGAGCAGTGGCACCACCTCGTCGGCCGGAACCTCCGGTGCGGTGGCGCCCCAGGCGCCGGCCGCCTCGACCAGCAACGCGGCGGCCTCGGGCCGGACGGCGGCCGCCGCCTCCAACACGCCGGCGCCCGGGACGTGCGGCAGCGCGCCCACCGTCCGTTCCCGCTCCCGTTCGCTGGTCGGCGGGTCGATCACGCCGAAGACCGGCATCGGCACGGAGACCGGCCCGCCCGTGGTCGGCCCGATCCCGCCGGCCGGGATTTCGCCTGGCTGGCCGTCGATGCCGGCCGCCGGGGTGGTCGGCGTCCACTCGGTGTCCTCCCCTGCGACCAGGCTGGACGCGTCCGGGCGGTCCGGCACCGCACCAGCGCCTCCAGCCGGGGAGCCGGACGGTCCGCCTGGCATGCCTGGCATCATCGGCATCATCGGCATCCCGGCCGGCCCGGCCTGAGCGAGCTGCGGGCCGCGGTCGCCCGCCATTGCCGGATCCGAGTCGATGGCGTCCAGGCCGAGACCGATGCCCTGGGCCGCACCGGCCGGCGCCTCCGGTCCGTCCACAGCATCGACAGCGCCGGCCGCCCAGTCGGCGGCGTCACCCTCGACCAGCCCGGCAGCGTCCGGCCGGTCCGGCACACCAGCGCCGTTGCCACCGGGGGCCCCGGGGGACGGGCTGCCCGGCATCGTCGGCATGCCGCCCGGAGCGGCGGCGCCCGAGGCCGGCTTGCTCGTCTGCAGGCCGGCGCCGCCCGGTGGGGTGAACGAGCCGACGTCCGGCGGACGCGGCGCCGGGTCGCCGACCGGTTTCCATGCCTCCGCGTCGCCCTCCAGCAGGCCGCTGGCATCCGGGCGGTCGGGCACACCCGAGCCGCTGCCGGCGCCACCCGGCGAGCCGGGCGGGGCGCCCGGCGGGATCCCGCCGGCGTTGTTGCCTGAGGTTCCGGTCAGCCCGGGAACGTTGACCCCGCTGCCGATGGCACCGGCGTTCGGCAGTGCCGGCGGACGCACTGCGGGGGCCACCGGCGCCGGCGGAGCGACCGGAGCCCTCGGCGCTGTCGGCGACGTGATCCCGGATCCGATGCCCCCGCCCGACCCGCCGGGTCGACCGATGCCGGGCGCGTTCACCCCGGCGCCGTTGGGCCGCGGCAGGACCGGCGGCACCGGCAGGTTCAGGTTCGGAACGTTCGGCCTCGGGACGTTCGGATTCGGCACGTTCAGGTTCGGCGCGTTCGGGTTCGGGACGGTCGGCCTCGGGACGTTCGGGTTCGGCACGTTCGGCAGATTGAGGGCGGGTCCGTTCGGGCCGGTCGTCGCGTTGCCGTTCGGCCGGGGAGTGGGGGGCGGATTCGGCAACGACAGGTTCGGGCCGTTCGACCCGTTGCCGTTGGAGGCATTGTTGAAGTTCGGGGGCCGGACGTTCGGTCCACCGGGCGGAGGCGGGGCGGACGGAGGCGGGGCGGACGGAGGCGGGGCGGACGGAGGCGCAGGCGGTGCGGGCGGAGGCGCAGGCGGGGGCGGGGACACCGTGCTCGGGTTGTCGCGGCGGACCGGCACCACCGCTTCGTGCGTGAAACCTTCGTACTGATTTGCCAGTACGTCGATCACGCCCTCCATGCGCTGGGCCATCGGGGTCTCCAGCGGCGACCCGGTGATCGACACCAGACCGTCGCCTCCCACCGCGTTGCCGGCCTGGCGGGCAAGGTTGGCGAACGCGTGGTCGTAGTACTCCATCGCATACTGCGCGTAGGCGAGGGCGTTGGCGTCGTTGTAGAGCTGCTGAGGGATGGACCGGCTGCCGCCGGTCCCGGGAGGACCCGTGATCCGTTCACTCTGGGCGTCGAGAATCTTGGCGAGATACTCCATCTGACCGAGGAACGCGTCGGCGGCCGGACCCTGCCACGGCTTGCCCTCACCCGCGATCGCCCGTGCATGGGTCAGCAAGTAGGGCCCCAGCTCACCGAAAGTGCGGCCGGCCAGATCGAAGGCAGCGCCGGCATCCATCACCGACTGCGCGTTGACGAGTGTTTCCGCGTGCTGCCGGCCCTCGTCGGTTGACATGGCCGCACCACCGGTGACCGCGGTGCGGAGCTTCCGCCACCCCCCTCTCTCCCGCGCCCACTTCTTGTAGTCGTCCGGGTCGGAGGGCGAGATGGTCACCGGCGGGAAAGTGGCGCCCTCCTCGATCGGGTGGTTCCACTGTTCCTCGGGGCCGGAGGACTTCTCGTTCTCGTCAGGCATGACTGGACCTCGGGTGGGGCGAAGGAGCGGTTATCGAGGGTTCGGAGGGGTGCCCCTGCCGCCCTAGGTCTTCTCCTTGGTCGCCGGTGCACCCAGCGCATCGATGCGGGTGTTGCTCCCGGTCATCACGTCGCCGAATTGCTTGACGGTGAGGCCGTTCAGCTCCTCGGCAGTGTCGTACTCCTTGACCAGCGCCCGCAGTTCGGTCTGAGTCACCGCGAAAACGGCCTGAAGGTCGACCACCGTCTTGGTCGTCTCGCCCTGCAGGCCGGACGATTCCTCCGCGGGCACCAGAATCCTGCGATACACCTCGGCCTTCGCGAAGGCGCCTGGGCGCGGATTGATCTCATTGAGAACGTTGACAACGGTCTGCAACGGCCCGTTCCCGCCGGCTATCGGAGCGATCGATTCCAGCACGTTCGCGAAGTAGAGGATCGCTTCGGTGCTGACCGCGACCGCACCCGCACGCCCGCCCTGCCCGTCGAACGGCTTGCGGTTCAGACCTTCGACGGCGTGCATCGGCTTCTCGCGGTAATTCCGGTCCGGATTGAATTCCTCGGGCGGTTCGACCTGCTCCCGCGCGTCCTTCTGCCGGTGTTCGAAGACCAGTTCCTTCCAGCGGCCCGGCTCGGTCTGCGACCTGTACCAGTCGTAGGCGGCAAGCTCCTCCGCTGTGTACTTGCTCCGGTCGATCCCACCGAGCATCTGCAGATCGGAGCTGCGGGCGCCGGTGTGGCGGTGAGCCTGATCCTCGATGATCTTCGTGACCACCGCGCGAGTCCAGCTGTCTCCCTCGGCGGGATGGCCTTTCTGCGCGTCGTAGGTCCGGAACAGGTCGATCTCGTCGGCAGCCTCGATGCTTGGGCGGTCCAGGTCGATGCTCATGTTTCCCGATCTCTACGTGCGGTGTCGTGGCCCTCGCCGAGGAGCCTGCGGAACGGTGCGGCGAAGGCCAACGTCAGGACCAGCGGGCGGCGTTGCTGCGCTCCGTCGCCCCGTAGTTGTCGGAGACGCTGGTCAGGGTCAGCCGCGCGCGCTCCAGGAAGGCGTTCATCTGCTTGGCGGACTGGTCCCAGCGTCGCTTCGTGTCCTGATAGATCGTCTTGACCTCTTCGCTCTCCCAGGCGTCCAGGTTGCGCTCGACGTTGTTCTCCAGCTCGTCGAGAGCCTGGTTGATCCGCTGGTTGATCCGGGCCACGTCGTCAAGAACGGCGTCGGCTTGGGCGAAGTTGAAGGTGAAGTTGGACAAGGTGATGACCTCTCTGCGAGGTAGGGATCAGAAACCGGGCAGCGCGGAGTTGAGGGAGCTGGTGTACGTCGACGCCTCGTCCTCGCCCCGGGAATAGCCCGCGAGGGTCGCCTCCATCTGGGTCTGCATTTCCTGCAACGCGCGGATCACCTCGTTGAACGACTGGCCCCACGAGTCCATCGCGCTCTGGAAGCCCATCGCCGCCTGGCCCGTCCACGAGGCCATCAGGATGTCGACCTGACCATCGACGTTCTGGTTGGCCGAGCTGAACTCACTGGCTTTCGCCGCGAACTCCTGCGCCGCGGCACGCATGCCCTCTTCGGTGGTGGAGATGTTCCTCGATGCCACAGTCATGCTCCTCGGTAGACAGACGTCAGCAGCGTCGCCGGGACCGGTCAGCGACGCAGCGGCAAGTGTGCGGCGACGCGTCGATGGTCTGCCAACTCCCCGCGCAAGGCATGCACCAACGTCCGTCGAAATTGCACGCGGATCCGTCCGAGCCGTTGCGGCACACGAAAGCGCATGCAGAGCCGCTGCACGAACGGCCCTTCCTGCGGCCGGTCCCTTCCGTCCGGGCCAAGCCCGGCATTCACTTGGCGCCGCAGGAAGGGAGCCGCCGGCGATGGACTTCACCACCCGAATCGAGAGCCTGTTCCAGGAGTACGAGCGCCAGCGCAGCAGCCTCGGCGAGATGCAGCAGAAGATGCGTGCCATCTCGGCGACCGCGACGTCGCAGCGCCGTGAGGTCGCCGTCACCGTCGGGCAGAACGGTGTGCTGACCGACGTCCAGTTCCCTACCAGCGCCTACAAGCGGATGACGCCCGCCGAGCTCCGGTCGGCCCTGCTGGCCGCCTACGGCGACGCCAAGGAGCAGGCCATGGCTCAGGCCACGGACGTGCTCAAGCCCCTCCTCCCGGACGGAATGGATGCGGGTGCGCTGGTCCGCGGCACCGCCGGACCCGAGGCTTACTTCCCGGCCGAGCCGCGCATGACCACCAGCGTGCGAGAGATGCTCGGCATCCGCCGGGAACAGCGATGACCCAATTCAACACCGAGATCTACGTCGATCCGGACGGCGTGACCTCGACCGGCGCCAGGTATGGCGAGCACGCCCGGACCTACGAAAGCTATCTGGCGTACGTCCAGAATCTGCGCGTGCAGTACGGCGGCAGCTGGGGCGACGACGAGATAGGCAAGGAGTTCGGTGCCAGCTTCAACGGGGGCATGGACGCCGTGGAGCAGATCGTCAAGGCTGCCATCAGTCTGATCCGGTACACGTCCGACGGCCTCCTAACCGGCGGCCGGGAGTACCGGACCGCCGACGAGAATGCCCGTGAGGCCGGCCTGCTGCTGGCCCGCCAGGCAGACCAGCACCTGACCACCGAGGGCACGCCGGCCGGCACGGTGGCCTCCAGCCTGCCGTCCGGATCGTTTGCGATGCCGCCGACCCCGGCCCTGCCCGCGACACTCGCCGCCACCCTGCCTTCCGGAGCCGCCGCCACCGAGCAGACCCCGGCCCTGCCCGCGACACTCGCCGTCGACGAATCCGGCCGGCCGATCCCCGCCCCCGCGACGTCACCCGTCGAGCCGGCCACCTGGCACCTCACCGCGTCCACCCCGGGTTTCTCCGCCTACGACGCGAGCGACCTGTCCAGCGCGAAGGTCGACGGACGACCAATGTCGGAGGGAGAGCGCCTCGTCGCCTTCGTCCCGCTGCCCGACGGCACCGTGCAGGTCGACGCAAACCTCTACGAGACCCTCACGCCAGTCACCAGCGGGGTGGTGACCGGTCCCGACGGACAGCCGATCGACCCCGACGGACGGTGCTTCTTCGTCGTCCGCGACGCCTCCGAGGTGGATCCCTCCGCCCCCGGATACCGGCCGCTGCACGTCTCGTTCCCGGCCGGTGGCAACCGGCCGGCCGCCTGACCCGCCGAGGTCGGAAGCGCCGTGCCCGATTTCCACATTCCCAACGATCCCGAGTGGCAGTGGGTCTACGACCTGATCCTCTACACCGTCGGTGAGGAGTTCCCGGAGGCCGATCCGACAGCGCTGCGGGCGATGTCGCAGGAACTGCTGACCGCCGGCGGCCTTCTGCTGAGCAAGGTGGACTCGACCGCCTCGCTGAGCACGGCCCTGCAGAGCAGCCTGGACGGGCCGGCCGCGGAGGCGTTCGCCGGATTCGCCGTGAACATCACCAACGGCCTGCCGATGGGTGGCGACATCACCACGATGCTCGCCGGCGCGGCCGACGACTTCGCCCTCGACTCCGAGGCTACGCAGTACGGCATCGTCATCGCCGCCTTCACCATCGTGGTGGAGATCGCGTTCGCCATGGCCACCGGCTTCGGCGCCGCGGCCGTCCCGGGCCTCATCAAGATCGGTCAGCAGATCGTCCGGCAGCTGCTCGACCTGTTCAAGGACCGGCTGCGCAACCGGCTCGTCCGAATCGGCATCGACGCCATCCAAGAGGGCGTCCAGGAGATGCTGGAGCAGACTCTCGCTCACGTCGTGCAGATCGTCGAGAACAAACGCACCTCGGTCGACGGCAAGGAAGTCCTGATGGCCGGCGCCGCCGGCGCTGCGATCGGCGGTTTCGTCTCCGCCGGCATGGGCCTGATCAACAAGTGGTTCCCGAACCTCAACCACCACCTGTTCACCCGGGAAGTCCTCGCGGCCAAGCTGGAGATGGTCGGCGAGGGTCTCCTCATGCTGGCGCTGACCGGCAACTTCAACCCGTTCGCCACCTTCGTCTCGAGCCTGGTGACCGGTTACTCGATCACGAGGATGGACCTCTGGGCCGACGGCGTGGTGGCGGACATGCAGCGCCGGCATCGGGAGGCAGGAGGCGCAGACATTCCGCCGCCGTACAGCCCGGTGGATCCCTTACGCGACAGCTCGGCGGACCCGCCGCCGCCGTACAGCCCCACCGACCCCTTGGCCGGCCGCCCGGCCGGTGCGCCGCCGTCCGACGGCCCCGCCACCGGCAACGCCGGCTCCCCGGCTGCAGCGCCCGCCATCGGCTCCCCTTCGCCGGCCCCCGATACCAGCGGCTCCGCCACGCCGGCAACCGGCGGCTCCGCCACGCCGGCAACCAGCGGCTCGACCGCCCCCGCTGGCGGAGGCTCTACTGCCCCCACCGCCGGCGGGCCGACGTCGACGGACGCGCCGGTCGCCGCGGCGCCTCCCCGCGGCAATGACAGCACGCCGGCCTCGACCACCCCGTCCGCTCCGGCCACCGGCAGTCCCGCGCCCACGGCCTCCACCTCGAGCAACATCGCACCATCAGGGCCTACCTCGAACAACAGCACCTCGCCCACGACGAGCGGCCCGAACCCCACCACGGGCACACCAGCCCTTGCCGCCGACAGCGGTACACCCGCATCCGACCGGAACACACCAACCGGCACCGGTTCGACCAGCCCGAACGCCGACGATCACGCCGGCCGCTCCGCCCCCACTGCACCGAGCTCTGGCGTGGCCGGACGCAGCGAGTTCGCGGCAGGGCTGTCCGCACCGACAGTTCACGCGGTGGGCCTGCCAGACCTGGACACCGCGCACCGTCAACCCGCCGAAACCGCCTCCACCCCGCAGGCCGGGATACCACCCCTGTCCGCCGCTCCCCCCACGACCACAAGCGGCGCGGCCGGCGGCCCCACCCTGACCACAAGCAGCGCCGTCAACCCGACAACGCCCGCCAGCACGACTTCGAACAGCACGGCAGCCACCGACCAGACGGCCACCACCGTCGGGACAAGCCGTCGGAGCGGCCGCGCCCCGACACCCACACCACCACCGGCGACGCAGGCGCTACTGCCCGACGGCCTCACGCTGATGACGAACCCGCCCCAGCCGACAGTTTCTCCAGCGGCGGCCACAATGGGCGGACTGCCGGGCCTGGAGCCCGTCGAGCTCTCTGCCGCCCTGGACGGGTCAAGCCCTGACCGACCGGATCCACGCGTGGCAACGGCCGCCTTCCGCGTCGAGACCGTCGTTGCGGATGCCGTCGATCAGCCCCAAGAGTCCACAGTCCTCGACGGTATGCGCCACGCCCCAGAGCCTGCTGGGAGGGCAAGGAGCCGCGCAGATCTCCTTGTCGCCCTGAAGGAGGTGGTTGATGCGGTCTCCGATCGCCACCGTGCGGACGACCCGGAGATCTGCCTGATCTTGTTGGATGGGCTACGGGAGAAGCTGCATTCCCGTGGTGTGCGGGCGACCGGGACGCGCGACGACCTGGAGATCGGGACCCGACGCGGCCGGGAACGCTTCGGAGGCGTGGACGGGTGGACCCGCGTCGGCTCCTGGCGGCAGGTACTCGACCAGGTACGCCGGGCGGGCCCGGGAGCGACGGCCTACCTGCACCTGCGGCGGTTGCGGGGGCCGGGACACGCGTTCGCGATTCACCTGCTTGACGACGGCGAGCTCGTCTTCGTCGATCTGCGGGCGGATCCGTCGATGAAGCCGGAACAGTGGCTCACCACGGTGGTGGACGACGAGGTCGATCTCGTCGGTCGACGGGTTGGTCCGGCCGAGTCCCCGTTCGACACCTCCGCGCTGGTGGTGGCCGGAGACGGGCAGGTACGGCCGTTCACGCCCACGCTCGACTCCGGATCGACGGCGCTGGCGATGGTCGACCCGCCCACGAGCAGGCGGTACGGCCGCGGCGGCGCCGAATTCGAGCTGCACAGCGGTTATCTCCGGTTCCCACACAACGTCGACCCGGACTCTCTGGAGTGGATCGCCCGGCATGACGCGCAGGGCCTCGCCGTGACGCTGGACGCCGGTCTGTTCCGAGAAATGGCAGACGGATCACGGCAGCAGAATCGCATCGACTTTCCCGTCTCTCAGGCTGTTCGTTCAATCCAGAAGGACATCCTGGAGGTCGTCAACGATCGGGATCCGTTTGCCGTACTGCCCGGCGAGACCGGCCCGTCGTCGCAGGCTGCCTTCGACGTGGTACGCCACCTGCTCAATCGCATCGAACTGCGATCGGCAGCGATACCCGGCACGGGTGACCGACTTCGCACGGTGCCGCTGCGGGACATCTTCACCGATCGGCATGGTTGGAGGTTGAATGCGGCGGCATTGAATGCGGAATACGTTCCTACGTACCCCGGTGGGATTCCCGATCTTCAGATGCACTACACGTTCGGCGTTCCACTGCGGGCGCTGAAGCCCTTCATTGCCGGTGTCGCCGCCGGCACGTTCGTCACTGCCCAGCAGAGCATGATGGTACGCGAGTACGCCGAGGATGCCGTCGCCTTCTCCGAGGCCGTCGCGGACCGGCTGTCGCAGCGCCACCGGTTCTCCGCAGCGGACCGTGCGGAGATCGAGGGTGTCCTCGCGCTTGCCTACGTCCAGGTGGCCGCCGTGGCCATGACAACCACCATGAGAATTTCCGGGAAGTCGTACGCCGCAGTGGTCTCGCGGACGCCTATGCACGTGGTACGCCAAGGGCTGAGCGATCGGGCTCGTGCTCTCCTGGGCCGCAACGCGGCCGACATCCACTACATGTTCGAAACAGTCTTCCTGGCACGCTTCCCGGACTTCGCCGCCGCTTACGAGGATTACACCGGAATTCGGCAGGACGTGCGGCCGCTGGGCGTCGCCGGCGCCCGCAACTATCTCGACAACGTGTTGCTCGATGCCTCCGCTGTAACTCCGGTCAACCAAGGAAGCATGCTCGGCGTCAACTCGCAGATTCCGAACCTTGACCGCTCCCGCCCGGGCCGGCCGCCGCTGGTGCCGATCGAGGTACGGGCCTTCGGCCAGTACATGATGACGATGCTGCAGGCGGAGGACGGGTACCGGCGTCTGGAGAGTTTGGTCCGGCAGGCCGTCGCGGAGGCCGAGGGTATGACAGTGCCGGTGGTCCGGTTCCCGCCGGGCGGCACGCCGCCGTCAGCTGGTCCATCGGGGCGCCATCCCATCGGCCATGTGCCTTACTTCGGCGGCACTCCGCCATACGGCAGCCCGCCGTGGTACGTCAGCGGCACCGAGTCCACCTCGGCCGACAAGAACGTCGGCCTGGCGTACTGGTCCGGCACGCCGGAGGAATTCGACGTCCGGTACGGCTGGCTGACGACCGTCAACGATGGCGGCCGAAGCCAGGCCTCGGGCACCACGGACGTCGGCTGGCTCCGCAACTGCTTGCTGACCGCTATCGCCACTCACATGGGCGTACAGGATCCCGACAACCGGTACGAGGCGCCGCCAGTGGAGCTGCCCGCCGACGTACCGGGAATGCCCACCAACGACCTCGTCACCTACGCCAACGACACCCGGGCAGAGACAGTCGAACGCCAGCAACCACGGCGATTGGCCGAGGTGACGTCGCTCGACGAGGTGGCGGAGGCGATCGATGCCGCCGGACCGGGCGCGCACGGGTTCGTCGTGGTCAGTCCGGGCCACGTGTTCAACGTCTTCCGAGACGAATTTGGCGTGATCTTCGCCGACGGTCAGACAGGGCGGCCTGCGGCGTTGCCCAACGGAAGCACAGGGCTCTTCTTTATCCCGGTCGGCCCGGTTGAGGTTCCACCGGTGGGCAGAACGGTATCTTCCGACAGCGTCGAAGGAGCGCCACACGACTCAGAGACGTCCTCTTCGCCAGTCCTGTGGTCGGAAGAGGTACGTGATGAGGACGCTTTCGAAGTCCTGGCTAAACGGCTCAGTCCGTTGGCGGACTTTCTGCGGGGATTGGAGCCGGCAGCAGGGGCGGACATCGACCTGGTGATCGTGGCGGCCTCGACGCCCGAGCGGGTCTGGTTGGCGGTCCGTGTCCCGGGTCGGGACGAGCCGGTGAACCTGGGGCCGGCTCACGCCGGGAGGTCCGTTCTCGACCCGTCGCTGGCCGTCGTGGCCGTGCTCCGGGCCCGATCGAAGGACCATCTGAACGACGCTGTCGCCTTCGCACAGTTGCATGCGGAGCTGTGGGCCCACTCGCTGCGTGCTGGCAACTCGGAGTTCGTCAGGAGGTTCGCCAAGTTTGCTGTCGGGCACCAGATCACCGACGCGCCGATGACAGCGAGCGTCCCGCAATTCGTCGAGGCGATGGCGGCCCATTCGAGTCGGACCTGGGCTGAGGCAGCAGACCCGGTGACCGACCTGGATCCTGAGATCGACATGCTCGATCTGTCGGACGCCGACGAATATCTACACGCCGTCTCGGACAGCGCGCTCAAGGACTCGGCGATGACCTGGGCGCACTACCAGGTGGCCCTGGATCACCAGCGCCCGCTGTCAACCGGCGGGACGTCTGGTCCCACCCAGCAACGGCAGTTGCGGTTCATGGAGGACCTGGCCACCCTGATCGCGGCGAGCAGCCTCCGCGACGGCCGGGGTACCGCCGCTGAGCTCTCATTGACTTTGGGTCGCACCTACGGCACGCTTCGCAACTTCACTCCCTACACCCCGGCGGCATCCGAGCGCGTCAACACCGACGTGTCGCTGGACAGGATCGTCGAGCTCATCAGGCCACTGCAGAAATATGCCGAGGCGGCACAGGGTATTTCGGCACGCGACATCGAACTCGTACTGATGGCAGCACCGTCCCGTATCGCAGCTGCCGATACCCCCTTCAGCGCGGGACACGTCGTCGTGGCCTTCAGACTCCCCAACGGCGAACGGGTCACCCTCGGGTTCTACCCCGACAAGGGCCTGCTGGGCGCTCCCGGCACCATCAAGGACGACAGCGCCTACATCGCGGCCCCCAAGACACGGGTTCTCGGCAGGTACGACACCGACGTGGAAGGCCTAACCGCGGCATACCTATACGCCCTTGAACGGTCCCAGACCGACTACCACCTACTGACGGACAACTGTGTGGTCTTCGCCGTCGAACTGGTCTCAAGAGCGGTAAAGCAGAGCCTCCTCGACGCGCCAGTCACCACACCGGACAGCTTGATCGCGACGCTCGGCAGGAACACCGACTGGTCCTGGGCTGACGGCACGACCGGCACCATAGACCTGGACCAGCGGCACCAGGATGGGCTCCTCGCTGCGAGGCGACACCTCGACCTCCTCGGCTCGCGAACCTCGGCCTTTGCCGACGCGTTGGCCTGGGCGCAGTTCCAGATCGCCATCGACCACCAGCGCCCCATAATCACCCACACCCCCACCCCTCACCAGGCTCGGCAACTCACGTTGCTCGACGCCTTCCTGACAATGGTGGCGGCCGCCTACGACACCGATGGCAGAACAGCGGCGACCACCCTGTCCCGCCAACTCGGCACCGTACATCGCACCCTGCGCGATCCTGGCCTCGCCGACCGGCTTCTGGTGACCGAGCCACCGACCTCCCCCCAACCAACCGACGAAGACAGCACCTCGACCTCCACAGCAGGTCAAGAGCCACTCCCCCTGGCCGAAACAACCGACCAGACCACCACGGGTGAAGTCCTCTTCGACGCGGGCACCGCATTCGACGACCCAACTGCCGCGGACCTGCGCCGAAACTTGTGGCCGTTCACGACGCCCGCACAGCCCCTGGACCGTGCTGCCCTCGGCACGGCCGTCGAACTGATCACAGCAACGTCACCCGGCAACGACCCCAACGCCTGCCTCAACCGTCTCATCGTCCTCCGCGACGAGCTATTTCCCTTCATCCGTCGCACCAGCACCCGTGACGACTCCGCAATTGGCACTGAGAAGGCCGACAACCCGTTCGGCGCCAGCACAGCGTGGGCCCGGACCGAGAACTGGAAGTCGTTGCTGCCGGCGATGAGCGAGCTACCCGCCGGCTCGATCGCTTTCGTTCTCCTGCACACCCTCAACACGGGCAAGCGTCGCGCCGGCGCTGACCTGGGACATGCCGTCGCGTTGTACAACCTTGCCGCGGACCCGACCGCTGCGAGTCCTGTCACCACTGTGCTTGTCGACCTCAATCCGGAAGGTGATGGCGCGTATATCACCGACGTCGACAGTGCGGCCGACCGGCCGGACGGCCCCCTGGCCGGGCCGACGAGGCCGGCGATCGAGACCCGCGCACTCATCGTCGACAACACCGGGACCGTCCGCGACGTTGTCCCCGCAGTCGAAGCCTCCGCGTCCCAGGTCCAAGCCCTCATCGACCCACCGACAAGCCGGAGGTACGGCGGCTCGGGCATCGAGGCCGAATTCACCGAAATCATGCACCTGTTCGGCGTCCCCGACCCCGCCAGACAACGCGGTCGAGACCTGGTTGTCTGGAAGACGCCCGACAAGGCGACCGGATTCAAGATCACGGTCGAGACGAAGGTCTACTATCCGGGCGCCGACGGCATGCTCTACCGCACTAAAGAGCAGGCGATCGCTGCGGGCGGCACTGGCGAGGGGGAGACCACAGCCATCCCGGAGTTCGTCAGCGGCGTGCTGGCCGACCACCCGCTCGAGAACGGCCGGCTGCGGCCCAGCCCGGTCTGGGACCACCTGGAGCGGTTGGAGCGACAGCTCGCAGATCTTCCCGGCGATCAGGGATCGGACAATCCCGAGACCGACCTCGAAGACCTCTTCACCGCCGAGGGCTTCCACGTTACCGAACTCGGTAAGGCCACGACGATCGGCAAGCGTCCGATCGGCGACTGGAACGGTGCCCATTTCCACACGACGATCGGCGTCGTCCAGAGCGGCCTTTACGACCTACTCGACCATGTTGCCAAAAGGACGTGGCGGAACGTCGGATTGGGATACAACACCCAGGCACACCTGCTCGACGCTCTGACACTGGGCAGGGAGACAGCGGCGCGGTACTTCGCCGTCCGCGAGCTGGGCAAGGAGACGCTGTGGGGCATATCCGACGACGTCAGCGCGTCGCTGCCCGTCCCTTTCCACGACCGGTCGGTAGCCATCGTCGCCGGCCACGTCGCACTGCTCGCATCGAACGCCGCAGCCCTCGCGGAGATGCAGGTGCACGACGGACTAGGAAAGGAACTCCTGGCGGTTGCCTCCCGGGTGACCCTGCACGACGCCTTGCTCAACATAGATACGGACATACAAGAATATCTCAGGAGCGACGTCGAATTCATCTGGCGGCGGTTCGAGCAGCTATTTCGCAACCGGGTTTCCGGTTTCGATAGCCGCCTACGCTCCACACGCAATCTCCCTGGCGACCAGGCCATCAACCTCAGGACCGTCAGGTACACGCCATCTCGGATCGGAGGCGAAAGCGCTGCGGAAACCGAAAAGCACGCCCGGTCAATTTATTTCTATCTCCAAAGCGGCCTGATCCGAAGTGCCGAAAGAATCGATCAGTACCGCAGCGTCAATGTCGGGACCACGCTTGAGGATCTGGACTGGGAGATCGCCGAGGCTCTGGTGGTGTTGGAGATCCGCTCGTACGGACAGCGGCATGCGTCGGTCCGAACCGCCCGAGAGGATCACGAGCGTCTCGTCGGTGTGGCCGTCAACGCCTACGACCGCGAGCAGTCCTGGCCCGGCGGACCGGAAGTCGAAAGAGAGACGACGCAGGCCAAGCACCGCGCCGAGGAGGTACTGAACGCACAGCGCAGACCGAGGCTCAGGCGTCCCGGAGGAGTCCTGCCGCCAGCAGCCCCGCCGCCGTCAGCCTCGCTGCCACCACCCCCGGCTGGAGAGACGGCACCACGACGCCAGCTAGCGCAACCCCCGGCTGCGCCGGAACCGCCCGTGGTGCCGCAGGATCGGCACACCGGACAGGACGCGACGCTCGGGAACACTCAGGGGCCGGCCGTACTGACCGACGAGGACCGTGCAGCGGCCGACAGCTTCGACAGGTGGCTGGAGAAACGACCTGAGGATTCCGATGCGCCTGCCCATTTGCTGGCTGCCATCAGAATTGTTCGCGATGTCGGGTTGCCTCTCCGACCTCCTCTTGAGGACGGCACTGCCTCGCACGGGTCGCGGGTGGTCTCCGTTGTCGCTCACCATCTGAGCAACCACCCTGACGACACGGAGGGCGCGCGCGGCATCGCGATCAGGTTGGCCGTCGGCCATCCACGCACCGGCAGCCTGGGCGGCGGCAGCAGTCGTCGCGACGTCCGGCCGCCAGGGACATTGGTGAATCCTCGCGACGAGCTTTCCACAACCGCGACGGACATCACCGCCAGCATGGACTTCCAGCGTCCCTCCACGTCGGCAAGCGCTGCGGGTATGTCCGGCGCGCCGTTCACGACGGCGATGGTCACCTCGGACTACGTCGATATGTATCTCGGCTCCCTCCGACCTCTATCCGCCGGTGTCGTGGAGCAGCCGATGTCGGTGGCCTTCGCAAGAAGGCAGAAGGCTCTGACCGCGAATGCGCGGCAGCACGTAGGTGCACTGGCGCACCAAATCGTTCGGAACGCGGCGCGGGCCTGGTTCGCCCGTGGGGTCCGCACCCGCGTGGTGGTCGAAGGTGGCGGCAACAACGCACAGTCAGCGGCCAGCGGCCAGCGCGCGCAGGTGGTGTCGGAGGCCCTGGAGGACGCCACCAGAAAGCTCGTGAACGACGTCCAAGAGCTTCGGCCGAACGATGCCACCTTGCCGGACGATCTCATTGAACTGAAGCAGCGGGACAGAGGCAGCAACCGCTTCTCCGGGCACCCCGGTATGGCCGGTCACTATCTCGACACCGCGCAGCGCAGGCAGGTCTTGATCTGGACGGTCGACGCCACGCTGCCCGGCTCCCAGGCTCAGGCCGTGATCGACCGACCGACGAGCCGAGAGTACGGCGACTCCCGCATCGAGGGCGACACTGTTGCGTCCCCGCCGCCCGGCCACCCCAGCGGCGGCATCCGACCGGAACAGTCTCACGTGACCGTGCCCCGGCACCACAATCCCGCAGCCGAGCCACTGCTGGAAGCGCTACATCGTGCTCAGCAGGACCCCGCGCCGACGCATCCCGACGATCAGCATTACGGACCGGACCTGTTCGGCCTCCTGGAGGGGGCACCACCGCCGGACTTCCTGAAGGACGTCTCGTATCAGGACCTGCACACCGAGCAACTGCATGCCTTCTTCTCACAACTCGACCTGGCCGTGCCGGCGGTACCTCGTCCCAACGCCTTGCATCCGGACCGGCTAGCGTCCTATCCCGATACCGTCTGGGTCGACGAGCGCGACGAGGACCGCCAGGACTGGTCACCGGACAGTTCAGCGGTGCCCGAGCACCGACAGCGCCTCCATCCCTCGACGGAGATGCCGAAACTGCTACACAGCATCTGGCTCGGCGGCCCACTTGCCGGCCAGGGCGCGCCCGACGAGTTCCGGCGAAATGTGCAGAAGATGGCAGACCAGGCCCAAGAGCAGGGCTTCAAGGTCAACCTCTGGACCGACGTCAGCCGCGAGGAGTTCGCTGCGGCGGAACGGTCCGGGTCCGTTCAGTCGACAGATGATCCGGAGGGTGCTCGCCTCGATCAGGTCCGCGACATGCTCCGCTGGGCACGAAAGCACCATGTTCGGCTGCTCAACGTTGACGAGATGTTCCACGCCGATCTGGACATGCCGCTGATCCGCGAGTCCCGCATGGAGCGGAACAAACAACAGGGCCGGGGCTACGCGGCGGCGAGCGACAACCTGCGGGTAGTGATTCTGGCCCTGTTCGGCGGCGTCTACACCGACGGCGACAACTCGTTCGGGCGCCACAGGCCGGGCCGTGAACCTCAGTGGTTAGCGGACTTCACACGGCACTTCCACGATCGAGGCTTTGCCTTTCACCACGGCGGCGGCGGTAACGTCGGCAACTCAGCGATTCTCGCCGCGCGAAACCATCCTGCCCTATGGCTTCTCGTGGACCAGTTGCAGGGAAACTACGCCAAGACGCAGTTCCAGCTCCTGGGTCGCCCAGGCGACCGGACTCGCGAGTTTAGCGAGATTTTGACCAAGAACCCTGTCCTGCGTGCCCGGCGGCACTCGGTGATGGGCCGTACTGGTCCGGATAATTTGGTGCCCTTTGCCAAATCTGCTGGCTTCGCCGGAGGGGTCGCCAGCCTGCCCAGGCTGTCGGGGATCAGGATGGGGCACGCGAACAGTTGGCTGAGCTGGGAGCCGTTCGCGGCACACCGGCAGTACAACAAGGACGAGACCGAGCGGATCGTGCTGCCACGGGTCGCTGCGACCCTGGTCCGCAGCTTGTACAACCGGGACGGAGACCTCCATCTGACGGCGGTGGCGTCGGTGATCGACGGAACGCCAGACCCGGAGGCCTCCTGGGAGGCGGTGGTCGAGTTCATTCTTCAGCAACCAGACCTCGCGGCTCGACTACGGACAGTGACATACCGGACAATGGTGCCGGCGACGCTCGGCGGAGAAGTCGCCGAAGTTGAGGTCCCGCTACCGGCCATCGTGAAGCTCTGGCTCGGCATGAACGACCAGGTCAACGACGAGACGTGGTGGCTGGGCGAACTGATGCGCCCGACGCGAGGCAAGGGCTATGCCACGCCCTCCTCTGAGGCGAGGGCGCCGGCCCCGGCCGCCTCCGAAACCTCCCCCCGGGCCGTTCGATCCCATCAGGGATCTGCCGATCGGGGCCGCTTCGATTCTGGGTACTCCGGCGCGATCGATCCGGAACGACGATTTGTCCCGGCGGACTCGACACGACTGCGAGAGGAGGCGGATGCTGCTGCCTACCCGCCCACCGCCGCACTCACCGTCTCCCCGTCCCGGGCGGTTGCCGCTGTTGTCGGAACACTCCCGGCTTGGGACGGTGTGACGCCGGACTGCGTGCCGCGGGTCGTATCCGCCCTGATCCACCTGGGCGGCAACGCACGCACCCGCGACGACGGTGCCACCGATGCCTCGGCGATCGCCGCCGCGCTGGGCGCGGAACAGTTCCAGCCGGCTTCCCTCGGCACGCTGACGCATCTGCAGCCGGGCGCCATCACCGCCGTCCGGGTCCACCGACCGAACGACCCCATGCACGTCGTGCTGGTCGAGCGTCTGACGAACGGCGACCTCGTCCTGATCGAGACCCAGGAGAGCGACAGCCGACGGTACGCCCGCATCGACCCGACGCTCCGCGAGGTCAACCCAGCCCTCACCGGCCCGATCCTGATGCCGGTGACTGCCACGGGGCAGCTCGCCCAACTGGATCCCGACCGAGGGTTGGTGCCCCACGGCGCTGTCACCGCCGACGGGACGCTTGATGCGCTGCTCGACCCGTCCGCGTCCCCGCGTCCCGGTATGCGTCGGTCGGAAAGGGCCACGAGGAACTGGAGGCAGGCGCAACCAGAGTCGGGCCAGCGGTACAAAGGGCTGGACGAGGCCCAGCAGCCCACCGAGTTCACCCTGAGATCCGTGGCGGCCAATCCCCTCTGGGATCGTTCGGGCCGACGCTACGGCGTTTCATTCGCCACCAACCTGTCGACCGAATTCCTTGCTCCGTGGTTCAGGCGCGGCTCCCCCCGCGACATGACCATGTGGGAGGTGGGCGCCGGGACCAGCGGGCTGGACGGCCGTTCGATGAGTGTGACGCCGCCGTGGGTCTCGGACGGCGAGACGGTCGTAGTCGCGGTGCATGGCGATTCGACCGAAGCGGAGCTGGAGCGGCAGGGCGGCGAGACTGTGCTGATCAACGGGCGGACCCTGGCCGATGTGGTGATCGAGGAGGGCTTCCTCGTCGGCCGCTACGAGGCGGGCGTCCGGTCGGTCACCCTCATCTCGTGTGACTTTGGCGCGTTGACACGGCGAGGCGGCGGTGCCCATGACTTCTGGGCCCGGCTGCGCGAGCGCGGTTACGATGTCCGGGTCTACGCGACCTCGACGGCGTCGTACGTGACACGCGATGAGGTCGATAGCGACGATGCCAGCGACGTCTTGATCGACCCGCCTGACCTGGGGGTGCACCACGGCGGGCATTGGAACGTCTTCGGCGGCTTGCTTCCCGCGCACGAGGACGCGATCGTCAAAGAACTGACCGCGGCCTACCACCAGAACTGGGCCTACGCGCCGGCGAGAGCCACGAGCACCCCGATCCCGCTGTCCGATCGCCGCGAGACACTCGCTCGGGTGCGGGCCGCTGTCGATACGCTCGCCGCAGCGCTTGACCGCGATGGCGTCCTGGATCTGGCGGCTGTCGAGCCGGCGGTCCGCAGCCACGCACGGCCCGACCTGATCTGGCGGGCCGCGCTGCAGGGCCTGACCGAGTCGGAGGTGGACGACCGTATCCGATTCGTCCGCGACCTGTACGAGGCGCCGGACGGCTGGCGGGCCATCCACCTGCCCGCACCGGCGCGGCGTGCGTTCACGGTCGTCGGGCACGCCACGTCTCACGGCTCTGTGGTGGTCAGACCAGCCCACCGCAACGAACTCGACGGGGACCAGGTCTTGCACAGCGGCGCGGCGCGGCGTGAGCCGCCTCCCGTGACGGTCACGTTCGCACACCGGCACTCCTCGGCGGCCGACGTGCCCCGTTCGCAGGATCTGATGGCGCTCGCGCAGTGGCTGATAGACGTGGCTGCGGTAGCCCGGGCGTCGAACGGGCCACTGCCGACCGTGGCAATCACCGGGTACGGCAACGGAAGCTTCGGGTTCCGCCGCGAGGAGACGGCTCAACGGACCGGGCTCGCTCGGGCCGAGGCAGTCCACGCGGTCCTCAGCGGGGAGTTGGTGGCTGCCGGCCTCGACCCCGAAACGGTCACCAACATGCTGCCTCCAGCCATGATGTCGGGCGAGTTGAGCGAGCACAGAGGACAGGGCAGCCGCAACGTCGTGGTCACCGTCCTCCCGGCAGAGCCGGCTCGCCAGGAGTCCGGATCGGTGCACCCCGCCACCAGGCCAGGTGCCGATGGACCTCGGGGCGGTGCCGGCTCGGGCGGCGATCAGCGGCGCGGCGGCGCTCGTGACAGCTCAGGCAGGGGCGACCGGAGCCCATCGGTGGTGGACGGGTCGGATGGTCACCGCAGCCAGGCCGGGCGGGGTGGCGTCCAGCTCGCCGCGGCGGGTACCCGTGCGGTGCCGCTGTGGCCGGTGTCGCCGCCGGCACGTCGGCCCGGTGCCGTGCGGCGTGGGCGGCTGGTGCTGCCTCGGATCGGCGCGCGACCGCAGGACAGCGGTCCGGTGCCGGTGCAGCGGCGGATGTCGGCCGAGCGTGCGCGCTGGCGTCGCAATGCCCGCGTCGGTCGGGCAGGGCGCCTGGGCACGTCGTACCGCCTCGGCGGTCAGGACCCGGCGACGCAGCAGCTGTGGGGCCCGGTGCCGCGCCAGATCATCCAGGTTTACATGTACCGGTCGGGCGGGCAGCCGGCCGGGGTGCAGGGATCCGCGGGACCGACGCTGGAGCAGCGGTCGGCGGCCCTTGCCGCACGGTTGCGGTCCTCGGCGGACCGGGTCGCCCTGTCGCGGCGTTCGCCGGTCGGCCCGCCTCATCCGTTGATCGGGCCGGATCTGTTCAATACGCGGCGACCGCCGGCCCCATGGCCGGGCATGCCTTCGATTGACGTTCGCCAGGTGCGGACGTCGCAGGTTCAGGCGCTCTTCGAGCAATTCGACCTGCGTAACGTCTGGCCGCCGCATGCCGGCCTGACGGTCGACCATCTGGAGTCCCGGGGGCAGAGCGTGTGGAGCGAGCCGCCTCAGCCAGGCCGGCAGTATCCGCACCTACCGGGTCAGTTGGCACAGTGGCGGCAGAATCTCGACAACCAGAACGCTCCGATGGAGTTGTCGACGACCGCGTTCGCAATCTGGTTGGGCGGTCCGTTCGCTGGGCCCCGCGTTCAGGCGCGGCGAATCAACCTGGCCGACCTCGCCCGTCAGGTCGGCCCGCAAGGCTGGCGTGTCGCGCTCTTCACCGATGTGCCACGGGTCCTGTTCGAGCAGGCCCGCCAGCGGCCCGACGATTTTCCGCATATCCACGAGATGCTGGGATGGGCGACACAAGCGAACGTGACGCTCCTCAACGTGTACGAGATCTTCGGCCACGGCTCCTCGCTCTGGGACACCGAGTTCTTCATGCTGGAGATGAACAGGCAGACGACGCTCGGCTACGTGGCGGCCAGCGATATCCTTCGCCTTCACCTGCTGTGGAACTTCGGCGGCATCTACATCGATTCGGACAATCGTCTCCTCCACCTCGGCCCATTCCACGCCCTGTTCACCTCGTCCGGATTCGGAATGCGGACGAACAACGATCTGATGATGGCCGCCCGGGCTCACCCCTTCGCGAGCAACTACATCACCAGCGTCGGCGAAGGTTACTCGTTGACCCAGCCGCAGCTGTACCAGCGGGAGGCAACCAACTACGACAACGTCTGGGCGCAGACGTCCGCGCAGCACAGTCGTGAGCTGGTCCTGGGGCACCGGGCACATCGCCGGTACTCGGTGCACGCCCGCACCGGCCCACAGAACCTCGTGCCGGTCACCCGGCGGATGGGGTATGGCCTCGACCGGCCGGTCGCGGCGATCGGGCCGAGCATCGTCACCGCCGGCGCCGAGAACACCTGGCTCCACCCCGGCCGCTCACCTCTGCTTCCCCAGCGCCGGTACGGGGCTGCCGAGGTCGACGTGGTGCTGCAACGGGTCGTCGCGACCCTGTTGCGCGAGTTGCGCAACCGCGAGGGGGATCTGCACCTGACCGCTGTGGCGTCGGTGATCGCAGGGCTACCGGATCCGGACGCGGCCTGGCACGCCATCCTGACCTTCATCCTCGAGCGTCCCGAGGTGAGAGGAACGATCCGCACCGTCACCCACCGGACGATGTATGCGACCGGGCGGCCGGCGGAGACCGCCGTGGATCAGGTGCCTCCTGCCGTCGTGCACAGATTGGGCGTGTACACCGACGGCGGCGGGCACTGGCGCCTGGCCGAGTTCACCAGCCCGGTGCCCGACCCCACCGCCTCGCAAGGCCCGGGCGCTCCGAGTGGCTGGGGCGGCTCGGGCGGTAATGGCTCCTGGGACGTCGTGGGGCAGTCGTCCGCCACGTGGTCCACCGCCGGCGGTGCCACGCTCGGCGCGCCGGTCGCGGGATACACCCCGGATGGCCATCCTCTGCCGCCGGGTTGGCACGCCGGGAGGCAGACGTGATGGAGTTCGATGACGCCGCCGAGACAGCCTGCGAGATCCTGATCGTGCGGTCCGGCGCCGACAGTCTGTCCGCGGTACGCGCGACAGCCGCTATCCTGCGCAGCCAACCGGAACGCACGACCGTGCTGACCACCTCGGCAGCCACTCCCGCTGCCCGTCCCGGGGCTCCCCCACCACCGGGTAGCGGACTGGCGCAGGGCTGGCCGGGGCCGCGGAGGCGGGCAGCGGAGGACGGCCCTGCCCGAGTAGCAGGTTCAACCCACGACGGCGCCCGGGCGATCACATGCCTCCGCCTGTGGGGCGGCCAGGCTGATGGCGACGATCACCGGAGGTCGGAGCGGTGATCGCCCGGGCGTCACACCCCCGGTCAGTACGCCCGGAAGGACTGGAACCTCTCAGGCGTGAAGGTCCGGCGCTCTCTTGCTCATGGTGATGCCTCCTGTGGTCTGCTGTGGGGACGGTCGGTCCGGAGCCTGGACGACCCGACCAGGCACGCCGTAACTTTCGCTCGGTGGGTTTTCGCAGACCACCCAGATCAGCCGTGATGATGTAGGCAGATTTCGATGGCCAGCGCGCTGAACTCCGGGGTTCGGCATCCGTTATGCGGTTCCCCACCCACGTCGCCGCACCGCGACGAGCCGCCTGACAGTGCCCGGCGTCGCCGACGACTCCGGCCGTCACTGCGACGGCCAACCCATCCCGCGGAGCTTCGGCATCTCGACGATGCCGGTTGCGAGCGCCTCGCTGATCTCCCTCAGGGCCACTTGTTGATCTCGGGTAAGGCGGTCGAACAGCAGTGATCGCACCTGCTCGACGTGACCGCCGGCGGCCTGCCGGACCTTGTCCATGCCCTCGTCAGTGAGTTCCGCGAGCTGACCTCGGGCATCCGAGGTGGAGGGTGCCCGGCGGACCCAGCCGCTGCGCACCAGTCGGTCGACCGCGTGACTCAGCCGACTGCGGTCGAACACACACGCGGCTGCGAGGTCGGCCATCCGCATCGAGCGCCCTGGGGCCTGGGAGAGCCGGGTGAGGATCTCGTAATAGGCGAACGAGAGATCCGCGTCCTGCTTCAGGTCCCGTTCCAACCGGTCAAACAGCAGACGACTGGCCAGCAGGAAGCTGCGCCACGTCCGCTGCTCCTCCTCGTCCAGCCACCGGATCTCCGTCATGAAGTGCCCTCACAAAGTAGTTGAAGTTTCAGCGACTCATGCTACCGTAAACCTCGATGATGAAATTTCAACTACTTGTGAGAGGGGCTCTCAATGGATCGTCTGGAAGGCAAGGTTGCCGTCGTCACCGGTGCGGCCGGTGTCCTCGGCTTCGCAGGAGTGCGCGCCATGGCGGCAGAGGGTGCGCGGGTCGTGATGATGGACCTGTCTCCGACCGTTCACGAGCGAGCAAAGGAGCTCACCGAAAACGGCTTCGACGTCACGCCGTACACCGGTGACGTGAGCGTCGAGGCGCACATCGCCGCCGCCGTCGCGCTCGCCACCGAGACCTATGGGCGGCTCGACGTGCTGTGGAGTAACGCCGGGTTGGTGAGCGCCGACTGGGTTCTCCAGGACTCCGACGTGCTGGGCATCAGCCGTGACTACCTGTTGCGGACCATCGAGGTGAACACCGGCAGCGTCTTCCTCGGCAGCAAGTACGCCGTTCCCGCGATGGCCGAGTCCGGTGGCGGATCGATCATCAACACATCATCGATCCAGGCCGCAGGTGGTGACCTGGCGTTGATCGCCTACGGCACGAGCAAAGCGGCGATCAACTACCTGACCCAGTCGGTAGCCACGTCCTTCGGTCATCTCGGCATCCGCAGCAACGCGTTGGCTCCTGGGCTGATCCCGCCCATGCCGCCGAGCGCCGGCGGGAACCACCGGCTCGAGGAGGTGTCGCCGACCCAACTGATCCTGAACTCCCAGATGCTCAAGGACTTCGGGGAACCAGCTGACGTCGCCAACGCGGTCGTGTTCCTCGCATCGGACGAGTCGAAGTTCATCACAGGCCAGCTGATCTACGTCGACGGCGGAGTGACCGGTCACCTGCCGACGCTCTCCGATCGTCGCCGGCTGGCCGACGTCTGAGTAGGCAATCCATCACAGTAGGGAGACCGTTCCCTGCGGTGCTGCCGCTGCCGAACGGATTCTCGCCCGAGGGCATCGCGATCTCCGGCAAGGAGGCGTGGTAGCGATTCACCTGCCGTAGGGCCGGCGTCCCCTTCCGTGACAGCGGCTGGTTGGCCGCTGCCGCGGGCCAGCAGTGCTCGACCAACGGTTGGCTGCCGCCCGCTGTCCGCTCCATCCATGGACAGCCGGCGACACCGCCGGAGCCATCTCCTCAGGAAAGAGAGCCACCATGTCCCACAACGTCAATCTCGCCATCGTCTACTACTCCTCGACGGGCACCGGCACAGCGATCGCCACCGAAATGGCTCATGCGGCGGAGGCAGCCGGCGCGGAGGTTCGAATCCGTAAGGCCGCCGAGCTGGCACCCCAGGCCGCGATCGACTCAAACCCAATCTGGGCCGCCCACCACGCCGCGACGGCCGACGTGCCGGCTCCCAGCGCCGACGATCTGATCTGGGCGGACGCGGTCATCTTCGGATCACCCACCCGGTTCGGGAACATCACCGCCCAGCTGAAGCAGTTCATCGACACGCTGTCGGGGCCGTGGCAGGCGAACCATCTGTCGGACAAGGTCTACAGCGGCTTCACCTCTACCGGCACCCGGCACGGCGGACACGAAACCACGCTGCTCGCCCTCTACAACAGCATCCACCACTTCGGCGGCATCATCGTCCCGCCCGGATACACCGACCCGATCAAGTACGTCGACGGCAACCCCTACGGCACCTCACACCACGCCGTGTTCGGCCCCGACCTCGGCTCCATCGACGACGACACCCGCAACGCCGCCCGCCACCAGGCCGAGCGGGTCGTGCGTATCGCCGGCGCCCTCAAGCGGGGCAATGCGGTCTGACATACGGCACCGCCAACCGCCAAACCCCACCAGCAGGTGGCAGGCCGTGCCTACGCCCTCACTGAACACCGTGAGCATGGATACGGCTACCTTGCCGATCTGGTCGACCCGGTGGGGCCAGCAAACACCCGGGTAGAGCCCATGCGGGAGGGCTCTACCCGGGTGTTGTATCCGGAAGCGGGTGTTCGTTCAGCGCGCCGGGGATGCCCCTGTCGGCGGCCACCCGGCGGCGGGCGCCTCAGCGGTGCTGCCTGTCGCGTATCTCGCGGCCACAGCGTCAGGCTCGGTATGTGATGCGCAACAGGCGGTCGTCGGTGCCGTTGGACGTGGTGATGTAGAGGGCGCCGTCCGGGCCGGTGCGTACGCCGCGCAGGCGGCCGTAGGCGTCGTTGAGCTCGGTGGGCAGCGCCAGGTCGACAACCTTCTCGCCAGCGTCGTCGAGCTGGAACAGCAGTGTCTTCTGTCCGCGCAGCGCGACCACGGCCAGCCGGCCGTTCAACGGGCCCCACTGCGTACCGTCGAGAAACGCGGCCCCGGACGGCGCCTCGGTCGAGGTCGCTCCGGAGGTCCACAGCGGGAGAACGGCGTCGGGAAAGCGGTCGCGGTCGGTCATCGGGACACTTTCGTCGTACGTCTGGACGGTACCGCCACGTGCGGGATCCCAGCCGTAGTTACCGCCGGGCTGGATGCGGTTCATCTCGTCGAAGCCGCTGGGCCCGTGCTCGGCGGTGAACACCTGGCCGGAGCCGGGACGCACGGCGACGCCCTGAATGTTGCGATGGCCGTAGCTGTAGATGCGCCGCTCGTTGGCGTCGGACGATGACGCGAACGGGTTGTCCGGCAGGCCCTCACCGGTGTGCAGGTCGAGACGCAGCACCTTGCCGCCCAGGCTACGTCGGTCCTGGGGGTGCGAGGGCCGGGCCACGTCGCCGGTGCCGACCAGGAGCGCCCCGTCTGCGGCGATCGTCGGGCGGCAGCCGGAGTGCCGGCCGGTGCTGATCGGGAGCCCGGTGAGCAGGTCGCGTACCCGGGTGGCGCTTGTCGCGTCCGGCGACAGGCGCCAGGTGACCAGGCGTACGTCCACCGGCTGACCACCGTCCTGGTGTGTCTGGCAGGTGGTGAACTCACGGGTCCGGTCGAAGTCGGGATGAATCACCAGGCCCATCAGGCCGCCCTCGCCGCTGACGAACACATCGGTGAGGTCGGCCCGCACGTCGCCGGCCGTGCCGCCGTCGACGATGCGGAAACTGGCGGGCCGTTCGGTGAGCAGGATGCGGCCGTCGGGCAGAAAGCCGATGTCCCATGGGTGTTCCAGGCCGGCCACGACGTTCTCCACGGCCAGGCCAGCGGCTCGGGGCTGGGGCTTCACATCGGCGGCTTCCGGCGTGCCGCTCGAACATCCGGCCACGAGGCCGGCGGCCAGGAACGCGGTCAGTGACCGACGCCAATGCGTGATCGTCACGGTTTCCTCCGAACGTCGAGACCGGGGCCTGAACCATTGTCGGCACGGCGGGCGGTGTGGTGCATGCGGCAGCGCGTTGCCACCGGTGCTGTCAGATCATCGCCTGCCGAGCGGCGAGTCATGGAATCACTGCGGGAACGACATCATGTGGTAGTGCGCGACCGTCTTGGCGCCCATGCGCCGGTAGACGGGCTCACCCTGGGCGGTGGCCTGCAGGGTGGCAACGCGCATGCCCAGGTCGTATCCGGCGCGCAGGGCGGCAAGAGTCATGGCTGTCGCGATTCCCCGCCTCTGATACGTGGCCTGGGTGGCGACGGTATAGATCCCAGCAACGCCGTGGCCGACCGACAGCATCGATGTGGCGACCGGGCGATCGTCGATCCAGCCGATGAAACGGATCTCGGCGTCCGACCGGCTGGCGCGCGCGAACTCGTTCTCGGTGGTGGCCTGCAGCCCTTCCTGCGGCACCCCCAGGGCGGGCCCGTACGCCCGGACGAACGTCGCGATGCCCTGCGGCGTCGCTTCGGCCACGCTGATACGCAGGCCGGTCGTACCGGGAACGTCGGGCAGGGCGGTGAGGTCGAACGCCATCACCGGCATGGTCAGCGCCTCGACGGCACCGGCCTCGACGAGGGCCTCTCGCACACCGGCGTCGCTGTCCGGGGCGACCCGCCAGTACCAGGGGCAGCCGTCGAAGTATCGCCGAACCTCGTCGACGACCGATGCGACGTCGGTGTTCCGGCTTCGCATGACCCCGTTCAGCAACGGGTCGGGCAGGTCACTGCGGTACATGGCGAGGTCGTCGTCCTCGCCGTCACCCCAACCCAACCAATACTCGCGGCTGTTGGCCAGCTGCGGCGCGAGATCGTCGATCGAGCGGACTACAGCTGTCGTACGGTCCATACCCGGGACGACGCGCAGGATCTCCGAAAGTTCAAAGGCCGTCGCGGACTCGTCACAGGCCACACTCGGTTGGCGCTTTCCGAGCCCGACCTACGGCGGGACCGGCCGACGCGCCGTCACCCACCCGTGAACCGGGCAACCTTCTGACCGGGCAAACCCTCGGCGATGCCGATCTCAGGCGCTCACGCCCGCGAACAACGCCTCCACAAGCGCCTGGAGCGAGGCCGGTCGAACCGCTCCGGCGATCAGGATGACGGGATCGGTACGGCGCTGTCCGGCCGTACCAGGGATGGGTTGTGTTGCCTGATTTTTGGGTGGGCAGGCTGCGGACGATAATGCGCGGCATGCGGAGTGCCTCGGGCCGGGAGCGGCCGATCGGGTCGCCGGGTTTCGGGGCTGGGGCCGGCAGCGCGGGCCGGCGCCCGGTGGTGCGGGTGGTCAAAGGTGTGGGGCTGGCGTTTTCGGTAGTCCTGGCGCTGCTGGCCGTCGACGGGCTCACCGGAACGGTTTACCGCACCGGTACGGCGGCGACCGTGCACGTCACAGCCAGCAGGGCTGGGGCGGCTCGGCAGGCTGTGGTCGTGTTTCCCGGGTACATCATGTCGGGTGCCCAGCTCAGCCGGGCCTTCGCGCCGTTTCTCGGGCCGGGCGACGCCATGGTGGTGGCCGACTACGCCGAGCGGGCAGTGGATGTAGACGGGCTCTACCGGCAGGTCATGGCGGCCCTGGAGGTGATCCGGCCAGGCAACGTCCGGGTGTACGGCGCTTCAATGGGTGGGCTCTGTGCCAGGCAGTTCCTCGACCGGTACGCCGAGGATGGGTCGCCGTACGGGCAGGCGGTGCTCGTGCTGGACACGGCGCCCGACAGCGCGGCACGCATCAAGCGGCCGGACTGGCTGTTCGGGCTCGCCTCCTGGTATCGGGGTGGGCCGCTGACCAGCCTCGGCTGGGCACTGCTGAACCAGTTCGGGGATCAGCCGGAACCGGAACCGGGCGCAGATCCACGCATTGTCAAAGCCGGACGGCGGCACTCCACGTGGGTGGGGATGCCGGCGCTGACCAGTCAGGCCGAGTTCATCGCCTCCTCCCCTGCCCTGCGCGACGGGGAACTGACCGGGCGTGCCGCGCGGGTCGTCTACCTTCAAGCGCGGGAACCGGCGGATGATCCGCTCGTGTTGGTCGCCGACTCGGTCGATCAGTGGCGGCGGGCGTTTCCAGGGCTCGTCGAGGTCACCATCGACGGACGGGCGGGCGTCTGGCACATTCCGCTGATCGAGCGTCCGCAGGAGACCTTGCGGGCCATTCTGGCCGCCTGACGGCCGGCTCTCAGTCGGACCAGAATCTGGTACGACTACTTGCCGCGTACCTCGCCGCCACGGTGTCCCGGAGCAGGGCGTGGCGGAACTCGTAGAACGCGCCCCGCTGGCGGAGCAGACCTCGCTCCTGGGCGTCCTCCAGGAACCTCCACACCTTCCGGAACGGGAGACGGCCGGTCAGCGGCAGCCAGACCCGGCCGATGATGAGCCAGCGTCCCCAGGCGTGCGCGCCGACGCCGAAGGCGGCACCGATGGCGCAGCCGAACACGAAGCCGTTCACGATGCCGGTGAAGATGCCGATCGCCAGACCGAACGTGATCGTCACCATGATCGTCTGGAGGACGGCGTAGCGGCGGTTGGACCGCAACAGTGCGGTGGGGGTGACGGCGACCTCGACCTCGGGTTCGGCCAGGAGTCCGGCGCCGGGCGTGAAGGCCACTCCGACGATGAGGCCGGCCAGCAGCCACAGGGGCAGATTCTGGCCGGTAGGCGCGTGGGAGAGCGCGCCGATCGCGCCCACCGTGGACGCGCCTGCAGCGCCGCCGCAGGCTCCCAGGCCCACCTCCTTGAGGATCGGCTTCGCGCTGTCGTTCCAGGCCCGGTGCCGGGCCCAGCCGGTGAGGCCGCCGCCCACCGCGTTGCCGAGCGCGCCGGCGACGCCCAGCGTCCACCAACCCCACTGCCCGACCAGGAAGAACCCGACGATCCCGACGATCAGGCCGCCGACCACCCCGGGCACCACCTGCGCCAGGGCGTGCTTCGCCCTACCCGAGAGCTTGAGGTCCATACGCTCCGGTTCGGGGCCCTGCGACCAGCCGATCAGCGCGCCCAACACCCCGACGATCAACGCGCCCAGGACCAGGCCGGTCCACCCCAGCCGGAGTCCCCCGGCGGCCGCACCGAGAACGGCGCCCAGCACGAGGAACGCACCAACCCGATGGCGGCGGGGCACCGAGTCGACGAGCTTCCACCAGGCGAAGTCGCCAGGACCGTTCGTCCGGGCCAGGTAGCCCAGCCAGCGCTCGGCGTTCTCCGGCCGCCACGGCGACTGCCGGCGGTAGACGGTGGAGACGAACCTGGCCAGCAGTCGGGATTTCAACTCCTCCGCATCCCGGAGACGCCGGCCGGAGGACTCCAGCATGTCGGCCGGGTTCTCGCCGGGCTCTTCGTAGACCGCGCGGGCGAGACTGACCATCAGCGGGCTCGCCAACGCCGAGACACCGCCGGCATCACCGGATTCGCTCAGCGGGTCGAGGACCACGTCCCACTTCGCCCTACCGGCCTCCGTCCGCGTGTCGGTGGGCAGAGCCCTGCGGAGATCCCGCAGGGTGAGGTCATCCAGAGCGATGACGTCGGCACGGCGCAGGGCGACTCCCTCCTTGACCAATTCGGCGTACGTCTCCGTGCGACTGAGAAGGACGAGCGGCATCGGCGCGTGATTCAGTTCGCGGAGGGCGTCCCTGAGCCTTCGTTGCGGGATCTCGTCGAAGCGGTCGAGAATCGGCAGGATGTGCCCGTGCTCGACGAGCGCGGCGGCAACATTCGTCCCGCCCGGACCTTCCCGCTTCAGACCGTTGAAGTCGCGCATGAGGCACTGCGCCAGCCACTGTTCGAACTCGACGTCCGGATCCCAGGTGTGCACGGGGAACACCACGGGAATCCGTACCTCGTCCGGCTTGCGCGTCTCCATCAGGCGGACGACCAGGTGCCGGGCGAGGACGGACTTGCCAGCCCCCGGCCCGCCGAGCACCACCAGCCATCCGGTGGACTGCCGGTACACGTCGGCGATGTCGTCGAGCCGGCCGTCCAGCTTTGTCGTCGGAAAGGCGCCGGCGTAGGCCGAGACGCGCACGTTCGGCAACTGACCGACAACCTTTGCGGGCGCCAGGCGGAACCGCAGTTGCAGGAGCGAGCTGCCGTACCGGGCCCGCTGCGCGCTCCCCCTGCGCTCCACCTCGGAAGCCAACCGGGCGGCTTCCGCCTCGACCGTGTTGTCCCAGTCCGCCAGCGAGCCGGAATCCGTCTGAAAGTAGGTGACAGCCACCAGCACAACGAGAAGAACCACGGCGGCGACGGTCAGCCACCATTTCCGGTCGGCCACGTCGAACCCGCTGGTGGCCAGGTTCACCACGGCCCCGAAAATGCCGGTTAGGACGACGCCGACCACCGCGTACCAACGCTGGCTCCGACCCACCCGGCCCCCCATCGCGCGCATCGCCGGAGGGATCGTCGCACGCACTGACCGTGAATGGATAGACACAAGGACAGCCGCTGCGTCTGCTGTGGATGGTCGACAGCCGGCAGGGTGTGGTCGGCAACTCCATGACCGCCGGTGCCGCCCCCGAACAACGGACGTGCGCAACCGCGACAAGCATGCAGTGGTAACGCGTCTGAGGCAGCACTCTGCGGTCTGGAAGCCGGTGTAGGCGTACCTTCCGCGACCACGGCGGTCGCGGAAGGTACGCCTCGGTCGGCAACGCCCCGGCCGCCTCCCGGTGGCTGGGTGGGCGCGCTGTCGGCGAGGGCCTGCGCCCGGTGAGAGCACGCGGTGGAACGCGACGAACGACGTCAGCAGCCGAGCCGCTTGGTGGAGAGAGCGATGTCGTCGATCCAGATGTCGAACTCGTCCGGCGTGGTGCCGCCCTGGTAGAGCTGCCAGCCGATCTTCACGGTGTTCACCGTCGGCAGGATGAACGGCACGTCGTTGCCGCCGTGTTGCGTGGTGGAGGCGGTCAGCTCCGGGTTTGCCACCCCGTCGATCCACACCACGACGCGGTTGTCTTTCGGGTCGAGTTGCCACTCGAAGCACTGCCAGGTGTCCTCGACCACGGGCGCCGACTCCCGCCAGTTGGTCCAGTCGCCGGTCGGGCCGCCGTCGGCGCCCACGCCCCAGAAGATGCCGGGGACTGTGGGCGCGTACTGGCCGCCGATCGGACGGACGACCTCCGGGCTGCCGGTGCCTGTCGCCTCCACAAGCGTGAAGTGCGCCCAGTCGGGGGCGGTGGGGAACGCGTCGACGCGCAGGCGCATCCGGCCGTAGAAGCGGTTGCCCGGCGCGGCGAAATCGTCGACGCGCAGGAAGGCCCTGCCGTTGTCGACGGTGTGCACGTGCAACACCTGGTTGCCGTGGCGGGCGCGCTCGACGGTGAGTGTGCCGTTGCGGGTGTCGATGCCCCAGTCCAACGTGCTGGCGCCGCCTCGCGGCAAACGTTCGAAGTCTTCACAGAAGAGCAGGTCGCGGGTGCACGTGCGGTGGGAGGCACCCGACGCCCCGGCGGGGACGCTGCCGGCTGTGGTGCCGAGGATCAGGGCGGCGGTGAACACCGCGAGGGAACGGCGCATGGTCATCCTTCATGACGTTGGGCCCCTACCGTGGCAGGGACCGGATCAGTGCTCCGGGCATCGCGATCGCTGCTCACCTCGTCACCGGTTCAGGTGCGTCGACGTGACGCATCGGACGCCTCCGGCGTGCCAGAGGTCGAGCGATGTGGTGTCGTGGGAACACGAGACGTACGGCGGACACCTGCACGTCGTCGTGGAGATGGTGTGGCGGTGCGGCGCGCGTCCGCCGAAGCGGCGCTGTGCCAACACTGCGATGCTCCCGCGCTGACCGTTCCCAGCGCGGTTGCCTCCGCGCTGCAGCGATGTTCGCCATTCCAGCACACCCGCGACCGTTCGGGCAACATCGACGTGCATCAGTGGCCGAGGTGCCGAGTACGCCGTGGGCGCCGCTGGCGGTCAGTGCGAGAGCGCCACTGCGTGCTGCGGACCTGCTGCGGCAGTCAGTGACCTCGGTTCTGACCGAGGAAGCACGACAGCAGTTGCCGGAACTCGTGCGGGTGCTCGATCGCCGGCACGTGCCCGCACCGGCCGAACACGTGCAGACGGACATCGGCCAGGTGGTCGAGCAAGGGCTGGGCTGCCGTCCCGAGCGGGGTGACCCGGTCCTGGGCACCGTGAACGAGCAGCACGGGCACGCGGATCGCTGCCAGTGTCTGCGCCGGGAGGGCGAGGTCGTCGGCCCATCGTGCCCTGGGCGCAGGGAACAACGACGCGAATACGGTCGCCCCCGCCCGCATCGCAGCCGCTCGGGCATCGACTGCCGATTCGGTCACGAGCGCCTGGTCGAAGACGAGCCGACTCAGCATGTCCCGTGCCCCGAGCGGGCTGGCGGGGGCGGCCCAGATCGCGTCGAGGTCGGCGGACAGGGGTGCCCCGGGGGCGCCCATCGTCGAGACCGCCACGACACGGGTGACCTGCTGGGGGCGCGCGGCGGCCAACGCCAGCGCTACGGCGCCGCCCATCGAGTGGCCCACCACTGCGTAGTTGTCGATGCCGAGGGCATCCATCAGGCCGGCGGCCTGTTCCGTCCACAGCCGGAGCCCACCCTTGGAGCCTGCCGGGAGGGGTGTACGGCCGAACCCGGCCTGGTCAGGAGCCACCAGGTGCCAGGACTCGCCCAGCGCCTGCGCTGTCGTTGCCCAGGCTCCGGACCCGGTCGTGCCGGGTCCGGAGCCGTGCAGCATCAGCACCGCGGATCCGGTGCCGCTCTCCAGGACGCGGACGGGGAAACCGCCGACCGTGACCGTCCGAAGTGGTGTCATAGAGGCAGGCCAGGTGCGCTCACGCCGCCCCGGAGCTGACGGACTTCGAGAAGACCTCCATCATCGCCCTGCCGAATTGCGGCATGTCGGGCCATCCCCGGCAGGAGACGAGGTTGCCGTCCACGACATCCGGGGCGTCGATGACCGTCGCGCCCGCGTTCTCCATGTCACCGGTGATGGGCGGGAAGCACGCTGTCTTGCGACCCTTCAGCAGCCCGTACACCGCTGGGACCTGCGCGCCGTGGCACACCAGCGCGATGGGGAGGTTGCGGGCGAAGAAGTGCTCGGTGATTCGCCTGACGTCGGCGTCGACCCGGATCCATTCGGGGGCACGGCCCCCGGGGATGATGAGGGCGTCGTAGCGCTCGACGTCGACCTCGGCCCAGGGCACGTCGACAGGCAGCTTCCGGCCGTTCTTCTCCACATAGGCGTCGGAGTTGGGGTCGAACTCGTGGATGACCAGTTGCACGTCTCGCATCGTCCGGGACGAGACGTCGACGTCCCAACCGCCCTCCTGCACGCGGTAGTAGGGATACATGGTGTCGAGTTCCTCGGCGGCGTCGCCGGTCAGGAGCAGTGCTCTGGGCATCTGCTTCTCCTCGCATCTGGTGGTGGGTGAGGTAGATCCAATCCGATCCGATCCGGTTGAGCAAGCATTCCCCGGCCCATCTGCACCCGTCAAGCCTCTGCCGCCATCGCCTCCGCATCCTTGACCTCGTCGAACAATCGACGGAAACGCTCGCCGGACCGCAGGATGTGCCGTCGCATCGCGTACGCGGCGGCGTCGGGATCGCGCGCGGCGATCGCGGCCACGATGTCCTCGTGCTCGGCCATTGCCAGGTGGGTGACCTGGGCGTCGCGGTGCAGCCGGAAGAGATGCACGTGGCTGTGCAGGCGGGCGAGCGCTTCGCGGATGACCTGGTTCTCCGCGCTCAGGGCGACGAGATCGTGGAAAGCGGCGTCGCGTAGCCCGAAGGCGCCATAGGCGCTGGGCCCGCTGCCTCCCTCCAACTCCGCCATCTCCTCCAGCATCCGTCGCAGACCGGCCACCTGCTCCGACGATGCGCGCTCGGCGGATCGGCGCGCCGCCGCAGGCTCAAGGAGCAGGCGGACCTCGAGCATGTCCTCGAATCGGTGGCGGGTGATCTGGGGCGGAATCCGGTAGCCGGCATGCGGCACGCGGACGACCAGACCCTCGGCCTCCATGCGGTTCAGAGCGTCTCGGATCGGCGTCTGCGATACGCCCAGCTCTCGCGCCAGGACATCGATCGTGACGCGGGAGCCGGGCTCGATCCGTAGCGACATCAGCTGTTCGAGCAGCGTGTCGTACACCTCGTCAGCAAGCCGGCCGCGCGCTCTTCCCGGCGGCGTTCCGCCCGTCGCGGCCCTACGGCCCCGCACGATCATCGCTTCGTCGTCCATCGTGACCTGAGGTCCTCTCGTGCGCCTTCGGGAACCTATTGACATCAGTTACAACGCTGCGACATGCTGACGCCCCCAACCGGATCGTATAGGAAAAGTGGCGGATGATCTTCCTCCACATCGCGGCGTACTCGTGACGCCGGGCCGCAGGTCGGCCCCCGCGACCGCCCGGCAACGCGCGCCTTGGCAACCCAGCAACTGCTCGGCGAAGCACATAGCGAGGCCCTAGAAGTTCCCATCCAGAAAGCAGGCCGGAAGATGCGATACCCGAAGCGAATAGGACGATCGTCCACTCCCGGACGAAAGGTGCAGTTGGCGGCGGCGGCCATGCTGCTGGTGGCCACGACAGTGGCGGCGTGCGGCGGTGACGAGGACGACGGCGGGAAGGCGAGCGCCCCCAAGGCGCCGGCGACCATCCCGGAACTCACGAAGGACCCGCTGACCCTCAGCTTCATCTGGTTCGACTGGCCCCCGGCCCATGCCCTGGAGGACTTCGCGAACGCGGAGTACAAGAAGGAGCGGCCGAACGCGACCATCAAGGTCAACACCGTGCCGAACGCGAACTGGCACGACGCGATGTTCACCCAGTTCGCCGCGCGCAAGACCGACTTCGACATCGCGATCCTGGACTCGCAACACATCGGTGAGGCCGTGACGAACGGCAACATCCTCGACCTCACCGACTTCGTCAAGAACAACATCGACGTCAACGCCTACAACCCGTACCTCCTGGCGGCCTACGGCCAGTTCCCCCAGGCGGAGACCGGTAAGCGCGACGAGAACGCCAGCCTGTACGGGCTACCGCTGCTCGGCGACACCTGGACGATGATCTACCGCAAGGATCTGATCGGCGACAAGCCACCGCAGACCTGGGACCAGATGATCTCAGCCGCCGAGAAGTGCCAGGCGGACAACCCCGGCGTCAGCGGGCTGGCTTTCCACCAGGCAAACGGCTCCGACGCCGCGGCAGTCACCTACAACACCGTCAACGGCGTCTACGGCGGCAACCTCTGGGACGCCAAGACCCGCAAGATCGACGGCGTCCTCAACGACGCTGCGGGCCAGGAGGCGATGGACGTCCTGGTCAACAAGATGAAGCCGCTGACCGCCAAGGGCTCCGGCAACTGGTTCATCGACGAGGTGAACGCGGCGGTCGCCCAGGGCAAGGCCTGCATCGCGTTCAACTGGATCGCCGCGAGCGGCGGCCTGCTCGATCCGAAGCAGTCGACGCTGGGCACTTCGCGTGAGCAGATTCTCGACAAGCTCGGTTTCGCCACCCTCCCTAGCCAGAAGACGAACCTGGTCCCTCTCGGCGGCATGGGAATGCACGTGTCGGCCTACTCCCCCACGGCGAACCAGGCCGAGGCCCTGAACTTCATGAAGTGGTTCCAGCGGGCCGACATCCAGAAGAAGTGGGCCGCGGCCGGCGGCGTGCCATCGCGTACGGACGCCCTGCAGTCGCCCGAGTTCATCAACGCCGGGCCGTTCAACCAGGTGTACGCCGACTCGGTTCCGCGGATGCGGGACATGTGGAACGTGCCTGAGTACGCGCGCCTCGTCGACATCGAGAACACCAACGTCAACGCGGCTCTCAACGGCGCGAAGGACCCGAAGACCGCGCTGAACGACATCGCCAAGGAGCAGCAGGGCGTGCTCGACTCCAGTGGCCGCAAGGGTGGCGGCGGACTGTGAGCGATCCCGTCCCTCTGACGACCGACCAGCCCGGGCAGGTGGCGTCCGCGACGCCGCCTGCACCGGGCCGGTCCCGCCGGCTGAGTGACCGCGGGCTCGCCGTGGCCTTCATCTCCCCCGCGCTGCTGCTGTTGCTCGCCATGTCGGTGTTCCCGCTGCTGTGGGCGTTGTACCTGTCCTTCACCGACTACTCGGCCACCCGCGGAGGGCCCGCCCATTTCGTCGGGTTCGGGAACTACACGGCCATCCTGACGTCGGCACAGGTCCACCAGAGGGCCCTCACGACGTTGATCTACGTGGTCGGTGCTGTCGGCCTGCAGACCGTGCTCGGTTTCGGCATCGCGTACCTGATCTCACGGCGCACGCACGGACGAGGGGCGCTGACCACCCTGTTCCTGGTTCCGATGATGCTGTCGCCGGTCGTGGTCGGCCTGTTCTGGCGATTCATGCTCGACGCGCAGTTCGGCGTGGTCAACAGCATGCTCGGCTCGCTCGGCCTGGGGCAGGTGGAGTGGCTCACCCGGCAGCGGACGGCATTGGTCTCCCTGATCGTGGTCGACACCTGGCAGTGGACGCCGTTCATCATGCTCATCGCACTCGCGGGCCTCACCGCGGTGCCGAAATACCTGTACGAAGCCGCCTCGATCGACCGGGCGTCCGAGTGGTTCAAGTTCCGCACCATCACTCTTCCGCTGGTGTGGCCGCTGCTCCTCATCGCCGTGTTGTTCCGGGCCATCGAAGCCTTCCGGCTGTTCGACCTCGTCTACATCCTCACCAGCGGAGGCCCGGGTGTCTCCACCGAGACGTTGTCGTTCCACGTCTACAAGGTCGCGTTCCTCGGCTTCAACACCGGCACCGCCTCGGCGTACGGGATCCTCATGGTCCTCGTCGTCATCGTCCTCACGCAGCTCTACCTGCGCTACCTGAACAAGCTCAAGGAGGACTGATGGCAGTCTCCGTCGACGAGGCAGTGTCAGCGGGTCCTGCCCCGGGTCACACGCCGCCCGCGCGTCGCAGTGGCGGCCGGGGCCGCTCCGCGCTGGAGATCGTGCTGCTGATCGTCCTGGCCGTCGTGATGCTCTTTCCGGTGCTCTGGATGATCGAGACGTCAATCAAGGAGAACCGGGACGTGTACGCCATCCCGGCCAAGTTCTTCGGCTTCACGGTCACCATGGACCACTTCAAGGACGTGTTCGTCGCCCCCGGCGGCGGCCGCTCGGCGCTGTCCGTCGCGTTCCTCAACTCCGTAGTGGTCGCCGGGGTCTCCACGGTGCTGGCCACGGTGCTGGGGGTTCCGGCGGCCTGGGCCTACTCACGCTTCGGCGTGAAGGCCAAGAAGGACCAACTGTTCTTCATCCTGTCCACCCGCTTCATGCCGCCAGTGGTGGTCGTGGTTCCGATCTTCCTCATGTACCGGCAGGTCGGACTCATCGACTCCAAGCTCGGCCTGATCCTGATCTACACCGCGTTCAACGTCCCGTTCACGATCTGGATGATGAAGGGATTCGTCGACGAGGTGCCCGCGGAGTACGAGGACGCCGCCATGCTCGACGGCTACACCCGCTTGCAGGCGTTCTGGAAATACACACTTCCCCTGCTCCTACCCGGCATCGCCGCGACAGCGGTGTTCGCACTCATCTTCTCGTGGAACGAGTTCGTGTTCGCCATCTTCCTCACCTCCAGCGACGACGTACGGACGGCCCCACCCGCCATCGCCGGCCTCATCGGCGGCACCACAGTCGACTGGGGTCTCGTGGCCGCCGCCTCCGTGGTGTTCGCCCTACCGGTGCTCGTCTTCGCGTACCTGGTGCGCAAGCACCTCGTCGCCGGCGTGACGCTCGGGGCGGTGCGACGCTGATGGCGGGCATCGAGGTCACCGCCCTGCACAAGCGCTACCCGGACGGAACGGTCGCGGTCGACCGCGTGGACCTGTCCATCGACGATGGCGAGCTGTTCGTGATGCTCGGCCCCTCGGGTTGCGGCAAGACGACGACGTTGCGGGCCATAGCCGGTCTGGAGAGGCAGACGACGGGCGACATCCGCATCGGCGACACCCTCGTCAACGACCTGCCGCCCGCCGAGCGCGACATCGCCATGGTGTTCCAGTTCTACGCCCTCTACCCGCATCTGAGGACCCGCGACAATCTGGCGTTCCCGCTGCGGGCCGAGGGACTGCCCAAGTCGGAGGTACACAAGCGGGTCGAGGAAGCCGCCCGACTGATGCGGCTCGGACCGCTGCTGAACCGGCGACCTCGCCAGCTGTCCGGCGGGGAGCAGCAGCGCGTCGCGCTCGCTCGTGCCCTGGTACGACGGCCGCGAGCCTTCCTCATGGACGAACCTCTCACCAATCTGGACGCGGAGCTGAGGGCGGACATGCGCACGGAGATCAAGCACCTACAGGGGGAGCTGGGGGCGACGATGGTCTACGTCACCCACGACCAGGTCGAGGCGATGTCGCTCGGTCACCGGATCGCCATCCTCAACAAGGGCCGCGTCGAGCAGATCGGCACGCCGCTTGAGGTCTACGACCGTCCGGCGAGTCTCTTCTGCGCCGCGTTCATCGGCTCTCCGCCAATGAATCTGATCGAGGTGGAGGTGGAGGACGGGAAGCTGCGCGGTCAGGGCGGACTGGCCCTCACGCCACCGGCAGGCCTGCCGCGCGACCGTCGTCTGGTGGCAGGCGTCCGGCCGGAGGCGCTGGAGGTCACCGAGCCGGGGGCGGACGGTTCGGTGCCGGCCCGCGTGGTCTCGGCGGAATGGCTGGGCGACGAAATCATCTATGTGGTCGACCACAGCGGCCAGCGTGACGTACGGGTCCGGATGCCAACGACCGTCCGTTTCGACGCTGACGCACTGGTCGGGCTGCGCCACACCGGCGGGACCCCGGCAGTCTACGACGTGCGCACGGAAGAGTTGGTGGCCTGATGGGAACCGTGGCAGCGCACGGGCTGCGCAAGTCCTTCGGCAAGGTCCAGGCCCTGGACGGGGTGACGCTGGACGTACCGGACGGCGCGTTCTTCGTCGTGCTCGGACCCTCCGGGGCGGGCAAGACGACGACCCTGCGGGCGATCGCCGGCCTGGAGAAGCTCGACGCAGGGACGGTTCATCTTGATGGCAGGGACGCGACAGGTGACGCCCCGGCCGCACGCGACCTGGCAATGGTCTTCCAGAGCTACGCCCTCTACCCGCGACACACTGTGTACGAGAACATCGCCTCGCCGCTGCGGGCACGCCGCTGTTCTTCGAGCGAGATCGCTGCTGCCGTCGAGCAGATGTCGAGCCTGCTGCACATCGAACGTCTGCTGCAGCGTCGTCCCGCGCAGTTGTCGGGCGGCGAGATGCAGCGTGTCGCCCTGGCCCGGGCGCTGGTCCGTCGCCCGCGCGCGTTCCTCATGGACGAGCCGCTGACGAACCTCGACCTCAAGCTCCGCGTCGAGATGCGTACCGAGCTCACCCGCATCCACCGGAGCCTCGGAGCGACCTTCATCTACGTGACGAACGACCAGGTCGAGGCCCTGTCCATGGCCGACCAGGTAGCGGTCCTCAAGGAGGGCAAGGTGCAGCAGGTCGGAACGCCGACCGAGGTGTACGAGCGTCCCGCCAACAAGTGGGTCGCGGGGTTCGTCGGGAGCCCACCGATCAGCCTGCTCCCCTGCCACGCCGAGGGGGATCGCCTGGTCGGCGCGGGCGGCTGGACGCTGCCACGGCCCCGCTGGACCACTGCCGAGGACGGTCGTGCGCTGCTGCTGGGCCTGCGCGCGGAGGACCTGTCCGTCGAGCAGCGTGGGAGCGCGTCGTTGTCGGGGGAACTCTACGGGCTCGAACCGCTCGGCGACCGAACGGTGGTCGACGTCCGAGTGGGGACGGCGATCCTCAAGGTCAAGGCGCGACCTACCGTCGCCGGTACGCCGGGCGAGCGGCTGTCCGTGACTGTCGACCTGGACCGCGCGCACCTGTTCGATGCGGACACCGGGCTGTCGGTGTCCGAGGCCGGGCGGTAGCCGCGCCGGGCGGCGACGGCGCCATTGCGCCCGCACATGGCAATCCGGCCCGCGAACCGTCACCGGTCAGAAGGCGATCGGTGGCGCGGTGCGTCGCCCTGCACATCACCACGAAGAGCACAGGAGGCGGCGCAATGAGTGACCCGATGAACGTCCTGGCCCCCGAGCACCGGCGGCTCCGGATCGGCGACGCCTGGCGTGACGCCGCGAGCGGAGCCACATTCGCCGTCGAGGACCCGGCCACCGGCAAGACCATCGCCGAGGTGGCGGACGCCGGCGTCGCCGACGGGCTCGCCGCTCTGGACGCGGCGAGCAGGGCGATGGCGGAATGGGCGGCGACCCCGCCGCGGAAGCGGTCGGAGTTGTTGACAGCGACGTACCGGGCAGTGACCGGGCGATCCGAGGAGATCGCCCGGTTGATAACGCTCGAGATGGGCAAGCCGCTCGCCGAGGCTCGGGCAGAGGTGGCCTACGGCGCCGAGTTCTTCCGGTGGTTCGCCGAGGAGGCGGTACGCGTCGAGGGGCGCTACAGCACCGCTCCCGCAGGTGGATACCGCATCCTCACCGTGCCGAAGCCGGTCGGACCGTGCGTCTTCGTGACTCCCTGGAACTTCCCGTTGGCGATGGGTGCCCGCAAGATCGCTCCCGCGTTGGCCGCGGGCTGCACGACGATCACCAAGCCGGCAGCCCAGACGCCACTCACCATGCTGTTGCTGGCCCGCATCATGGAGGAGGTCGGCGTACCCCCGGGCGTCGTCAACGTGATCACCACCAAGCGTTCCGGCGAGGTGGTCTCCGCACTGCTTTCCGACAGGCGTACCCGCAAGCTGTCGTTCACCGGCTCGACCGAGGTCGGGCGCGTGCTGCTCCGGCAGGCCGCTGACAACGTACTGCGTACCTCGATGGAACTGGGCGGCAACGCGGCCCTGATCGTGTGTGCGGACGCCGACCTGGACGTCGCGGTCGACGGTGCCATGGTGGCCAAGATGCGCAACATCGGTGAGTCGTGCATCGCGGCCAACCGGATCTACGTCGAGGAGCCCGTGCGCGAGGAGTTCACGGCGCGCTTCGCCGAGCGGATGGGCGCGCTGTCGGTGGGCCACGGTCTCGACGACGGCGTGGACGTCGGAGCGTTGATCGACGACCCATCGGTCACCAAGATCGACGAACTCGTGGCCGACGCTGTCGACCGTGGCGCCCGGGTCCTGGTGGGCGGCGAACGGCCGGACGGGCCGGGCCACTTCTACCCGCCCACGGTCCTCGTCGACGTGCCCGACGACGCTCGGATGTTGCAGGAGGAGATCTTCGGCCCGGTGGCGCCGATCATCTCGTTCACGTCCGACGACGAGGTGCTGGCGAAGGCCAACGACACCGAGTACGGCCTGGTCGGATACGTCTTCACCCGTGACCTCCAGCGGGCGCTCCGGTTCGCCGAAGGGCTGGAGGCGGGGATGATCGGCGTCAACCGCGGTCTGATATCGGACCCGTCGGCTCCGTTCGGAGGCGTGAAGCAGTCCGGCATCGGCAAGGAGGGGTCGCACGAGGGGATCCTCGAGTACCTCGACCTCACCTACGCGGCGATCGACCTACCGTGACCGGCCTGCTGCTCCGGCCGCCCGGCGCGCGCGCCCGCACCACCCTGGCGGCCGACCTTGCCGACGCCGTCGGGGTCCCGCAGGTGACCCGGACGTCCGCCCCGCACGCCGCCGCCGACGTTCCGGAGAGGCACCGACATGCTTGAGACCGTCCGCGGACCACGCCAGTTGATTGTGGGCGAAGGGGTCGCGCAGAACATCCCACGAGTGGTGGCCGAGAGCGGCTCGCGAGTCCTCATCGTGACCGACAAGGTTCTTCTGGGGCAGCCGGGCGTGGCCGAGATCGTGGCCGCCGTTCGGGAGAAGGTCCAGGTCGTCGAGGTGTTCTCCGACGCGACTCCGGACGTACCACTCGCCGACGTCGCACTGGCCGTCGCGGCCGCCGCCGCTGTGGAAGCCGACGTGATCCTCGCCATCGGGGGTGGCACGGTGATCGACCTCGCCAAGATCGTCGGTGTCATCCGTCGCCACGGCGGGACGCCGCGCGACTTCTACGGCGAGTCGAAGGTGCCAGGGCCGACGATTCCTCTCGTCGCCGTCCCGACGACGTCAGGCACCGGCTCCGAGCTCACACCCGTCTCGGTATTGACCGACCCGGACCGCGAGCTGAAGGTGGGCGTTTCCAGCGTCCACATCGTGCCCGACTTCGCCATCGTCGACCCCGAACTCACCTACACCTGCCCTGCGACCGTCACCGCCCACTCCGGCATCGACGCGTTCTGTCACGCGGTGGAGAGCTACACCGCGCGACGTCGGCCCCACGGGCCGCGCGACCCGGTGGAGCAGGTCTTCCTCGGCCGCAACCCCATCACCGACCACTACGCGCTCCTGGCGGCGGAACGCATCGCCCGTAGCCTGCGTCGTGCTGTCCGGGACGGAGGCGACACGGACGCGCGCGCCGACATGTCCTATGGGGCGGTGCTCGCCGGGCTCGCGTTCTCCCACGCGGGCAACGCAGCCCCGCACGCTCTCCAGTACCCCATCGGCGCCGCCACGCACACGCCGCACGGCCTGGGCGTCGGGCTGCTCCTGCCCTACGCGCTGGACGCCGCCAAGGACGCGATCAGCGACAGGTTGGCCACCCTCGCCAGGGTGTGCGGGCTCGACGTGGCCGGTGCGTCGGATGGCGAGGCCGCAGATGTGTTCCTCACCTGGCTCGACGGGCTCCTTGCCGACATCGGCATCCCTCCCACCTTGGCGGACGTCGGCGTGGCACGCGCCGACCTCCCGCGCTTCGCGGAAATGGCCGGTGGCGTCACCCGCCTGATCCAGAACCATCCGGGACCAACCGACACCGCCAGCCTGACCGCGATCCTCGACGCGGCCTGGACCGGGGACCGGACCCGAAACGCCTGATTCCGATCGGCGATCATAAAAGCCCTGGCCAGCGGAAATTCAGTACCCATAGTCAGCACTCGCGCGCATTCTGGATCGGGTACGCGACCAATCGGGGGTCTTGCCTCCCCCGATGCCGACGGTGAACCTTAATCCACGGGCGGGCGAACGCCAGTCGTCCGCGCCGCACGGCCAGGAGGAGCGCGGTGCATCCGTTGCGGGCAGGCCATCAGCGGGGGGTCTACTGCGTCGTGGCCGCCGCCGGTTATGGCAAGACCACCGCGCTGCACCGTTGGTTTCCCCGAGCGGGCGCCCGTTGGTGCCGGGGGGAGGACGCACCAGTGCGCCAGCTCGTCGCCGACGCCGTCGCGGCCGGCGACCGCCTGGTCGTGGTCGACGACCTGCCGCCGACCTCGGCGGAGCAGCTGCACCTACTGCTCAAGGAGGTCGGCCGGTGGGAGGACGACGTCACAGTCGTCCTCGCATCGCGGTCGCCGCTGTCGGCACCGGCCACTCGCCTGCTGGGCAGCGGCCTCTGGACCGAGCTGGGCCCGGCCGACCTGGCGCTCTCCCCGGAACGGATCGCCGACCTGATCGCCGAGGAGTACGGCCTCTCCATGCCGGGCCTTGCCGACCGGGTGTACGCGGCGACCGGTGGCTGGCCGGCGCTCGTCCATCTGTCCGCCGAGACTCTGCGGCTGGGTGGGGTGCCGTCCGGGCCGCTCGCCCCGATCCTCAGCGAGCCCGGTGGGCCGATCGCGCGGTACGTCGCCGACGAGGTGCTGGCCGCGCTGCCGGCGGACGCGAACCGGCTGCTGCGGCAGGTCGGTGCGCTGACGCCGGTGAGTGTGGGGCTGTGCCGTGCGCTCGGCCATCGCGGCGCCCCGCGCATCGTCGACCGGCTACGCCGCACCGGCCTACTGACCCGGCCGGCCTGGGCCGCGGCCGGGCCAGGTGCACCGGCGCCCGAGGAGCATGTCGTGCCGATCATCGTCGAAACCGCCCGGCACGGGCGCCAAGCCCCGACCGCCGATCAGATCCGCGACACGGCCGCCGCCGCAGCAAGCTGGTACGACGAACACGGGCCGCCGGTCGCCGCGGCCCGGGAGTATCTGCGGGCCGGAGACCATGCCGCGGGTGCCCGGGTGCTCGAAGCGTACGGCGATCGGATGATCGCGGCGGGCCGCTCCGTGGCGGTGGCCGAGCTGGTCCGCTTGCTGCCGGAGCGGCATCGCAGCCGGCGGCTGCGCCTGCTGCTCGGCGACGCCCTACGCACCCTCGGCGACCTCGGTGCGGCCACCCACGAGTACGACGCCGCCGCCGAGGAGGCCTGGGACGCCGGCCTGGCCTGGCGGCTGGGTCGAATCCACTACCAGCGAGGTGACGCCCGGGCGGCCCTGGCGATCCTCGACCGGCCGCTCCCCCGGTCCGCCCCGCTCGCCGATCAGGCGCTGCTGCTCGCCTGGACCGCACACACGCACCTGCTGACCGGCGACACCAAGGCCGCCATTGCGTACGCGCGGCAGGCGCTCGCCGCCGCGACAAGCGCCGGGCAGGACGACGTACTGGCCTCGACCCACCTCAGCGTCGCCCTGTGCCTCAGCGTGGCCGGTGACATCGCGGGCAGCCAGGAGCACTTCGCCCTGGCGTTGCCGATTGCCGAACGCATCGGTGACGTCCTGCTGCTCACCCGGATCCACACCAACCGCACCCACCAGTTCCTGCGTACCGGCCGGTTCGCCGAGGCGCTGGCGACGGCCGAGCGGTCGGCCCGCTATGCCGCGCTGGCCGGCGCCCCGAGCCTGCGCGCCATCGCGACGAGCAACGAGGCGGAAGCGCTGGCGATGCTCGGCCGTTACGACGAGGCGGTGCAGCGGTACGAGGCGGCGCTGGGGTTCTACCAGCAGAAGGGTTCCCGCCGGTTCATCCATGCGCTGCTCGGACTGGGTGAGCTGTACCGTCGGCGAGGCTGGCGTGAGCAGGCACGCGCCGCCTACGAGGAGACGATCCGGGTCACCGAGGAGACCGGTAACGTGCACGTCCTGGTGTCCGCGCTCGCCGGGCTGGCGCTCGTACGACTGGACGACGACGTGCCGGCCGCCGCGGGGCACGCCGACCGGGCCGCTCGGGACGTCGGGGACGAGATCGTCGTACCGGCACTGCTGGCCCAGGGCTGGGTCGCGCTCCGGATGGCCGCGCCCGACCGGGCCACAGTGCTCGCCGACGAGGCGGCCCGCATCGCCCGCGTTCAGGGCGACCTGGCCGGAATGGCCGACGCGCTCGAGCTGCGGGCCGCCGCCGAGCAGGACCTCGAACGGGCCCGCGAGGCGCTGCGCGAGGGGTACGCCATCTGGACCCGGGCCGGTGCGGCGGTCGAGGCGGCTCGGCTGCTCGTCCTCCTCGGACGGTTGCCCGGGGCCGACATCGACGATCGGCTGGCCGGTCTCCTCGCGGGCGAGCAGGTTGCCCTCGCCGGCGCCCTTGTGGATCGGACGGCGAGCAGCTTCGGCGGGTGGGCGCCGGGCACCGGGCCGGTCTACCAGCGGGTCGTGATTCGGGCCCTCGGCCGCTTCGAGGTGCACCTGGACGGCCACCCGGTTCCGGCCTCGCAGTGGCAGTCCCGCAAGGCGCGTGACCTGGTGCGTGTCCTCGTCGCTCGGCGTGGCCGGCCGGTGCCACGAGGCGAGCTGTGCGAACTGCTCTGGCCGGACGACGACCCGGATCGCACCGGCCACCGGCTGTCGGTCCTGCTCTCGATCGTCCGCGGGGTGTTCGACCCGACGAAGTCGTTCGCGCCCGACCACTTCCTCATCGCCGATCAGGCGTGCATCGCGCTCGACGTCAGCCGGTTGCGGGTGGACGTCGAGGAGTTCCTCGCGCACGTCGCGCACGCGCGACGCCTGCTGGAACGAGGGGCGCTGGCGGAGGCGCGCACGGTGCTGCTGTCCGCCGACCGGCAGTACCGCGCAGACGCGTTCGAAGATGAGCCGTACGCCGACTGGTCCGGCCCACTGCGCGAGGAGGCGCGCGCGGCGTACCTCGGCCTGCTGCGCATGCTGGCCCAGGTCAGCCGTGCCACGGCGGGCCCGGCGGCGGCGGTGACGTACCTGCTGCGGCTCCTTGAACGCGACCCGTACGACCAGCCGGCGCACCGGGCGTTGGTGCGCGCGCTGGTCGCCGGCGGCCAGCACGGCGAAGCGCGCCGGGCACTCGCCCGGTACCGCGAGGCGATGCGGGCCATCGGGGTGCATCCGCCGGACGAGCTCATCCTCGCGCCGGCCGGGCCAGGCCCACAACCACAGGCCGTCGTTCGCCAGGTCCCGCCGACCGCTGGCAACGGCCGGCGGGACCCGGCGCCCGATCGCGGGCGTTGACCTGCCGCGGAATGCCGGCACCCGACCAGTGTCGCCGGCCCGCGAATGGCGACCGGTCAGTGGAAGACGGCCGACTCCAGAGCGGCTACTGCCAGCGAGCCTTCACCGTCCCCTTCAGCATCGGTCCGGGCGGCGGGTGCCCACGGCAACTGGCTCGCCCGAACGGCCTCGGCACCCGCCTGACGCAGGTTCGGGCTGGGGACAAGCGCGCTGAGGAAGAAGGGTCCCGCGCCCGTCACGCGGGCGCCGACGCCGTACACGTGGACGTCCGGACCGGCTTCCGCGGTGACGACAGTCTTCGGCCACGTGCCGTCGTACTCGGTGACGGCCTCGACGCGTTCGCCGGGCGGCCCGGTCGGTTGGGTGGGTTCCTTGCAGATTCCGACGGCGGTGAGACTTTCCGGCTCGGCGCCGCCCGCATGCACCCGCACCGTCCGCAGTCCGGGACCGAAGCCAACCTCGTCGACGTACGTCTGGTCCACCGGTCCTTCGAAGCGGAAGCCGGTGCCGAACAACCGTGTGCTGCCCGGGCAGCTCACCTCCACAGTTGACGCCGATTCGACGGTGGACGTCGCCCGCACCGGTGGGCTCGTCGACAAGTCGCACGTGGCATACGCCACCACCGACCACGCGCTCGCGTATCCCGTGCGGGCTGTCGCGGCGACTGTCACCGTGTTCAGTTCCGCGTCAGGCTCCATCGCGGTCAGCACGACCCCGCCGTTCCCATCCACGATCCGGGCGCCCGCCGCGAAGACGGATCGCGCCCCCGGGCAGGTCGCGGTGACGACCTTCGTCCCGCTCCCGTCGCTCTCGCTGGCCTCCACGACCCGTACCGGTGCGAACCCTCCCGCGTGGGCCTGCCGGTCCGGTGCGGCCGCCCCGGCCGCCGTACCCAGCACGACAACGACCGCGCCTGCCGCGGTCCGCCGCGCCATGTCCATTGTGCGCATCGTGCTCCTTCACTTCTGCCGACCCGTCCGGGTCAGGCGATGGCCGGTTTCGCCGGCTCACTCGGGCCGGGCGATGGTCGATCTCGCCGGCCCACTCGGGCCGGGCAGCACCCATGGTCCGGTCGGACCTCAGGGTGGCGTCATGGTTCGCCCGCCCGAGCCGCCACCCGGAGCGGATCGTGACGTGACCCTGACGTCCCTGCCGAGACTCGATGACGAACGCCGCGCAAAGGCCGCGGCGCGATCGAGGAGGAAAGACATGCGATTCAGCAAAACGGCGACCCGGCTCCTGATGTTGCCCATGGTGTGCGCACTCGCGCTGATCGGGGCGAGCCCGGCGCAGGCCGCGGTGCAGCGGACCGACCGGTTCTCCATCACCCAGCCGCACTTCGACTTCGGCGACGGCGACCTGGGCAACATCTCCGGAGATCCCAAGGCTGACGGCCGGCTGGAGTGGGATCTGGTCAACGGCGCCTGGGAGCCCCGGCTGCTCGGACGTATCTACATCAACAACGCGTCCGGCGAGTGTGTCCGAGTCCAGATGGTCATCACCTACCAGAACGGCGTGGTGGTGCCCTACACCGACAGCGCGTCGGACTTCTGCGCCCCGAACGGGAGGACCTGGTACAGCGACGTTGATTTCAGCCCGGTCAGCTCGCCGTACGTCGCGAACGTCGTCGTCAGGCTGCAGAGCGCGCCGGCGGGCGGGTGGTCCTTCTCGAACGAGGGAGCGTCGGCGCCGTACTTCGCACCGTGGTGGCTGCCGTAGGCGTACCCCGACACCCGGGCGGTCCGGTGGTCAGCGACCAAGGCGAGGGAGTGCCCCTGCATCCAGGAATGGAAGCAGGGGCACTCCCCGTCGTCAGCGTCGAACGAGTCCGTGCCGGTATCGACCCGTTCGTTGTACAGGTGGAACAGTTCGTCGGCTGTTTTCGCACCGGGTGGGGCGGGGCGGCGCGTCAGCACCAGCCGTTGACCGGGTTGGCCGCTCCGGTGTAGTGGTACGCGTCGGGGATCCAGGTACCGTCGGTGAGTCGGTTCCACAGGGCGGTGGTGCCCCAGCGGCCGGTGTGGGTGGTGCCGTTCGCCGAGCAGGCCACGGCCGCCGTGGCGCCGTCCGCGATCGTGCCGACGACGCCGTACCCGGTGCCTGGCCCGGACCGCCGGCTGATCGACGTGCCGCCGTTGCTGTCGACGATGCCCTCGGTGAAGCCGAGCGCGCCGTAGTTGTAGAGCGTGCCCTTGACGTTCACGCGCGTCGAGCCGTGCAGCGCGTAACCCTCGTAGGCCGTGCTGCCCTCTCGCGGCACCCACTTGCCGAGGTTGTGGGTGGCGACCGCGACGTACGCGCTGTTCTGCCGCAGCCCCAGGTGCACGTGCCGGCTGCTGGCGGAGCCGCCGCAGGTGATGTCGGTGCCGGTGTTGCCGAGGAAGGTGCCCGCCGAAACGGAGGCACCGTCGACGTTGATGTTGTTCCAGAGGTGGTAGTAGTCCGTGGCGTACCCCCGGTCGTGGACCACCCGGATCCAGCCCTTGCACATCGTGTACGCGGTGCCGGCGCGCACGGCCAGCACCCGCTCGTCACCGCCGTAGAGGTCGATGGAGCTGAACGGTCGCGGGGAGCCGGACCAGCCGTGTGGGCCGCCCCGGAGGATCCAGGACTGGCCAACGGTGAACGGCAGGCGCATGCCGGTGCGGAAGTCCCCGTTGGCGGACATCGTCTTCGGGGCGGTGAAGGTGTCCCTCTCCTGCTCAGCGACGACGGAGACGGGCGCGGCCGCAGTCAGTTCGGCGAAGGTGGCTTCGCCTTCGAAGGCGACCTGCCAGCCGCCGCGCTGCTGACGGGCGACGAAGAGCCAACCGGACGGGTGGAGATCCTCTCCCTGCGGGGCGACGAGCACGGCGGTGCCGAAGGCCCAGGCCCGGCCGTCCTTGCGGGTGACGTTCACCCGGGTGTCCGCCACATCGGCGGTCCGGAACGCCTGGTCCGCCGCGACTGCGGCCTCCGCGAGCAGCTTCTGCTGTACGGCGGTGGTGACGTCGTTGGCCGGCGCGGCGTGGGCGCCGCTCGGCACGGTGCTGGTCATGGTGGCAACGAGCAGGACCGCCGTGGCGGTACCGAGCCAGCGTCGCGTACTCATCATGTCCGCTCCAGAGAGAGCTGAGAGGCTGACATATACCCGAAGGACGATATACCAGAGATCGATACACGTATATGAAAAGTCGATCGTCGTGCCGTCGGAACGGCCATGCTCGGGCTCCCACCAGGACGCTCGCCACGGGCGGGATCTCCGAACGGGGTCGGGATCGCGGCGGCCAGGGCGGGACGTGCGTGCGACGGTGGATCAATGGCTGCGGAACGCCTCCTCCAGCCACCGATACTGGCCAGGCGATGGTCCTCGCCCAGCGCACTGCCGGACTTCTCCACCGGTGGCCTCGCACCGCCAGCTGGCCAAGCAGGTCACGCGTACCGTGACTTGCGGTCGGGTGGCGGCAGGGTCAGCGGCGGCCGTGTTCGATGTGGTGGCGGGCGCGGGCGGCGGCGGCCGGGGTCGAGCCGGTGGCGCGGGCGGTGCGCAGGATGTCGGTGAGGGTGTCGGCGATGCCGTGGACCCGGACGGTGGCCTGGGCGGACGTTTCCCGGTGCAGTTCGACGGCGGTGGCGTGGATGATGCCGCCGGCGCTGACGATGATGTCCGGTGCCCAGAGGATGCCGTGCTGGTGCAGCAGGTCGGCGGTGGCCGGGGTGTCGAGTTGGTGCAGGCACGGGACTCCATCGGTCACGAAGCGTAAAGACTCCGATGATCAATGGACCCGTGCCTGCTTGCTACCTCGGGGTCCCCTCCGTCCAGACGCCCTACCTACTGCCGGTCGCTCTTAGTTCACGCTTGCGGTGCAGGTGGCGGTGGCGCCGTTGCCGTTTCCGGTGCCCTGGAATCCGAAACTGGTGGTCTGGCCTGCGGCCAGCCGTCCGTTGTAGCTCTGGTTCGCGACGGTGATGGTCCCGCTGGTGCCGCTGGTGACAGCGTTCCAGAGCGAGGTGACCGAGGCGCCGCCCGGCAGGTTGAGGGTAACCCGCCAGCCGGTGAGCGGGGTGGCTCCTGCCGTGACGTTGACGTTGGCGACGAACCCACCGTTCCACTGGTCCTGTACGGAGTAGACGGCGGTGCAGGCGGGGCTCCCACCGGGGGGCGGGGTGGTGGGCGGCGGTGTGGTGGGCGGCGGGTCGTCGCCGAGCGTC